>JBBQNS010000049.1:0-24717 GCA_038330175.1 Kiritimatiellia bacterium
GGCCACCAGGCAGAAACCACTATGGAGCAACAGGGTACCGGTATCCAGGGTTCCCAGCACCATTCCTATGCCATACGACATACTGTAAGCGACCCCGGCGAACACCACCCCGAACACACAGCCCGCCAGCGAGCCGACCAGCCCCATCATACTGGCTTCCAGGAAGAACACCTGACGGACAAACTGCGACAAAGCACCTAAGCACTTCATGGTTCCAATCTCACGAAAACGCTCCGTCACGGACATCAACATCGCATTACAAATTCCGATCACTGTCACCATCATTGAAATCGCGATAATCCAGCCTGTCCGGAAACGGGCGCGTTGGGCTTGAAGGGCCTTTTCGGTAACTTCGTCGGGTCGCCACTCACGCTCGAGGCATACGGATAAAACACCCTCCACCGCAGGAACCCCATGCGACCGGCGGGTAGCCGCCACCACACGTCCGTCCGTTTTTCCCAGCCACTCGCGCCAGGCGGCAGCGCCGGGATTCGGCCCCTCCCCCATTTGGATCACGGCCGCCGCCTCGCGGCCCACGGCCGCACCCTCGACGGGCTGAACCAGCCCCGCCGGCAGGCCGGCTGGCACGGGACCAGCCCACTGAAGACGAGCCACACGGCGGGCATGCAATTCTGTGAGCAGGCGCAGCTCTTGTTCGTTGAGCGGCCCCGTCGCCACCACACCCAAAACGCGACCTTCAACCGGCCCGATTTCGGCTGAGAGGAAACTCACCATACGCCGTGTTTCGACGCGGGCTTCAGTTTCCTGACTCACCCCGAGCCGGATAGTCTGCCCGGTGAGAATGGACATCAGGAAGGCAATGCCCAGGACAACACCCATGAGGGTCACGATCGCCCGCCCCAACCGGATACGAATTCCCTGCATCACCACGCCGAAGGCGACGGAGATAGGCAGCCGAACTTGTTTTTGGATAGCACGACTCATGAGCGCAGGAACTCCACCTGCCGCCTGCCCTGATTTAAAATTATTACTTTCATCAAGCACATTTTCGTTTTTCCACTCCCGATAGCCCTGATTTAGTGCACGTCCTGTACATCCTGCAATTCTAGAACGGTGCTGCCGAGACAGCCGCCTGGATTAGTCGCATGGCAATCGTGGCCATACTAATCAAGCCCACACCCGTAAAATAACCGGCCAGCAACGTCGGTGCCATGCGCAGGAAATTGGTTGGACCATATTTACGTTGATAGTAGTAGCGGCCGATCAACGCGCCGACGATTTCTAAAAGCATAGTATGTGGTAGGGCCCCTAAGCCGCGAATAATGCCGTAGATGAAGAGCGTCGGCAAACCGAAAATGCTAAAGAGCGAGAACAACGCAATGGTACAACCGAAGGCGGTGGTGATCACCCCCCCATGAATGGCTTGAATGAACTCACTATCCATAATGCTGTGCGCCGCCACACCCGGCGCGGCGAAAGTCGAGGTGTACAGCAGGGTGTCCATCTTGGTCCGCAACTCCCAGTTGATCTGGGCCGCAGGAAAGGCATCCGAGGGGATCGGCGAAGCGTGCCAGATAAAGCCCCAGAAGAGCCAGCTCAACAAGAACATGACTGGCAGCACCATGAGATCGGCCTTGATCAGCGAGCGGAAGCTTACCCCGGTCAACTCATTGACGCGGAAGCCCTGAGCCTGTCCGCCATAGTTGGTAATCGGAATCGGGGCCAGCCAGACTTCAACGCCCTTGGCGCCAGACAGGATGAAGGCGGTCTCCTTGATGAACGGGATATCCACAGTTTGTCCGGAGATACCCAGGAGCCGGGCGTTGACATACGAGATCAGCGGATTGTAGACAAAGGTAAAGAAAATCAAGAATATCAACAAGCCGATACGGCTGGTCCCCGTCGCCTGCAGCAGGATGTAGCAAAGCACGATCAGACAAATGGAAACGAAGACGTATCCGCCGAGCGCCAGCCGCATGGAGTAGTCACCGCGCCCCGTGGTGGGCGTGGCAAACAGTGCGCGCCAGCCGCCCCCCTTCTCCCCAGGAACGGCCGCTAGTTCACGGATTCTCCGCCGGACATCACGCACCGTCTGATAAATAGAAACACAGGCAATGGCCAAGGCCGAACCGATCCCGAAACTCATCCAGAAATCCATGCTGTTTGCGAAGGTCGTATTGATCGTGTCCATCCCAGGTTGCCAGCGAGCCAACACGCCCGCATGTTGGAGCATCGGGTTAAGAACCACCGTTAGCAAGATCGCGGCGCTGGTCCCAACGACAGCCCAAAACGGCAACACAAACCCCAGCAGCACCACACCCAGGTCGATGACTACCCCGGTCGGCGTGGCTGGCAAAATGGACTCGGTCAGCGTCGCCGTATCCAGGAAAGGCTGCGGAATCAAGAAAATCGGCTTATCCAATAACAGGCCTGAAATCGCGGGAATACCGACTTGAATCGCGCCAAACGTCAATCCCAGCACAATGCCAAGCGAGAACAGGCGCCAGCGTTCACTCTTCTTACGTTCGCCCTGCTTGGTCCGCATGAAGGCCTCACGCCCCGCCTCTTCCCCGCCCTTACCCCGCCCCGACTCGGGCTCGTTTTCGGCGAGGGCCATGGCGCCCTGGGCCTGGATCGGAGCCATCGGAAAAGGGAGGCGCTCGATGTCAGAGGTCAGACGAAAGAAGAAATAGCCCAGAGTATATTTCTGCACAAATCCAATAATCATCAAAAAGGCCAGCATGCCAATGGGGACCATCCAGTCTTGATGGAACAGATTACGCTCCAGAATAGCCGCACTATCGGCCTTGGGCACGAACCATGAAGGGAACGCATCCCGCATCCCGGCATCGCGTACCGCCTCGCTTGAAACGAGATAGGCACGGTAGACAAAGTCACCGAATACAAAGCCGCCTCCCAGCACCCCGCCGGCCGCATGCAGCAGAACCACGAGCTCCTGGCGGGAGAGCGTTTTGAGCGCCCGGCGCGCGACTTCGCTGAACAGGATCAACGTCACCCATGTCGCGGCCGCCCCCATGCTGCCCCCCGTCATCAGGGAAAGATAGATGGAGCCGGGAATCATCACCAGGCCGCAGAAAATGATACCCGTGACGGTGGACCAACCGAACCCGTCCACAAACTCCGTCGGCGTCTCCAGCAGGTTCCGGTATTGCTCGAGCTCTTTGTCAGGTTGACCTTTATGCATGGGCTTGCTCCTCGGCTTCATAGGCCTGTTCCAGTGCCTGCCGCGCTTCGGCAAACAAGGTGCCACGATCGGCCGGACTCACCGCACGCCAGTACAGAAAATGGCGACGCAGCACGGACATGAAACTCTGATTGAGGCGCATCCATGACTCGCGTGTGCCGGAAAGGCGGGTCAAGGTGACGTGCGCCGCAAACTCCCCGGTTTCCGGATCCGTGGGCAGGATAATCGTCAAACGTTGCGAAACTCCAAGGTCGAACGGCTTAAGCCAGACGGTGCTCTCAAGACCGGGCGTACCGCTCCCAGCGGTCCCCGCAACGTCCAACCCCAGGCGGGGTGGATTCGCAAAGAAGCGGCCAGAACTGCCTTCACCATGGTCCGCGAAGTAGCGGCCGAAAAAAGCCAACACCGCAATACGATCGCGCGCGCCGAAGGTGAAGGGAAGCACAAAGGTCATTCGGTCGTCTTCGGGTTCAGGAAGGTCCCACCCCGCATCCTCGGCTGGCGCCGCAATTTTCATGGCCGACAACGCCGGGAAGAGCGTGGAAATGAAGACGGCACCCATGATCGCCAGCGAGGCGTAAATCGTGTTGAGCGAGGTGAACGTCATATTTAGCCCACCCGTCCACCCGAGCGTCGTCAGCAGCCGTCCAAGCCCCTGACTGAGAAGGAAGCCGATAACCGAGCCTACAATGGAATAGACGAAGGCTTCACTGAAGAACATGGCAAAAATGTAGCGTGGTGCAATCCCCACCGCGTTATAGACGAAGATCTCATCGCGCCGCTCGTACACGGATCCACGCATAGTATTGAGCACGGTCAGGGCCGCGATGATCAATGGGATCAATAGTTCCAGCAAACCATCGGACGTTTGCGACCGGGCGCGGCGCCCGCGGTAGGCCATATTGCCAAGACCGTAGTAGGTCGTCTGGCCGCTCTGTTCCAGATATTGATTAATCACTTCACCCGCCTGTCGATAGGACGCATTTGGCATACACACCGCCACCGAGATCAGACGGTATTCGCCATGGCCGCTGCGGACGCCGATGTCACGAGGAACAATCACAATCGAGCCGGCATTCAAACGTGGATCGGTGTCTTCGGCCAAGACAGAATTACCACTAATCTGAACTGAACGCATGGCCTCGATGTCAAAAGGCAGCAGGTCGCGGCCGTCAAGATCACGCTGCGCGGCCAGCGAAGCCGCCTCAAAAATCCCTTGTACGCGCACCTGTTTCCCGCTGAGCTTGATTTGAACCACACCCGCATCCACTTCGGATGGGCGGATACCCAGCGATGTTGCGAGCGTGTCAGGGATCAAGACCGGCGGGATATCGATCTCGTCTTTCACCATGTTAGTCGTGAACCAACCGCGCTGGGTAAGTAACCGGATACCATTGCGTAGGGGTTCTTCAGGACCAAGCTCCAGAATTGACGCCACGGGTCGACGTTTGGGTAATCCGCTTGCGGGCTCATAAGAGGCTTCGAGGTCAGGGTTATAGTTCACGCGGTCCCAGCCCTGCTGCCCCACCATCATGCGGCGCGCTGACAAGGAACAGGTCTGCTGATAACGGTCACTGAGGGCAAACCATGCTGCGCTACTGATCGGCTTGAAACGCTCGGGTTTAATCAGCATCCCCTGATAGGGAGCCTTGCCGATGGCTGCGACGTTATCGGTGATGTCCGACTGGACTGACGTGAAGCAGATCATCGCGAATGTCAGCAGCACCAGCGTCGTACAGGTCAAACCCGTCCGGACAATGCGCCGGTGCATATTATTCAGTCCCAACGTAAACGCCGTGCCCAGCACCCCCATGGTGTTGATTTCGGCCGCCGTCACTTGTCCCCGGCTTTTTTGAAGTTCTTCAAGGTTCTCCTTGAACTTTCCTGAAAAGAGCAAGGTGATCCCGCCCGAGATCAACATGATGACAAACCCCAACAAGATCATGAGCGAGGAGCTGATCATCGCAAAAGCAGGGTGTAACCAGCGCAGCAAGAGAAATACGACGAGAAAAATCCCGGTTTGGGCGGCTAGTTGGCGCCGGATATCAGCAAACCCGAAGGCCAGTTTCTCAAAAAAGAACGCGAAGGGAACCAACAGTCCTAGATACCAGAGAATGCCAACCACGGCTTCGAACACGGTGCGGCGCAGCACGGAGTGATTCAATGTGGCATACGTGACCGCCGCCCGCTGATCCAGTTCAGCCGTATGATGGGGCGTTCCTTCGACGTGGCTTTGCGCAAGCAGGGACTGGCTGCGCTTGTGAAAGAGACGCACGCGTTTATCCGCCATATTATGGCGGATCTGCAAATCCAAGCGGCGGCCATTGACGGACAACATGGACTCCGCCACCTGTTCCGAGACCTCCCTTAACACGGGGGTATCGGCCACTAGGTAACCGCGGCCGTCAATCTCGCGATCGGGCGCGGCACGGAAAGTCTCGTCGACGCCTAACAGAAAAGCGCGGATACTCTGGACCTTGTCATTGTCGGGCGCACCCGCCTTCAGCGTGAGAAAGAACCGGCGGTCCGGCTCGAGCATCGCCACCACAATACCGTCGGATAGGCCGAACACATTGAACTTGTCGACATCCGCCAGCCCTTCACGTTTCAGAAAACTGAACCCGGTGTAGGTCGAGAGCGTCTGCGGGTTAATGGTGTCATACAGCACCACGGGCGAAGCACGGAACGCAACGATATTGATGTTCTGCCGTTTCCCGATTCCTCCGGCGTTAATGGACTTGTAGGCACGTTGCCCCTGCATCCCGTCGTCCTTGATGTACCAGATCAGTCCATCGGGCCCAAACCCGACCACTTCAGGACTATAACCATTAGGTGAATTTGGCGTCATGAGTGCCAGACTCGAGCGTGGCGCTTCATACCAGCCATACGGATTGGTCTTCAGAAAAGGATAACTATAATACCCGCTCTGGGCGTACTCAGCGGTGTAGCCTTTATGCCCGATCAGCGCCCCGGCCAGAGGATAATTAGGGATGATGGAACGTCCGACATTAGACAGAAAGGCCCGCCCACTATAGGTGGTGAGGACGGTTTTGAGTGCCGGCTCGAATGAGCCTTGCCCGTAGGCCAGCGCCAGTACCGTCCGCCCCAGCAGGCGTAAAGAGAGCCGAATCGTCTCGAGGTCATGCAACCGCGGATCGTCCACGGGCGAACCGAAGCGACTGTAAGCGTAGCCGCGATCGGTATTGATCAATACGAATGCGGGATATCCCTTGGCATTCCAATGAACCATGTCCGTAGGCACGCTACCTTCCAGTGATTCCGCCCATTTGTTATGCGCACGGCCGCGTAGCGGCTCATAGATCAGGCCCGATTGCTTGTCGTCACGCTGAACAACGGTCAGGATGGCTTCGTTGATCACCGGCGACTGGCGCAACCCATCAGATTCCGCGTTACCGCCCATGAAGAACGTCACCGCTTCGCCATGCGTACGCTCACGTTCAGCTGGCGCCAGGAATGAACTGGCCGCAATCACCTGCCGATAACGGCCCAGCAGGCCATGGATGGCCAGTTCCTGCGCAAGTTGCCTGCCCCGCCAGACATGATGGGCCTCTAACTCATGTAGGCGCGCCACGATACGACCGCGCAGACCGCTGGTGTCAAAAAACGCCCGTGCCGCTGGCTCCCCGAGAAGCTTGGCCAGGGGCAGCCCGGCCATGGTCATGGATTCGTCGTAGCGGGCTTTGGCTTCGCGGTAACGTTCGAAAGAAGGGCGCGAGGTATCCTGATTCTCGCGCAGGAAAGTCAAGCGCGCCTGAAGCTGGACTTCTGAAAGCTCCAGCACCAGGGTATTGAGCACATACCGAAGCTCAGTATCAAAACAGGCCCTGACATCAGCCGATAGGGTCTTAAGTCGTTTCGCTGTCGCGCCCACATCGTCCATGAAGCTCTGATCATTCAGACTCTCCTGACACGCGGCCACCCGTGCCCGTTGGGCGGCATTTTCACTCTGCGCCATTACCAATTGCTTGCCGGCCGTGGCGCGGTCGAGTGCATGGCCGAGGGTCGAGGTTAAGGTATCCGCCGCCACCATCCCCATGCTGCGCGAAGAGTAACAGACAAACACCACATCGCGTGTGCGGTTGGTATCGTTGCGGTAGGCCGCCATGCCTTGCAGCACTGAGAGTTGCGCCGCGAGATTGACCGCTGCCAGTGTGCCGGGCGCGGTATCGGGGAGCACTGACGGTGCGTCGACAAAGGCGGTCACCACCACGGCTTCGGACGCCGGTTTCGGAGCGTGCAGGATGCCGACCAGCGTGGTGTCCACGCTTTCTTCCCACACCACTTTGGCGCGGATCGTCACCGTTTCGTCAAGATGCTTGAACACGCCTTCCGTTGCTGCCAGGCGCAGGTAATTCACCGGCGCGCTGGCGCGCTGGCTACCGATCGTTTCCCAGCGCATGCGGGCCATGCCCTCGCGATGTGCCAGAATCACACCTTGGAAACCGACCTGGGCATACCGCAGCCAATCGATGCCGTAGCTGGTCGGCGGTGACTCGACATCGATGACGGCGATGCAGTCGTCGAAACGTTCACGTGTATTCAACAACTCGTCAGTGGCCAACACCAGTTTGGCGGTACAGCCGCCCTCCGGGGTAACAACCGGCTGGCAATGGTTGGGCATAAAGGGGAAAATCTCAACATTGGATAGAAGCCGTCCATCAGTGCCCAGGATCTCACGCCTCACCGTGCGTGGGGTCAAGATCTTCTGGGATAACTCGCGGGTTTCGAGCCCCGCAGCAGCAAATGCCTCGCCCACCAAGCGCCGGGCCTGCACGAAACCAGGCTGGCCTTGATAACGTGAACCACAGGCGAGAATGGCGGCCAAACGATTTGAAACACTCTCCGGCGCCAACGCGCTGTCCATGGATAGCCGGTCATATCCTTCATACGTTTTTACGCCTACCAGCGGGCGCACAGGCGCAAAGGCATGCAGGAAACCGATGCCCAGGGCGACCGTCAAGGCTGCCAGCAGGACTGTGCCCGCGACGTTTTTCCAAATTGTTGTCTGAGATGTAGAGTTCATGGAGGAGCGAGCGTTGAAAACACCGATTCCACGCCGATGCTGCGTAGATAGGCGGAAAAGATCAAGACGAAGAGGTACCCGGCGCACGTGCCGAGGAAGACACCGACAAAGAAGGGTTGCAGTTTATTACGTACTGTGGCCGCCCCCCCCAGGCGCAGCACGATGGACCGAATGACCCACGCGGTCAAGGCACTCCCCCAAATATAATCGACAATGCCCGTGGAGCTGAGCACAAACCCGACCGGGTGGAACCAGAACCCCGAGAACATCTGCCGCAATACCGTCAACACGACCGCCACGCCTGCCGAAAGCCCCATCGCCAGCCAGGAGTGGTCCCCGCCGCCAGCGGCGGTCACCGCTTGCCCCAGCATGCGATTGTTCGCGTCCGAGAGATCTTGGTTGTAGGAGAAGAAGTACCACCACTTGGTGTCAAACGCCCACTGGTAGCGGCTGTTATCGCCACCCATGGCGTAGGCATTCGACAGGAATACCCACCCCCCGATGAGCATGCCGCCCAACACCCCCAGCACCACGCACCAAACCAGATGCCGCGGCGTGACATTCCAACGTTTCCCCAGCCCCAGCAATTCCATCTGCGCTCCGGGGATCAGGAAAAACACAGTCGGCCCTAACATGAAGGCAGCCAGATAACAGAATATCATGGCCTCCGGACCGAACCGCCAGACGCCACCAAGCAGCCCCATGAATAATGCCAAGTTCCACGGAACAAAGTATCCCCACGGCGTACCACACTCGGCCCGGATGCGCGAAGCCACTAGCCCGATCGAGATCAGAAACGCAAAATAGGTCAGCATGCTACCGGCCGCGATACCCAACCAATGTGCCCAGAGCACACTCCCGATCCCTGTCGCCAACAATAGCAGATACGCACTACGGAACGACAACGCTTCGCCCTCAGAGTAGGCACGATCCCCACTGACCGCCGCCCGTAACGTGCGCCAAAGGTGCTTTCGCGCCAATACCAACAGGATGCCCGCATAACCAAGATAGGAGCCGATGCCCTGCGCGTCGGAGTAGGGATAGTTCGGATTGGATGTCAGGTTGCTAACTTCACCAATCCATAGCTGGCTGCGGAACAGGATGTAACCGATCACAATACTTAGCAACACGTTCAGATCCATGAAGATGCACATGGGCAGAAAGATGCCGTCGACTGCAAAATACCAATGCTGCCACATCTTGCCCCAGGATGGATCGCGAAAATAGTCCGCGAGAGGCACTTTGAGGCTCATGTCGGGGACCTTGGGATTGTAGGAATGCCAAACCTGTACCAGCATCCACACCAACGCCACGACGAATCCAATGTGCATCAGCCGGTTCGACCAGATCGCTGAAAGGGCGCGCCCGACCTCGCCTTCGCCAAGGAGCGCGACGGGAATCTGGGCCGTCGGCATCTGGAATCTCTCATTGTCCAGCCATTGCCGCCTGAAAATAATATTGATAGCCAGCATGGCCACAAGCAACAGAAAGACAAACAGGGTCCATACCACCACGGGCCCCGCCCAATCGCGCACGGGAATGTATCCAGACAGGAGGAACGCCGCGCCGCGCAGGCTCCACATGTTGTCGGGCCGAACTACCGTGCCGGCACGCTCAGAGGGCGACATCGCCGCATATTCGCTTTCCGTCGCCATCACCCGTCCTTTATAGATCGACTCCAAGGCCGCCACATTGAAGAGTTTCGGCGAAGCCAACTCCAAGCGACCATTGCCCAACAAGCCAAACTCCAGCGTGTAATAGTCCTTTGCCGCCGCCGGGAACTTCACCCCATAGGCCCCCGACCGACAAAAGCCCGTCTTATGCAGAAAATTCACCTTGGGAGCCTGAGTCGATGAGAAAAATTCCGTGAATTCTGTTCCCTCATCCACCCGCACACGGCAAAAATAGCGCGTAGCCGGCCCCATCTCGCTGGCCCGGGCGAGGACGCTCACGATATACGGCTCGGCCGGAACCACGCCGGGGCCGCCGTTGCGGCTCACAGGCAGGCGGATGCGGATACAGGACTCCCCTATGCGATTGGAATTCACCAGCACGGGCAGGAGCTGTTTCAAGCCAGCATCGTACTCAAGGGTCTCCCAGCGACAGTTATCATCCGCCTTTAACCCCGGATTGGCCGGCTCGAATGCGTCCGAGATCAGGTTCGGCCCATGCGGCCACAGACGGTCGTTCATAGCGTCCAGCTTTTCGAAGTCCGCCATACGGGGGTTCGTTGCCACAATCGACACCATGCGGTGCCAGAAACCCTGGGTCATTAGAGGAGCCCCAATCAGCATGCTAAAGAGAACGCAGAGCATCTCCGCGCGGCTCAACAGCCGCCAACGTGTCAATAGAAACAGGAGCCCGCTCAGGCCCGCAAGCGCAACAAAAACCCAAATTGCAGGTAACGCCAGCGCGTGTTCGGAGGCAAAAGCGACCCCAATGGTAATGTCACTGTATTGGATCAACATGCCCATTGCGAGCAAGCCCAACAGTGAGGCCATCACTGATTTTGGTGTAAAACCCGGTTCTGAATACCCAACAGCCATCTTCCTATTTTCCTTAAATTTGCAACACTGGCTTCGCCTTATTCCACCTATGGAGGCTATTTCCGGGTAAGCTGCATTTTTCGTTTTTGTGAGGCGTCACACCACACCCAAAATGATGTACGCACTGTTGCATAAACACGAGCTCTTGTCTACCAACAATTCTCATTACGGCTTAAGTCAGCAGAAGGCTGGCGAATAACCGTCAAGGTTGCGGTTTCGGCTTGGCTGCTTCAAACCAACGGCGCCAATCCTCTTTGCCAACCAAGTTTTTCTTTCCGGTGATGGACCGTAGGGCGTTTTCAAGGGCGTCGTGAATCCAATAAACCACGACAGTCGAATGGCCAACATCAAAATACTTGATGAGCGGCTCGATGGCCCGCTCATCTTGAATCTGACCCAAGGCCACAACGACGGCCCCGCGTTCCGCCTCGCTTTCGCGATCCCTCTTGTCAAGAATCGGAAGAAGCACGGGCACGGCTGCCTTCGCCTTCAGGCGACCCAAGGCCGCAATCGCATCCTGTCGTAAAGCTAAGTTGCCAGGCTCTCCCGTAACCAGGCAGGCCGACAACGCGGCCACGGCCAGGCTGTTTGTGGTGCCGCTTTGGCCAAGGGCCTGGATGGCGTAAGGCCAGGCTGGCGCCGACTTCGCAGCCGCAAGCAGTGCCACCGCGCCCGGCACCATGGCTTCCCCAGCCCTGGCAAGGGCTTTCACGGTCTGGGTCCGGAAGGCAGTCTGGACCGGGTCTAGGCTTGGCATCAACCAGCCGGTGAGCAGAGTAATGCAGGCGGCGTCATCCAGTTTTGGAGCCTGGGCAATTCCCGTCAGCACCTGCTTGCGGATCAACGGTCGGTCGTCCGGAAGAAGGCGGATCAGGGCGGCCACCGCAGCGGGCGTTCTTTTTTTGCCGAGAGCCGTCACGGCCGAATAGGCAATAAAGGCATTGGTGTCCGAAGCTTTATCGGCGAGTTTCGCAACGTCGGCTTTTGCCAGACTTGCGGGAAATGGCCTTCCCAGATAATCAGCCTCCGCGTAAATCCATTTCACAAGCGCGTTTTCCGGCGCGTTGTACCAGCTGGGAAAGAGCAGCACATCCCCGCCTTTAACGTTATGGACAAAGGTTTCCCAATTGTTTTCCATGATAGCGGTATTGACCGCTACAACCCGGAACGACTGCGGATAGATGGCACGGGTCATGGCATCGCTGCCCGTATTGCCGAGATTGCATGAGGCGTAGGTTGCGGACCAACGGTGGTAGGCTAAATTCGACCACTCCGGAATAATCAGCACATCAGGAAACTGCTTATGCAGGGCCTCAATCATACTGGCCGGCATCACCCATGGCACGCCGCTATCCCGCGGCAGCTTGGTATCAAACTCATCACCAAAAACATTTGAGTCGAGATAAAACAAGGTGCAGCCCCACCGTTTTTTAGCATATGAGATCTTATCGGCCATCAGCTTAACCGGCTCGCGTACATCACGCTGGGACCAGTTATACAGGCCTTCGGCCTTTCGATAATATTCGGTGGGACGAAGGGTGATCCCGACTCGCAGGCCGGCCTCGCGCAAGCGACGGAACACCTCGTCGGCAAATCGATCCATCTCAGGTGCGCAGGCCGACAATTTGGCGGGATCGCCCGCATAACTGGCAGGATGCCACATTTCTTCGCCCTCGAGATTCCAGATAATGACGCCCTGGCTATTCATTGCCTTGAGCTGCACGATGGCTCCATCGACATAACGGAGCAACTCTTCGCCAAAAACCTTGAGGCCTTCCTCGCTGAACACATCCTGCTGCGAGGCGCGTCCGAAATTATAACCGCGTGGATTTTTGGGCCAATGCTGCCAGGAATGCGACCAGAAAATCGTTCCGAGCGGACGCCGGTCAGGCCAGTTCAGGGAAACAGGATTCGCTTTGCGATATCGCGCGAACAGATCCGGCACCAGATCCTGTATCGACGCACCGGCGGGACCGAAATGAAGGGTGCAGACCCACGAAACGGAAGCGCCCGGGGCGATGGGTGTGCCCGGATTGTTGAACCAGGTATTATCGACGATCGGATGCTGCGCGATTTTTGGAGCACGGTTTTCAACCTGGATCGGATACGCGCCACCCGGAGTCGGAAATTCACTCCGGATTTGACAGCCGATGCCCGGGTTCTCATTCACCAGACCCAGCGTGCCGGCGTCATGGGTCAGAACCGCACCCAACGCCTCGGCCGAAGCCCCCATGTTCTGCCTCGTACGGGGCAGCCGTAGGCGCAGGGGCCACACGTCAATTGGGGCCAGCACACGCTCGGTCCCGTTTGATACCCGCACCGTGAAATCGAGGCGCGCAGCATGCACAGCATACTCCACCTCAACTCGTCCCCAGGCATAAACCTGCGTGAGTAGCCGGCGTTTAGGATTCCAGACCGATTCCTTGGGCTGGGGGTTGAACGTCTGGTCAAACCCACCATCGGGCTTAGGCTGACGCAGATTGTAAACCGACGCCAGTCCGTCCTCCGGAGTCAACAGCACCACGCCATTGTGGACAATCCGGATGCCTTTTGCCTCAAACTCAATTTCAACCTTTTCAGCAGCGCGGGCTTCAAAGCAAAAGAGCGGAATAAGAAATAGAACACACACCGATAGAACAGAACGGATCGTCGACATAGAATCCTCCCAACAGGAGCCCCTGCTCCCGTTATTGTTTTTCCACCACGAGCAGCCGGAAGTTATGGCGTTCGACGGGAACCAACAGGCGCCCATCAGCCCCGACCCCCAGTACCGTCTCCGGGTTTTCTGCATCCCAAACCTTGCAAGGAGTGGCCAGACCCAGTTTCTTGAAATCAAGCACGACAGGGGCGTCAACCTTTTCACCCCAGTTGATCACCCCCACCAGCACTTTGCCCGGCCTGACCCAGCCGGCGAGATAGACGCCCTTGGCGGAGCAGGATAGCCCGGCGTCCTTTTTCCAGTAACCGACAAAAGACACGTCGTTGCTGGCAATGCCAAAGCGGTCGCGCGCGGCCATAATAGCCCGCTGCCCGGCATCCGTAGCGCTGTTACCAGTTGGCAGGGCATCGTGCATCAGCACTGCGCCGCTGTAGGCCCGCATGGCCTTGCGTTTGGGCTCAGGTTCCCACTGGCCCTGGTATTCGTTCATGAAATTGATGTTGACGCCCCAAGTGCCCGGCACGATGGTGAAGAGTCGTTCAAGGGACCAAAAATCCATGAAATCCTTGCCCATTTCAGGGTAGATCACGTGATGCTCGCCATCGTAACCAACATCCACGGCTGCATTCCATGGCAGGATCTGGTTGTTGGTCATGTGGTTGACAATGCACGATTCCTTGCCGTTCTCGTGGAACACGGCCCGCAGGCGCAGGAAGAACTCGCGCATCGTGAACATATTGAATTCCGGCTGCACACGCCCGTCCGGCAGGCGATAGCCGCGACCGGCGTCCAGATTGTCGCAGAACACAGGGCGGACGTTGTCCAGGTACCACCCATCGATATTGCTGCTCTTGATCCAGTCGTCGAGGTTCCAGATGATGTAATCGGTGAGCGACTTGCCGTAATATAATGGGCCGCTAGAGGTCTTCCAGGCTTCTCCGAAATACCCCTGCTCGCCGGCGTCAGTCATGGTGTTGTATTCGAAATACGGAACAACCAGTCCGCCGTTTTTATGTACCTCGTCCGATTTTTTGCGGCACAGTTCGATGTTGGTGGTGTTCGGGCGGGACTGCCAGATCGTGCTACCCTTGCCATCCGGATAAGCCCATCCCCCGCCGTCCCATTCAAACGTGTTGCCGCACCACCAGCGGTTGTCCCGCCAGGCGCCAGTCAGCGCCTTCGCCGGACTGGCCTGGAAAGCAAAAACGATCGTGCGCGGCGCAGCGAGCGTAAAGTCTTCGGAAATCAGATTGAAGACCATGTCCACGCTCTTGCCATTACGCACGAGTTCAATGGCCGGCTTCTTGTTACTAGGCACCCAGCCGCGATCGCTATCGGCAAACCAGCAGAGGCCGGCAGCCGGGCTGCCCACCCAGACGTAGGGGATGAATGAGCCGAGCAGCATGGGCTGGGAGTCCACGGTGCGGCAGTCCCAGAGGGTTCCTGTTTTTTCCTTGGGCAAAAAGCCCATGTGGAATCCGTAGCGGATGCCATCGGCTTTGCCATAAACGTATTCGGCAAGGGATGAATCAAGCGGAATAATCATCTTGAGGCTTTTGAGGCCGGCTTCGCCCTTGGGCGTCAAGGTGAGTTCAACCTTATACATGCCATCGAATTCGGCGGTCACCTTGCTGGTCACCTCCACTCCACCCAGAACGGCGGCGGCATTAGCCACAACGCGGTGATCAGCCGCAGCTGTAATTTTCGCCGCAGCCCCCTTGGCTTCAACCGTTTTGCCATCCGCCAGTTCGGCCACCAGGATAGCCGGCCCTGCCAGCAGTTTCCTGCCCTGCGAAACAATTTGGGCCGGCAATCCGGCGATCCCAACCGTCATGGTGCGCCCCCAGACGTCGATGACAGTCCCCTTGGCCTTCATCGGCGTCCACGGAGGAATGACCTTCTCGATATTGCCTGCGGAGGTATTCCACCACTTAAATTTCTTGGCCGGATCTGCCTTCGTAAATTCACTCATGGTCTCGCGCATCACCGCGCCGTCCTTGCCCTTCACCGTTAACTTGGCGGTGTATTTGCCTTCAGGAAGACCCGGCAACCGGATGGCGCCGCGAATGTAAGCGTTCGTATCAACCTGGTAAGTCTCTTGCGCAATCGTTTTGCCGGCTTCGTTCAGCACAACGACGTTACCGCTCTCGATCACCCCCCGCTTGTCAAAATCGATGAAATCGGCAATCACGCGGACGTAGTCGTTGACGGGATTCAGCGCCAGGCTCACGGCGATGCGGTCATTGCTGTCCGGCGACTTCAGCGCCAGGGTGGTGAGGTCGCCGAACTGGCGTGAACTGGCCCAGTCAAGATAGGTTGTTTTCCCATCGGTGGAAGTCACGCGGATCCGATAAGCGCCGCCCGCTTGCCCTTTTTCAGGAACCTTATCAAAATCCAGTGCGGTTCCGGACGCGACAACCCACTTTCCTTTGGGCACCTCAAACGTGCCAGACTTCGCCACGCCGCCATCGCTTTCAAAGCTCCAAGCCAGCTTGACCGCCTCATTCCCAAAAGCGGCCAGTTCCAGCCCGAAGGTCCGAGCCTGAGGATCGGCCACGCGCAGCAGGTGAATCGCCGGGGCGGATTTCGACAGAACCACCCGAGTGTGCGAATCACGGACGGAAAAATCGCTAGTGCCCTCAAAGGAATTCTGTTCCCATGGCTTTTTAAAATCGCGCGCCACGAGAAAAGTCAGCGTTTCACGATCCGCAAAGGGTTTCTCGCGATACATGCTCTTACGGGGAATGGCCATCTCCATTTCCCACTCATTCTTGTCATTAACCCGGCTGCGGGGGTTCCAGTTCGCCGTCCAACCCAGACGACTGTTGCCCACGGCCGGTTCATGCATAACGTCATATCGGGCATCCGCATAATTCGCCAGATATTGGAAGAAAACGGGTTGCCCATCGGGACTTTTAGAGCCGACATCGACGAAAATTTCGTAGGCGTCATCAAACACGACGTTAATGTCGCGCGAGGTATCCCGCAAATTCTGGACCAGCCGTTCCCCCGGACGCAGTGGGGAGCGCATGGCCACATACAGGTAATCCTCGTCCCACATCATCCAAAAACGGGCCTGCCGCGGGCTGACCTGCTTGCCCGTCGTCTGCATAGCATTGACGCTTTCCGCCCCCTGCCATTCGGCGTCGTTGAGCGTGCCGTCGATGGTCGGCTTTTGATACGCGTAGGGCGCGGTGACCTGAGGCGTCTTATAGCCGGCCTTGACCGTCTTCAGGTGTTCCTGACCCATTGAAATTCCGCCCGCAAAAGTGGCGGCTACGACCAGACCCATTAAACCTTGAAACTTGTTCATTATATATTTTCCTTTGCTTCAGCAGTCAACTTGGTTTACGTGCCGATGACGATCAGTGGGTAGATTAATCTGACGAAAACGATTTGACAAGCGCCTTTGGTTGATTCCCGAATCCGCGCTCTCTCTTCGTGTAGCAGCGGCTGTCCTCAGCCGCAGCCTTTTACGTGAGACGCAACAGCAGAGGCACCATTGATTCGACGGGAGTATTGACGGTCAGTTCCGTGCCTGAATCGGCGCGCCACTCAAGATCCATCCAGGTCCCATCCCCGTTCAGTTTGGCTATTTTAGAAACCAGCTGCCCACCTAGACGCAGGCGGAGTGCCGGTAACGGATCCATGTTCATATTGAAAATAGCGAGCAACTCCCCTCCCCCTGCCGCCGGGGCAAGCACGCCATGCCGCACGTAAAGCTCCACGTCCGACAAGACAATGGCAGGCAACAGACCCCGATTAAGCCAGTCCAGGATGGCAACTAATTGGTGACGCCGCGTCTCATTTAGAAAAATAATGTGGTACGCAAGGAACGAGCTAGGGCAATCCAGCGTCGCGGCAAAAACGGCAACGCGGCCAACCCAGGCGGTTCTCAAACAGGGTCACCCCTGCCCCCACAGCCACCGGCTCAGGGCTCATGTACCAAGGCAGCCGAAAGAGCGTGGTAAGGGAGTGCACACGATCGGCGCAGTAAACACCTGACTTCCGGCGCCGTCCATAGGCGCACAATAGCCGCAGGGTAAATGGGGATCGGTATCGTCAATGCGGGCTCGGACGATGCGGGCCAGAGAATCTAAACTCTCCAGGAGCAATGCGGTCCAAGCCTCGCCCACACGCCGACTCTCAGCATCTTCTTTTTGCAGGGCGGCCATCAGGCTGTCGCGATCAAAGCTCGTCCCCATTTGCTGATTGAACGCGGCAAGGTGAAGCGGACAGAAGCATCCATAGCCGCCAGAAAATAAACGGAAATCATCATCGACCAACAGGAAGGCGGGCCGGGTTTGGGCCATCATCGCAACCACCTGGCTAATATACTCTCAAAAGTCCTTATCCAGCGGGCACATGCGATGATTGGTTGAGCCGTCGGCGGTGACGATCCGCTGGAATCGGGATTCCGTGAAAGTGCCATGTCCGAGCAGACTTTGGAGCAGAATACCCACTTTCAAGGTGGAACCTGAAGCCTTCACGCCTTCCCGCATCTCCAGAAAACGGCCGCGCAGGTATTCCGCCTTGGCCAAAGTGGGCACGTGCCCCTCCGGATTGAGGGGAAGCATAAAAGCGACATCCGTGACGCCACATTCTGCCTCAAGTTGTCTCAAATCAGCGACAATCTCAGTTTTATGTTCCGTAAAAAGCGGTGTGATATTAATGATTCTAAAGCGTTTCATCGTTGTGTTGATCTTTCCTGGTTATTCAAATCAAGGCCATGCGATTCAAGCGGCAAAATTGTTTGAACAACGCGGTCTGGTCGCCATAGGAGATAATGTAGTGCTGGCAGGCGACGGCCTCGGCAAACTCCTCTACCGGCGTATCCAGAATAATTTCAAGGCCGGGTAACTGTGGCGCGGGCGGAGCCCACCCAGCTTCTTCCCAAGGTCGGGGCGTGACCGCCATCCCTGTGACCACATGCATGGCAAACCCATCCCCGCGTGGCACCAGGCGGGCCAGTGTGACAGGGCCGGTTTTGACTTTGGACACATTGAGAATCCCCTCGCTGAAACTGCCGAATCGGGTGGGCCGAACCCGTAGTTCGCCCTCCACAACTGCCGCAGGCACGTAATCCGGGACCCCCACCAACACCCTATCCTCCATGAATTCGTAAAATTCGAAATAGGCGGCAGCCTGGCCCGTCAACGCCCGCACAATGAGCTGCGTGACCGAACCCAGAGAATCGTTCTCTGGAACAGTCGGCAGATTCAGTTCGTTGGCGATCAGCATGAACATCATGGCGGGCGGCAAATGGAGCAGTTTCTTCATGCCATCCACATCAATTAGAGAGATGGCATCATAATGGTGGTCAGCAATGATTGCCTTGATCGCAAGATAATAGCGGGCATTCTTCTCCAGCGTCCCGGGCTCCGCCGGGGTCTCGAAGGTCCATGTGCTCTGGACCCGCTTCACGACGGCGTCCACCTCGGCGGCTGTCACCTCTTCGGCGCGCTGCACCATCTCGAGCATTTCAAAAAATTCAATTTCGACCCCCAGCGTTTTTTTCAGCAGGACGGCATCGAACAGGGTGGCATAGAGCTTCATATCCCGATACCCCATCATGCCGATTTTGGCATGGCGCAGAAGGCAGGTGGCGCTAACCGCCTGCAGGAAGTCCCGGATCGCCTCGATCTTGTGCGGTTTCCCGGGGCAGTCATAAATGAAGCGGAATCGATACCCCAGATCCTCCATGGTTTTACGGAGTGCCGTGGTCCCCGCCTGATCGGCGGTGGTGATCAGGCGTTCGCCTTCATAATACCCGGCCAACCCCCACAACAACATCGGGAGGTGCTTGAATTCACTGAGGACACTGATGACTGCATGGGTGGGAATCCAGCCGGCAATGCAAACCACCAAAACATCCATCCGCTTCCCTGAAAGTTCCTCCACGGCCCGCCGCACATCCGCCCCGGCAGGATCATCACTCACCGGCGCCGTATCCAGAACCTCAACGCCTAACTCCGCCAAAGCGGCCCGAGCCCCGTTGCATTTCTTTTCAATGAGGTCACGCGGTGAATTGATTTCCCCAAATCCGACAAAGCCAACTTTTAAATTCTTCATGATATTAGTTTCTCCAGAGTTGATTAATCGCCTTTACACTCGCATCCACAAGCTGTTTCCCACCTTCCGGGCCAACGCTGCCATTGATAATCAGCGAACCATACCCGCCAGACGCCAGGGTACGCGCTGTCGGCAGATACCCTGCGGCATCACACGCCAACTGCACACAGAATGTCCGTTTTGCCGGACTATGCGCTTGGATCATTTGCCCATAATCGAGGTAGAGCTCGAAAGGATTGGTCACGAAGGCGCAGTCACCCAAACGGACGGCATGCAATTCAACCGGGCAGGTCGAGGCTTTGTCCTGGGTCTCAAACCGACGGATCACCGCCCGCGCATTTTCCAGCAGGACAAAATCGAGCCCCTTGTTATCAAAGGGGCCATGCGGTTTAGAGGTCTCACCGGCCTGCACGTCCTCACAGAAACGCGCAAACAAAAGATTCGTTGCGGTTTCCGCATCGGGGTACCCCGCTACCAAGCGCTTCACCGATGCACAGGCATCCTGGTACTCACCGGCACCGGCCCGTCGCACGGGTAGCGTAAAGTCCACCACGACATGCTTCACGACAGGCCCTCGCTGAATGCGGGCCTGAGCGCTCGCATAGCCATCCACCACCGCCTGCTCCAGTCGGCGCCCCATGGCCACCACGCCAGCCTCATTCCAATAATTAATTTCATCGCTGTGCTGCGCCGGAAGATTTCGCGGCGACTGATCCCCGGCAGCGCTCACCTGTGCCAAAACGTGGAGGTGCGCGCCGTAGAGAGCTCGAAGGCGTTTCCGGAGTTCACCGAAATAGTCAGCAGAGACCAGGTATTGCGCCTCCATGACTTGGGAAGGACAGCTGACATTAACCACGATGCCGGTTAAGCCCCCCTGCTCATCCCAGGTAAACAGTAAACGTACAGCGGGATCACTCCCAGCCTCAATCCCTAGGAAGTCGTCCCGGCTCGTATCACCGTACATTTCGGCACTGCCTGTGGCATGGAGTGTCCGTCGGCAAAACCCGATTACCGCGTAAGTTTGTGCGTCGCTAATGCCGGCAATCTGCCGGGCTTTCCACGCATTGGCGATCGCGCGAGTGGTCCGCTCACGCATGAACGCGCGGATTTCTTCGGGCTGCATGACTTCAGGGGCTGGCGACCACCAGGCAAAGGGCGCGGACCAAAAGGCCCCGCTGTGAATATGGGTGGCATTCAGAAAGACCTTTTGGGGATCCAGACCCGGGAGGCTCTCCCGGACGAAGCAGCGGATCTCCTCCTGAAAGTCACGGGTCACAAAAAGAGCATCCAGCGACACCATAACCGCCTGTTCAGAAACCGACCCCACAGACTGCTCAATAGCCAGGGCGGTAACACTTAGGGGATCCCGCACACCTTTTGAAATACGCTGATAATACTGGCCAATCAATTCAATCGGCTTATCCGGGGTCATATCTTGCGTATCCCAGCCAATTTTGATCACCGGGGAATTTTGGGTTATCATTTTCATTATCTTTCTTTAGTCCCTTACGACTTGAATCAATCGAATTATGGTCATGATTTGGACAAGAAGAGAGTTTGAACAGAAGCTCACGAAGACCACAAAGGAGGGAATGGTTACGCCTTCGGCGGAAATGCCAGGTGTTTGAATTCCAGAAATAACGCGGTTGCGGCGTACTCGCCGCAGCCGCCTTTGCGTGCTTTGTGTGCTTCTGTTCAAAATCTTCCTCTTGGTTCCGGTTAAGCTGGGTTAGGGTTCGATGCGTTTCGCCATCTGAGTCCAGTCCGACAGGCCCGACAAGGCATCCGAGCCGTACAGATTATCGTGGCCCGCCAACATGGCATATCGTCCGGCTATTTCGAGCGTTGCCCCGTTCAATAATCCGGCTAGAAATCCCGCAACGGCACAATCCCCGGCTCCAGAGGCATTACAAAATCTGTTTTTCTCAACAGGGAATGGCGCAATCCACCCCCCGCGGAAGCCCTCCTTGGGCTCCGGAACGCAAAGCGGGGTGGTCGCATTGAGCGCCCGCACATCGCCACTTTGAAGATAGGCCCCCCGAGGGCCAGCCTTGATCAACAACACCTTGACGCCCCAGGCCAAAACCTGTTGGGCAAATCGCTCATAGCAGTCCTGCGGAATGAGCTCAATCATATCTCCGCCAGCCGACTTTGCCAGAAGCTCTGAATAGGTCTTTGGCTCCAGCATAAACAGGAGTTCCTCTATACTAGGGACAAAAATGTCAACAAGAGGAAGTGTTGAGGCCAGAATGCTTTTCCAATCTGCCTGACCGGCCGGACTATCGGGATCCGGTAGTGTCATGTCCAAGGAAACCGCTACACCCAAATCGCGGATGCGCCCGAGTATTTTTTTGAGTTCCGCCCCGTTTTGGGACCAGAGAGACGCCATTAAGGGAGGATACCCGAAGTGAAAGAGTCGGCTTCGGGCGATCACGTCATAATCAAGATCGTCGGAAGTAAAAACACGGTTGCACCCGGGATCTTCCAGAAACATACGATCCAGTCCCGGCGGCGCAATCACGATTCCATACGCAGTGCCTTCTTTTGAGCTCCGCCGGATTCCCTCGGAGAAGCCCTCTTTCTCGAGCTGGGCCAGAACTAGGTCACCGAGAGAGTCGCTTCCCACGCACCCCATCAGAGCCACGCGCTGTCCGAATTTCTTCATGGCCAGGCCGGTATTGCCCACCACCCCGCCCAATGAGAAATTCAAGCCTTGTGTTTCGATGAGTTTGCCAGGCCGAAACAGTTCGGCGAAAGGCACCGAAGGGCGGGCCGAATTGAAGCCCGGAGTCAGATCCACGCCCAGATACCCCGCGACAACGGCATCCAGTGACTTGTCCGGAGATAATGAGTTACTCGTTTTGATGTTTTTCACACCCACAATCTAGGAAACGCTTCCCTTTTCGTCCTCTTCAGATTTGACAATCTCTGATTGTATTTTGATCGATGCAGATGCTAAGCAAGCCAGAGGAGACGAGGATGGTCAGGCTAATAGACTGTAGGCTGTTAGACTGTTAGGCAAAAACGAAAACGGAGGCATGCGTCGCTAGAAGGAGGCAGATTGTGCGCATTGAACCGGTGTAGCTGCGCGTGTCCTCACGCGCAGAGGGAATTACGATCTACCTGCCCCTTCAAACCAAATCCTTCATCTTGAGAGCCAGAACAGGAATGACTGTAGCACCGAGCTGTGATCGGAAATTTTCTAAAGATTCCGCACACAGTGCGGTGCTACATGTCGTTCCGGCCCAAAATTATCTCAATTCGAATCTACAATCTGAAGTCACAATCCATCTCTGTCTCCTTTAACGCCTGCCACTCGCGGGAATCTCAGCATGCTGGATGCTGAAGACCGTGTCACTCCCCGCCTTTAGGGCCACACCCTTGCCTTCTGCGGCCGCCTCACCCATGGTGGCCAATCGGAAGGTTTTTACCTTGAGCACCCCTTCCTGCACCTTCAACGTCGCCGTCCATTTTCGCCCGGCCTTGTCGCAACGTATCGTGCAGGTGCCCCAGGCATACCCGTTCGACCAGAAGTGTTCCCCGGCTTTCGCCGCTAATGTCAGCGTCTGCGTCACCCCGGAATAATGGAACCCGGTCAGCGCTAGCACGCCGGTCCAGCTTGCCATTGCCCGCCCGTAATGGTGCCCGCACTCCGCCTCGTCGAACGGATTGCGCCGCTGGCCATCGTATCGGCGGCGGACAGCATCAATAGCCTTCAGGCCGTTCTCCGTTTGCCCCTCGTACAGCATGTGAGTGGCCGCCGTGTACTCGAAACCGGTCATCACCTCGTTGTAGTAAGGAAATGGCTGCGCTGGACGCCGACCCAACGGATAGGAGGCCATCAGCAGCGCCGACTCGTCATTCAGCGCATAGGTGCGCATATGGTTGAAATGACCATACATCGTCTCGCGCCAGTTATACCGCATGATGCTCTCCAGCGTTTTCCGGATGTTCGCCGGCTTCGCCAAATACCCGAGCCCGCAGACGTGCGCCATATACTGCCCGACCAACTGATCCACCAGACACCCTGCGCCAAGTTGCAGGATCGGATCACTCAGTCCGGAAGCCCCCATCCCCAGAGACAACCCCTTGGCAATGTCGGCAGCGCTCTTCGGCGGACGGATTTCATGTTCGTAGTACTGCCCGTTGAACAAATTGGCGTCAGTCCATTTCGAGCCGTTCTCAAACAGCTTATGACAGACATCGGCAAAACTCGTTTCCCCAAGATACCGCCCCATTTCTTCTGCCGCCCGTAGTGCCCCCAGATACCAGAATTCCATTTGCGGATTCGGCCCGTAGTACTCCACGTCCATGGTGTTGTGCTGGCACCCCTCCATATCCCCATCGGCGTCCGCGTCCCAGCCACCCGGAATCCAGCAGAATTCCAAGGCCTTGCGAACCTTTGGCCACAATGCCTTGAGCAGCTTATCGTCACCGGAAAGTTGCCAGTCGCGATACATCTTCATCACGCAGCCAAGCTGACCATCCGCCGCGGCCCCTCGTGATTCTCTGGCGCGCTCCAGGGGAATCTGGATACGAAAGCTCATGAAACCGTTTTCGTCAGTTGCGTGCAGAAATTCCACCACGCGCGTGGTGCGCGCCAGGTCCCCGAAGAGGAAGGCGGTCGCCGTCTCGTAATTCCAGACATGCGTACAGGAGCCCCAGCAACAGCCACACTTGTCGTCGCACCCCTCCCACCCAAAAAACTCGCCGCTCTCGATCCGGAAGCAGGTCTGGCTGCGCAGGGTACTGACATTGAACAGCGCCGCCTCCTTGACCGCCGGCGGCAGGTCGCTCGCACAGAAGGCCTCCACAAAGGCAACCGTGCGCGCCTCCAGCGACGGGAGTTTCGGCGCGGTTTTTCGAACCACATCCCAGGCATCCGCATAACGGGTGGCATAATAATTTCCAACCCGATCTGAATCGGATATTCTAGAGGAATTTGTTCATGCACGGGAGTATAAGGTTACAACCCATCCTCATCAAGAAGTTAGCGAATAACCCTAAACCGCGCCTAAGAGCGTCCCGTTTGGATGCTGGATCTACTCCTCCTGCGCGTGAGAACACGCGCAGCTACACCGGTTCAATGCGCACGGAGTAATGAGCCTCGCTCCTGTGGGAGGGGGGGGGGGGGGGGCGGGGGGGGAGAAGAAAGGAGCGCCCAGAAAATACAACGCGGGGCAGCCGGCCCCCCCCCCCCACGAAGCAGGTTAGAAAAAAAAAAAAAGGG
>JBBQNS010000050.1:0-24517 GCA_038330175.1 Kiritimatiellia bacterium
CGGCCGCTCCGATGCCCAAATCACCGCTTCGTGGTCCTCGACCACCCCTTCCGCCCACCTTTAGACCCCTTTTCGGACATACTAACCGCGCCCCAAGGCTCACTTACTCCGCCAAAGGCTCACTTACTTTGTCCTTTGACCTTTGCATTTTGCATTTCGGCTCATCTAGGCTCGAAAGGAGTATCGGCCCTGCGACTAAAAACTAAGGCATATCCGAATAGCAAAATGAGAATTCACTTGCCAATCTACCATCTCGCAGGCTTCGACAGCAGATTAGCCAAGTGAATTGAATATTAACTTGCCAATCCGCATGGTTAACTTGCCAATCCGCATGGTTAACTTGCCAATCATCCAGTGGCGGATTGGCAAGTTAACATGAATTGCTGGAGGAAAAATATGCAGCCTGTCGGGCTTCGCACCTGTGGGGGCTAACGGCGGAGACCGCCGACTCCAAAATAAAATTTGCGTCAGCAATCAAGCGTTACGTGCTGCCCATTGCATAATTCATCGAGGATAGCCCTCACTTTTAATCATTGGAGCCGGCGGTCTCCGCCGGTGTTGACTGTTGAGTCCAAAGGCTGTGCAAGTCCGGCAGGCTGCTAGAGGGAATACCGAGACTTCACGTGTCCTTCGGGTAGGCAAAAGCGCTCTTCGCTCTCTCCCTCACCACGGTAGGACATAGTGTCGATCCAGCGGGAACGCCGCCTCGATGTGACGGATCACCGGCTCACGCTCGCCCTCCTCGCCTACCACCTCCACCACATCAAATCTGAAATTAACCGGTTGCTTCAATCGCCGCAAATAGCGCACGGCAGCGCGGGACAGGAAATGGCGTTTATTGCGATCCACTGACGATACCGGCCGGCCATATAGTTCTGTGCTCCGGGTTTTTACTTCGACAAATACAAGTTGTTCTCCCAGGCGGGCAATCAAGTCGAATTCATCTCTAACCGTTACACGAAACCGGCGGCTCATAATTTTGTACCCTTTTTTTTCAAGGAATGTGGCGGCCTGATTTTCGCCCCATAACCCGGTCTTGAGATGGAACGGCAGGCTGAGTTTCATGCGCCCCCCTCCAAAACCAATTCGCCCGCTGCTCCGTGAAGTCGCAACATTTCCTGAACCGGCCTAAACGAGCGACGGTGTGCCGGGCAAGGGCCATAGTCTAACAGCGCCTTCATATGCACGCGGGTCCCATATCCTTTGTGACGTGAAAATCCAAATTGGGGGTATTTCTGATCCAGCAAAACCATCATCCGGTCGCGTGTCACTTTTGCGATAATGCTGGCAGCGGCAATACTCAACGAACGACCATCGCCCTGGACAATTGACAAGGAAGGACAAGGAAGATTTGGAACGGGTAAACCATCCACAAGCACAAAATCAGGAAGAGGCGATATCGCACTAATCGCGCGAGCCATGGCAAGATGGGTCGCACGCAAGATGTTCAGGGAGTCAATCTCAGTGACATCGGCAATGCCAACGCCAAAGACGCACTTGCATTTTTCCGTCAATACCGTGAACAGCGAATCGCGTTCCCGGGGCGTCAGGCATTTTGAATCATTAACGGATTTGAGGCATCCGTATTGCTCTGCCTCAAGGAACAGCTTATCAAACACCCATGCAGCCGCGACTACGGGGCCCGCCAAGGGGCCCCTTCCAGCTTCGTCTACGCCGGCCAGTCGACAAACTCCACGTCCCCAAGCCTGACGTTCAAACTGAAGCAAGGGAACCCTTAGCCGTCGGCTTTATTCTTCTCACGCAACTTAGCGCTCTTACCGCTGCGATCACGCAGGTAATACAATTTAGCGCGTCGGCTCTGACCGGAGCTTTCGACCACCAGATTGGCCAAATTCGGTGAATGAACAGGGAAAATCCGTTCCACGCCAATACCGTGAGACGTACGACGCACCGTAAAGGTTTCGGTCGCGGCATGCCCATCCCGCGCAATGACGGTACCGGTATATGCCTGAATGCGTTCTTTAGCGCCTTCGCGAATTTTAACCTGCACCTTAACGGTGTCACCAATTGCAAACGGAGGCATAGCATCCTTCCGCAGGTTTTCTTTGTGAATCATAGCCAATGCTTTTGCGATCATAATTCCCTCACCTTCAACAAATCTGGTCTTCTATCCCTCGTTCGACACTCTGCCTGATCCTTACGCCACCGACCAATTTCCTCATGGTCGCCAGAAACAAGAACCTCGGGGACATCCAATCCCCTGAACATACGTGGTCTCGTATATTGCGGATACTCCAATAGCCCATCCGTGAAAGACTCCTCACACGTTGTCTCGCTATTTCCGAGCACCCCTGGCACCAACCGCACCACTGCGTCTATTACCACCGCTGCCGGCAGGACTCCGTTCGTCAGAACAAAATCCCCTATCGAAATTTCGTCGGTTGCCAAATGGGTTCTTACCCGCTCATCAACACCTTCGTAATGCCCGCATATAAAAATCAAATGCTGTTCACGCGCTAGTTGAGCCGCTTTTGCCTGCTCATAGCGCACACCTTGCGGCGTCATCAAAATCACGCGTGCCTCAGGGCTTCGCACTGACTCCACGGCCTTAAACAGCGGTTCAGGTTTCATAACCATCCCCGGGCCTCCTCCAAACGGACGATCGTCCGTCGTTTGGTGCCGATCCGTAGTAAATTTTCTTAAATCCACCGTGTTAAACACCACAGCCCCTTTGAGGGCTGCCCGCTTGAGGATGCTTTCTTCCAGAAATCCATTCAGCATTCCCGGAAAGATGGTAATTACATCAATCCTCAACGGTGCGACTTCACTCATGCCTTAGGAGTGGATGCGGCGCGATGCTTTTTAACCAAGCTTTTCACGGTGTCACTGACCAAGGCGCCTTTGCTGACCCAATAATCAATGCGATCTATCTTCAAGCTGAAATTAATCCCTTTTTTCTTTGGGTCATACCACCCAACGACTTCAAGGTTTTTTCCGTCACGCGGGGATCTGCTGTCGGCGGCCACCACACGATAACTGATATCCTTGTTCGCACCCGTACGGGTCATTCTAATTTTTACTGACATTCAATGCCTCCTAAAATACGCTCCGAAACCCACAACGGGTTCACCGCCAAGACTCAAAAAGCGGCGCACTATTACACATTCTCACCGGCGACGCAACCTCTTTTGCATCGAGCCCATCCGTTTTGTCATTTCCCGGGCTTGCTCAAATCGTTTAAGCAACTCATTAACATCTTGAACCTGAGTGCCACTTCCCATAGCGACCCGCCGCTTCCGACTGGCATTTAGAAGTTCCGGTCGCCGTCGTTCTTTGATCGTCATACTTCGGATAATGGCTTCAGCCCGGGTGGTAAATTTCGTAAAATCCTGCCCTCCGCCCGCTTCACGCAACTTCGCTTTCATCGCGCCCCCCATCGGCATCATATCCATAAGACTCTCAATCGAGCCCATTTTGCGAAGTTGGGCGATCTGCCCTAGAAAATCTTCCAGATCCAATCGATTTTTTTTGACTTTCTTTTCCAACTCAACCATCTGCGAGAAGTCAACGGATTCCTGCGCTTTTTCAACCAAGCTGAGAATGTCGCCCATTCCCAGTATCCGTGAGGCCATCCGTTCGGGATAGAACGGCTCCAGCTCCCCTATGCGTTCACCCACACCGGTATAAAGGATAGGACAGCCGGTGACGCTCTGGATGGAAAGGGCGGCCCCCCCTCGTGCATCCCCGTCTAGCTTAGTGAGAATGAGCCCTTTTAAATAAAGGGCTTTGTGGAACACTTCAGCAACATGAACCGACTCCTGCCCAATGGCGGCGTCTACGACCAACACGGTATTACGGCACTTGACGATCTCGCGCAGATCCTTGAGTTCCTGAACTAACTCATCATCGATTTGGAATCGCCCGCCGGTGTCAAATAAAACAACATCCCGACCATTGGCTTCCGCCTTATCCATGGCACGGCGCCCGAGCGCAGGAACGGTTTCGCCAGGTTCAGGCGCCAACATGTCCACTCCGATCTGCTGAGCTAAAACACGCAATTGATCTACCGCAGCAGGACGTCTGATATCGGCTCCGACCAAAAGCACATTCTTGCCGTCTTTCTTCCAAAGTGCGGCTAATTTGGCGGAGGTGGTTGTCTTCCCGGATCCATGCAAACCGACCAACATCACCGGTGCCGGTAAGGGGTTTAATTCCAATCGGCTATTTTTCGCCCCGCCCAATAACACAACCAGTTCGTCATGAACCCGCTTGATTACCTGCTGACCGGGAGTAATGCTGTGCAGGACTTCTTCTCCAACACATTGCTCGCTCACACGCGCAATGAAATCCCGGGCCACTTCGAAATTAACATCAGCCTCTAGCAAGGCCATCCGCACTTCTCTCATGGCATCGCGAATGTTCGACTCCGATAGCCGCCCATAGCCGCGCAGTTTTTTAAAAACCGATTCTAATGAATTTGTGAGAGACTCGAACACGATAAACTCCCCAAGAGTGCAGGCGTCAGGCCTTTACTTTATTGCCCGTAACCGCCGTAAAAGCCAACCCGTCGCCATCCTGAGTCACGGAGACCTTTTCAGCTTCCTGAAAATCACCCCGAAGGATATCTTCAGCCAAAGGATCCTCCAGATATCGCTGCACGGCCCGCCGAAGCGGCCGGGCACCCATGGCTTGATCAAAACCTTTTTCGAGCAAAAACTCCCGAGCTTCGGCATTCATCACCAAATGAATCCCCTTACGCTCAAGACGTACGGTGACTTTCCGCACTTCAAGCTCCAGGATTTGAACCATTTCGGGCTTATCAAACTGACGAAAAACAACAATTTCATCAATGCGGTTCAAAAACTCAGGCTTAAATACCCGCTTCACTTCATCCAGCATTCGCGCTTTTAAGGTTTCATAATTCATTACGGAACTCGACTCCGTAAAGCCAAGCCCTCCCTTGCGAATGAAATCCGAACCCAGGTTAGTGGTTAAAATAATGACCGTGTTTCTAAAATCGACGTGTCGCCCTGCACTGTCCGTCAGGCGCCCTTCCTCCATAATCTGCAGCAACATGTGCATGACGTCCGGGTGCGCTTTTTCAATCTCATCGAACAGAATCACGGAATAAGGGCGTCGCCTCACCTTTTCGGTGAGCTGTCCGCCTTCTTCATACCCCACATAGCCGGGAGGGGATCCCACCAAGCGCGAGACTGTAAACTTCTCCATATACTCGGACATATCCAATTGGATAAGTGAATCAGCATCATCAAACATAAATTCGGCGAGCGTCTTAGCCAAAAGCGTTTTCCCCACTCCGGTAGGGCCGAGGAATACAAATGACCCGATAGGGCGCCGGGGATCCTTGAGATCGGCCCGAGACCGCCGCAATGCCTTGGAAATGGTCACAATGCCCTCTCGTTGGCCAATGACCGTCTTTTCCAACTCTTCCTCCATGTGCAACAATCGCGCCAGTTCCTGTCCCTCCATTTTCTTAAGAGGCACACCGGTCCATTTGGAGATCACCGCCATCACTTCATCTTCGGTCACTTTGACTTTTTTCTTTTTGGAGGCCTCCTGCCACTTCTTAACGCTGGCCTCAAGTTCTTCACGTTCGCGCCGTTCAAGATCGCGCAACCGAGCGGCCTCCTCAAACTTCTGGCCTTTAATGGCAACCTCTTTCTCAATCCGGATTTTTTCGATGGCCGCTTCTTTTCGTCGAAGTTCAGGCGATCGAGTGGTAGCCACAATTCGGGCCCGCGCCCCCGCTTCATCAATCGTATCAATCGCTTTGTCAGGAAGGTGTCGCCCTGACAAATAGCGATCCGTCAGTCGAGCCGCCGCCTCAATGGCTTCGTCCGTAATTTTAACATTGTGGTGTTCTTCATACTTGTGCCGGATTCCTTTGAGAATTCGGATAGCATCATCTACGCTCGGCTCATTCACCATCACCGTTTGGAAACGCCGTTCCAACGCGCTGTCTTTCTCGATATACTTGCGGTATTCGTTCAGGGTTGTGGCCCCCACACACTGGAGCTCGCCGCGCGCCAAAGCTGGCTTGATAATATTCGAGGCGTCTAAAGTTCCCTCCGCCGATCCTGCGCCAACGATCGTATGGATTTCGTCAACAAACATGATCACATTACCCGTGCGCTTGATTTCCTCCATCACGGCCTTGATCCGTTCTTCAAATTGTCCCCGGTATTTGGTCCCGGCAATCATGAGGGCCAAGTCCAGTGCGATGACCCGTTTGTTGCGGAGAATGTCAGGAACCATACCGCTGATGATCACCTGCGCCAACCCCTCCACAATTGCGGTTTTGCCAACTCCCGCCTCCCCAAGTAGGACGGCATTATTTTTGGTTCGCCGACAGAGAATCTGAATACAACGCTCCAGCTCGGATTCGCGACCAATCATAGGATCCAGCGCCCCCTTCCTGGCAAGCTCGGTCAAATCACGGCCAAAAGCATTAAGCGCAGGGGTTTTGGGCTTATCGCCCGGCTCCTTCTTAGGCGGCTTGATTCCAGGCTCAGGGGCCTCCTCGGCCCCTTCATCGGGCTCATAATTGGGATCAAGCTCTCTCATAACCTCAATACGGGTGGTATCCAGATCGACACTTAGCGTCCGAAGAACCTGCGAGGCAACCCCCTCGCCTTCCCGTAAAAGTCCTAACAAAATGTGCTCCGTGCCGACATACGTGTGCTGAAGGGAGCGTGCTTCAGCGGTGGCCAATTGCAATACTTTTTTGGCACGAGGTGTGAACGGCACATTCCCGACCGTCTTGATTTCAGGCCCCTGCCCCACTACCTTTTCAATTTCAAGCCTCAGGGTCTCAAGCGAAATCCCCATTCGCTCTAGAACGGTAACAGCCACTCCCTGCCCTAGAGCTACAAGCCCCAGCAATAAATGCTCAGTACCGACATAGGCGTGATTGAACCTATCTGCCTCAGTACGAGCAATTTGTATGACTTGTTTAGCCCGCGGTGTGTAATTTCCAGGATTTTCCATAGCTCATGATTCCCACTATTATCGAAAAATATCGATTAAAAAGATGCGTTCCGAACAGTCTCTCTCACTAAACGAGCGCGCACATTATCCCGCTCATCGGGCGGGATCAGCCGCCCTTCTGATTTTTGCAAATGGCCTGGCATGGAATACAGAACCAGCCTGTTAACCTCTACCACCTCAAGATTCTTGATAATACCAAGTTCACAACCGAAACGCAATGCAGACAACATATCTAAAACTTCACGCGAATTCAGGACCCGAGCGTGGCTCAAAATCCCATAGGCACGCCCAACGTAATCCTCAATATAAGCACCACGCTGCTCCTGTAGACGAATGCGGGCATTGGCCTCATGTTGCGCCACCTCAGATACAATCCGATCCAACCGGTCAATGATCACGGGTTCGGATTCGCCCAGTGTCATTTGATTGGAAATCTGGAACATATTCCCCGACGCTTCCGTCCCTTCCCCTTGCAACCCCCTAACCGCCAATCCAATCTTGGTCAACCCCTTGATTATGGGATCTATTTCATTGATAAGCCGCAATGCGGGAACATGCAGCATAGCGCTCGCCCGCAGACCGGTTCCCACATTTGTAGGACAAGCCGTCAAATACCCCAATGCGGGCGAAAAGGCGAACCGGACATGCTGCTCGATCTGGGAGTCCAAGGCTTTGATTTCAGTCCATAACTCTTTCAACTGCAAGCCTGTTCGCAGTGCTTGCAGGCGCAGATGGTCCTCTTCGTTTACCATCACGCTCAAACACTCATCCGCACGAATCACAACACCGCTACCCAGAGTTTTTTGCGCCAAATCATTGCTAATCAGATGACGTTCACGTAAAAATTCACGATCGACGGCACTCAGCGTTGCCATATCCACAGGCAAGCAGGGCGCAAGGCAGGTAAGGTTTTGCAGCATTTCCCATACCTGCGCCTGGATCCGCACGCACTCCTCGTCGCCCGCCCATCCCGGAAAAGCCAAGCCTTCAATGTTACGGGCTAATCGGATTCGACTACTGACAACGATCCCGTGGGCCTTGTCCGAAGAGAGCCAGGCAGCAGGTCTATGAATTAAATCATCCAGCAACATTTCCCGCCTCCCGGATGCGATCCCTCAAGAGCGCAGCCTCCTCATAGTTCTCATCGCGAACGGCTCTATCCAGCGCTTTTTGCAAATCCTCGCAAAGGGCCGTCTTTTCAGTGATCTCACGTAAATATTCCGGGATTTTTCCAGTATGTTTCGTGCCTTTGTGCATCGCGGCTAACATGGGGCCGAGTTCCTCGGAGAACGCCTCATAACAACGGGCACAGCCGAGGCGAGCCGTCTTTTTGAAATCACAATCCCTCATGTGGCACGACGGACAGCTCTTGGTTGAAGCGGGCCCGCCTTCCTCGGATTTTTTATTCGACGTGCCGAATCCGAACAGTATTTCGGGGATGGACATTACGTTTTGCACATTCATGCCACTTTCCTCGGCACATCCCTCACAGAGATGGAGCTCCTTGGACTGATTATCCACCATTTGAGTAAGGTGAATCGTTGCGTCATTTTGTTGACAACATTCGCAAAGCATACGCACTCCTTGACTTGTAAATTCTTGTAATGCCCCCGACACAAAGCAAATCATTAGCGCCCCACAGGGCGCTGGTTAATGCTTAAAACACCTCTGTCCCGTAAACACCATGGCGGCACCGGCCTCATTGCATGCTTCTATGACCTCATAATCACGATCCGACCCACCGGGCTGTATCACCGCAGCAATCCCTTCACGCAAACCGACCTCCACGCCATCTCTAAAAGGGAAAAAGGCATCCGACACCATGCAGGCACCTACCAATCCTCCTTTAGCCGCAATAGTTTCTTCATCAATTGCGTTTCGCTGATGAACTTCAACCAAATTATTATAAGGAACCCCATGTCGCTCCCAACTAATCCGATCCCCGAAATTTCGATAGGCTTTATCACGCGCGTATTGAGCCATCCCCACGCGGTCCTGACCGCCTGCTCCGATGCTAACAGTGACCCCGTCTTTCACGTAAAGCACCGAATTACTTGTAACACCGCATTCAATCAGCCAGCCAAACAGTAGATCCGAATATTCTTGCTCGGTAGGCATCCGGCAAATCTTGAATTCTTTGCCTTTATAAAGCGCCTGGGCAGGCGATAGGTCTCCCTTTGTTTTGGTTCGGGGAACAAAGGAGGTCTGGACCACAAGCCCCCCATCCATTAACGACTTCATATCCAAAACAACGCCCCCTTCAAACTCCTGGAGGCGGGCCATATTTCCGATTCTCATTACGCGTAGATTTTTTTTCTTGGCAAAAATATCCAGCGCGCCTGCCTCAAAATCAGGGGCAATCACAACTTCAGCATAATTCTGCGCAATGAGCTCAGCGGTTTCGCGATCTACAGCACGATTTAACGCAATGGCCCCACCAAAAGCCGCCACACGATCGGCATGGTTAGCTTTACGATAAGCCTCAGCTAACGAAGCCGCCTTAGCGACACCACAGGGATTATTATGTTTAACAATGGCCGCACAAGGCTCGTCCATGAGATAACGCAGAATACTCAGCGCATTATCAGCATCAGTAATATTCGTTTTTCCGGGATGCTTTCCGGATTGGAGAAGCTCTACATCTGAGGCCAGATAGCGGCCAGCCTGCAGACACGTCACATTGCCTAGCCGCAAATTCCCCCCCACTAGTTTATAAAGGGCGGCTTCCTGACCCGGATTTTCGCCATATCTCAACCCCTTTCGCACGCCATCAATTGCCCAAGCCGTTTTCTCATAACTCAAAGTTTGGCGGCCCCCCTCATCATCCATAAAACTGATTTCCATGCGGGAAGCAAAATGGTCATCCATAATCGTTTTATAAGCCGACTTAAAATCCGGAGTTGTCATGCTCACTCACCTTTCAAAAAAACTAATAATCACGCATAAAACCAAGCCAGCAAACTACAGAACTTATCGCTGGAACTCAAAGCTTTTTGACGGCGGACCGACCATGTGGTATAAAAGCCGAAACAAGAGGAGACCAAGGTGAGCCTGATAGAAGAAGCCCTTCGCAAACAGCGTGAAGAAAATGAAAAATCGGGAAGCGGAACGGCGACTCCTCCCCCTATTCCCGGATCAGACTCTAGCGAAACCTCCACCGCTGAAGAGCCCGAGCGGCGTTCTTGGGCACTGGTGACCAGCATCGTCGGTGGAGGACTGCTTGCTTTTGCTATTATAATTTGGCTCTTGTTATTCGGGCTTAAGCTTTGGCAAACGAAGGCCGATACGATAAATACAAAAACGGTTGCACCTTCTCATTCACCCCCCCCCTTGGTAGCCCCGCCAGCCGTGGTTCAAACTAATAATATTGTTAAACCCATCGAACCAACACCAGCCCCACCTGCACCGCTTCCAGCGCTGCCGACGACTACAAATCCAGCCCCATTGCCCCTGCCATCTGCTTCGGAGCCACATAGTGTTCCTGCTGTCACCAATCCGGTTGCCGAGAAGGCGACCTCTCAAAAACCTCCGATTCCAGCCCCCACAAAGCTCGAATTACCTGTGATCTGGCCTAAAATCACCGTCTCAGGCATCATCGGAAGTTCGAAAAATGGGCGGAGCGCGGCCATTATGAACGGTCAAATGCTGGGTCCGGGTGAATCCCTTGAGGGCGTAACCGTAGAAGCCATTGACAAACAAAAGGTGAAACTGAAATACAGCGGAGAGGTTAAGTCGCTCTCGGTAGGCGCCTCTACTGAGTAGGATTTTCGGTGGATACCGGTGGATTTTTCTTGGAAAGTCGTTCCATCGTGGCGTCAAAATCAGCAGGGGGGGTCATGAAATAATGGCATCTTCGCCCGATAAGCTCATGCACTTTTTGGCAGAGCGTTTTATTATACGGATTCATTAAAACAACGAGCACATCGGTCCCCATAAGCTCAAAAGGCATTACTCCGTAGCGGACCATGAAATCGCGTGGTAAAAGTCCAAAAGCGGTCTCTGTGATTTCGAACAAAGAGAGTGGAATGATGGGCACGCTTGTATCACGCGCGGCAAAGGCCATAATACGATCCACATTCCTATTCCCGCGATCATGCAGCGCATGAAGCACCGAGACCGTTACCATCGAAGGATTCGAAGAAATTGCACTCAAGTCTTGAGCGACCACAGCGTAATCTTCCTGACTCAACTCACTAGCTTGAAATAAAGTCCACGCAAACGACAACTCAGAGGCGATGTGAGCATTACGGCTTTCTGCCTCACCTTCTTTATTCGGTTCTTCCTCAGGATGTTCATCATTTAGATCAAACTGCTTTGCGGGGAGTTCGCCTGCGTTCAAAAAGTTTTCAATTCTTGTGCCTGCAGCCTTAGCAATGGGATCGGTTGCGGCAAAATGCAAAAAACGCTCTCGCAAAAATTCTGCCGCGTTTCGGTCATTTTCTTCAATCACGACGTCCGCTAAGCGGGTAAGATATTCCCGTGCCCGCGACAAGTCACCCACCTGCTCATAGGCATGAGACAAGGCTTCTAGGGACACCCGATCACTGGGGATGGTTTCAACAATTTGCTCAAACGCAGCAATTGCGCTCCATACTTGACTCTCTAAGTCCGCCCGTTGATGACTCTCATCCGTATTCGCCATAATTTTTAACCTTCTTTTAGGAATTTAGGGGAATACTCCTTGAAAGTCGAGAACCTATGTCTGGGGTGGTGATTCTTCTGGAGCATCGGCCTTGTAGGGCCGCCGCTTGTCGGCGCGCCGCAAGATGCTTCAATAGAACTTGCTAAAGACGGCGCGTCGCAAGCGACGGCCATACGAATGAAAACTAAGGCATGTCCGGATAGCCAAAACGAGAATTGCTGGGGTTCCTGCATACAACTCTTGACATCGCACGCTATATTCGGAGAATCCCGCTTTTGAAGTTTGGAATTATTATTGGCTTAACACTGAGAAGGGTATTCATGCAAATCAGAGCATTTAAATCATGGTGCGCTCGCCCCGACCTGGCGGCAAAAGTGGCCTCCGTCCCGTATGATGTCGTCAACACGGTCGAAGCGGCGGCTTTGGCTGCCGGCAATCCCTACAGCTTTTTGCACATTTCGAGGGCCGAAATTGATATGGCAGCAGGAATCGACCCCTACAGTGAGCAAGTTTATCTTCATGGGCGTGACACCTTAAAACGCTTCCAAAAAGAAGGGATCCTTATTGAGGAATCCTGTCCCCAGATTTTTCTTTATCGCCAAACCATGGGCAAGCATGTCCAACGCGGCATCGTCGCCTGTTGCTCGACTTTGGAATACGAGCAAAAAATCATCAAAATTCACGAAAAAACGCGACAGGACAAAGAAGATGACCGCACGCATCACATTAAAACGCTCAACGCTCAAAGTGGCCCGGTATTCCTTCTTTATCGCGACGAGAAAATATTAAACGAACTCGCCGCAGAAACAGAAAAAACAGCACCCCTCTTTGACTTTATTGCACCCGACGGCATCGCCCATACCGGCTGGAAGTTTGCTAACCCCGAAAAGGTAGCGAACGCGTTCAACAGGGTACCGGTTGCCTATATCGCCGATGGACATCACCGTGCCGCCTCAGCCTTGCGTGTTGCCAAAGAACGCCGAGCTGCCCACCCTCACCAAACAGGCGAGGAATCCTATAACTGGTTCCTCGGAGTTCTGTTTCCAGCGAGCCAGATGCAGATATTGGCCTATAACCGTCTCGTCAAAGATCTAAATGGGCTAACTCCGGCGGCATTTCTCGAAAACATCAAAGTGAATTTTACGGTCAAGCCTACGTCCACCTCAACCCCAGCGGCCCCAGGATCTATATGCATGTTATTAACGGGTGCCTGGTACGAACTCACTTGGTCACTCCCTTCTAGTACTCCGCTAGAAAGTCAACTGGATGTCGCCGTCCTCCAAGAGCGCCTTCTGGCTCCCATTTTGGGAATCGCTGACCCTCGGACGAGCAAACGAATTGAATTTGTTGGGGGCATACGTGGGACTGATGAATTAGAAAAACGAACTTCATCCGGCGAGCACGCTGTGGCGTTTTCCATGCATCCCACCACGGTCACGCAATTAATGGATATCGCCGATAAAGGAGGCATCATGCCGCCCAAAAGCACCTGGTTTGAGCCCAAATTGAGGGATGGACTCTTTACCCACGTCTTAGGACATTGCGAAAAATAGCAACTCAAGCCTGTTCGAATATAGGTATCCAATCTTTCATCAATCAAAGTTTAGACAAGTGCTCTAAACACTGGTATTATGCAAACCATGAAGCCCAAAGTTCTTGTTATGGATGACGATCCCTCAATTTGCAAAATCTGCACGTTGTTGCTGGATCGGATTGGCTATGATGTGGATACAGCAAATTCTGGCGAAGAAGCCATTGAACTATTTTCTCAATCGCTCAAAGCCAAGATTCCCTATGTTGCCGTCATTTTGGATCTTACAGTCCAAACGGGAATGGGCGGAATGGATGCTGTAAAAAAAATTCGCGCCTTGTCCCCCTCCGTATATGCGATTATGGCTAGCGGATCGTCTGTTGACAACATGATCGCCTCTTATAAAAATCATGGCTTTCAGGACGTCCTACCTAAGCCTTTCCGGCTTCAGGATATAACTGAATGCATGAAAAAAATCCCCTCATCAGGTAACTGATCAGGTCTATCGAAAAGAACTCAACTATGGGAAAACTCGCCTCCGACAATTTAATCCGGCTCAATGCTTCCTGGCCCGTGGTGGAAATCCTCATGGAAGATGAAAGCATTCTGACCATCAATAAACCCGCTGGCCTACTCATTGCCCCCGACCGACTAGACAAAACGCGGGAAAACCTGCTGAGCCTGATCCACGCGGGCATTCACCTTCAGCGTCCGTGGGCCCAGACTCGCCACCTAAACTATCTCGCCAATGTTCACCGAATTGATCAAGGGACTAGTGGAATAGCCCTTTTCGCCAGAAATAAGCCAACCCTATTGAACCTTGCCCGTCAATTCCATCAACAAAAGACTCGCCATTCTTATGTGGCACTGATTCAAGGGACACTGACCGAACCCGTAATGGAAATCTCCCTGCCGCTGGCGCCAAGTCTGATTCATCCGGGCATCACCGTAGTGGATCATCACCGCGGAAAACCAGCCGTTACCCAAGTCACACAGCTTGAATCCTTTCGGGGCTACTCTCTAATCAAAGCTGAAACAGTGACCGACAGTCCTCATCAAGTCCGAATTCATCTACGTGAGACCGGTTGCCCTCTGGTGGCGGATCATGATTACGGGACCGGTTTTCCGCTCCTGTTGTCGGAGCTGAAAAAACACTATCGTATGAAGCCGGAAGGCGAACATCCTTTGATGGCACGCCCAGCCCTACACGCCGAACGTCTCGAGTTTATTCATCCGGTGACCGGCGCTCCACTATCCATTGAAGCCGCTTGGCCAAAGGATCTTACAATTTCGGTAAAATACTTGCGCAAGTTTGCGGCACATTAAGGAGGCTCTTGCAAACCCCTGCGGACGACACGGAGGTCGTCCCTCCATATTGCAAGACAGGCCGTCCCCATCGTCTTCTGGAGGGTCGTGCTCCGTCACGACCGCCTTCTCTGGAGGTTTTGCAAGAGCCTCTAAAGACTTACTGACGATAGTCCTGAGGATTGATTCCCAAGTGCTTGATTCGGTAATTGACGACCCGTTGCGTCGTCTGAAGATGGCGTGCGACAGCCGCAGCAATGCCGCGGTGGCGTTTCAGGGCATCCACGATAATTTCCCGCTCAAACGACTCCACCATCGTTTCAAGACTGGCCCCTGATTCCGGTAATAAGGCTGTATTAGTTGCCTCGCTGGTCTGCAATGTCGGCGGCAGGGAGTAGCCATGGATCACCTCGTCGGTCGAAGTCAGTACCGTTCGTTCCACGCAGTTTTCCAATTCACGGACGTTTCCAGGCCAGTGATATGCCATAATCATATTAATGGCAGGGGTGGATATGCGTTTCACTTTCTTGCCATAAGCTTCATTATATTTTTGCAGGAAATGATCGACCAAAAGCAAAATATCCGAACGTCGTTCTCGAAGCGGCGGTAAATGGATCGGGAACACATTGAGGCGGTAATAGAGGTCTTCCCGGAAGCGCCCCGATCGAATCGCATCCTCAAGATTACGACTGGTCGCAGCAATCACGCGGACACTGACCTTGATGGGAACATTCCCGCCTACACGCTCAAAGGAGCGTTCCTGTAAGACTCTCAACAAACGGACCTGCACCGCAGGCGAAATATCGCCGATTTCGTCCAAAAACAAAGTGCCTCCATTAGCCAGTTCGAACCGTCCCTTTCGCAACTGGGCCGCACCCGTAAAAGAGCCTTTTTCGTGCCCAAACAATTCGCTCTCTATCAAATTTTCAGGCAATGCCGCGCAATTTACACTGATAAATGGATTATTGCGGCGCGAACTTCCGAAATGAATGGCCCGGGCAACCAATTCCTTCCCCGTGCCGGTCTCACCCCGAATGAGAACGGTAGCCTGACTATCTGCCACCTGCGCAATCTGGTCATACATTGCCCGCATTTCCTTGGAATTCCCGACTAGATTATGCGGTTGATACTTGTCCCCCAACTGCCGACGCAGCCGCTCATTCTCAGCTTTCAGGCCTTCTTGCTCAACAATCTGCTCCCGAATACTCGCCACCGCCTCGGCCAAAATATTCGCAACCAGCCGCAAGAATTCGAGGTCTTTGTCTAATTGTGATGTTTCCGTCGCAGACCGATCAATGCTGATCGTTCCGATGACCTGCCGATGATGGATAATAGGAACACATATAAAGGCTACAGGCCCGCCCTTACGAGTTCGGGTCCGGTTCAAAAAGCGAGGATCCTGACTGATGTCAGGCACAATCTCAGGTTTTCCGCTCTTGGCGACCGTACCGGTGATCCCCTCACCCCAACGATATTGCCCTCGCTTCAACTCATCGGGCGTCATCCCGCGGGCCGCTTCAATCACAAAAACATCCGTGTCCGGTCGGCGTAGCGTCAACGTACCATAGGACAACCCCATGTCTTTTTCCAGAATATCGAAGACTTCCTGTAAAAGTGCCGAAATATCACGTCGATGGGCCAAGGCCTGAGATATACGATAAAGGATACTTAATTCAATAATTTCGCGTTTTTCCATGGGCAACTCTCCGTTGCTAAACAACCTATCAAACTCCATCCGGTGATTCAAGGGCGCCCGTCCCATATCCCCTATATTTTCTTGGCTTGAGCATCGCGTAAGAGCGTCGTAGTCTTTCCCCATGTTTGACTTAAAAACCTATCTTGACCTCCATCGGCAATCTATTGAAGAGGCCCTTGAACAGATGTTACCCCCGGAAACGATCCGCCCTGCGGTCTTGCACCGCGCCATGCGTCACTCTGTCATGGCGGGAGGGAAACGACTGCGTCCGATCCTCTGCATGGCCGCCTGCGAGGCCACAGGAGGCTCTGCAAAAATGGCCCTCTTGCCAGGAATCGCCATCGAAATCCTCCACACCTACACCCTCATTCACGATGATCTTCCTTGCATGGATGATGATGAACTACGACGCGGACGGCCTACTTCACATGTGTTTTTCGGAGAAGCCAATGCCCTCCTCGCCGGCGATGCTCTTCTCACGCTGGCCTTCGAGTGGCTTAGTAAACCTACCCCTAACCATCCATCTAGTCAGCTCGTTTTCGAGCTTGCAACCGCAGCGGGTAGCCAGGGCGTCATTGGGGGTCAGGTGGAGGATCTGGCCGCAGAAGGCAAGGAGGCCAATGCGGACCTGGTGGACTATATTCACCGTCATAAAACGGCGGCCCTGTTGCGATCTTCAGTTAGAATGGGCGGAATCTGTGGAGGTGCTTCTTCGTCTGACATGGAAGCGCTCACCGAATACGGCGAGTGCGCCGGTCTCGCGTTTCAAATCGCGGATGATATTTTAAACGTCACGTCTACCGCAGAGCAACTGGGCAAACCCGTCGGTAATGACGAACAATTGAAAAAATTAACTTATGTAGCCGTCCACGGACTTGCTGCCAGTCGCATGAAGGCAGACGAATTAATGACGCGAGCCATTAAGGCTGCTCAACGCCTGCCTGGTGACTTCATCCCGTTGGCGGCTCTGGCAGAATATACCGTGAAACGTACTTGGTAGCCTCGCATGGAAACCGAAGCCATTATTTACCACCGCCCTGTCCCTTATGCGGAAGGGCTCCGCATCCAAGATCAATGGGTGACAGAGCGGTTGCTCGATAAAATCCCTGACCGCTTGATGATCCTGGAACATACGCCTGTCATCACGCTCGGGGTTAGGTCCAAAAAAGAGAATGTATTGCTTTCCAAAGAACTCCTTGAAAAACGTGGAATTGATCTTTACGAAACCCCTCGGGGAGGCGATGTCACCTATCATGCGCCTGGCCAACTCATCTTTTATCCCATCATGAAACTCACTGGGACTGAAGCTGACGCCCATGCTTTTGTTGGCAGGCTGGAGGAAATGGCTATCCTGACGGCCGAGGCCTTTTGCGTTAAGGCCTTCAGACGAGCGGGGAAAACAGGCGTTTGGACTGAGCAGGGAAAAATTGCGGCCATTGGCGTCCGTTTTAAAAAATGGGTTTCATCCCACGGAATGAGCTTCAATGTTAACATTGATCTCAGCGGATTCGACGCCATCGTTCCCTGTGGGCTTCATGGTGAGAAAGTGACCTCTTTGTGCGCCATCCTTGGCGCTCAATACCCGAGCCTGCAGGAAGTTCGTGCGGTCATGATGCGGCATTTCGAGCGTGTTATGAACCGCACCGTAATCACTCAAAAAGCTGATCGTCACTCACGGACTTGACCATCTCCCATAATGACATATTTATAGGTTGTCAGTTCCTCAAGCCCCATTGGTCCACGCGCGTGCAACTTGTCGGTGCTGATGCCGATCTCCGCCCCCATGCCAAATTCAGCGCCATCGGTAAAACGGGTTGAGGCATTGACGTAAACTACTGCGGACCCTACCTCTTGGGTGAATTGTTTTTGAGCCTCCTCACACTCTGAAATAATGGCATCAGAATGATTTGAACCGTATTTATTAATATGCTCAATGGCTGCCGTCACCGAGGGCACCACCTTGACCGCTAAAATCAGTTCTAAATATTCAGCATACCAATCGTCCTCAGTTGCAAGCTTCATGCTCGGAACCAAGGAGCAAGCCGCAGCGTCCCCTCGGAGTTCGACATGCAGCTCCTCGCCCAAGCGCTGAGCAATGGCAGCCAGAAATTTCGGCGCAATCGCCTCATGAACCAGCAGCGTTTCCATCGCGTTACAAACACCAGGGCGTTGACATTTGGCGTTTTCACAGATTTTCAACGCTTTATCTAAATCAGCGCTTTCATCAACATAGGTATGACAAACCCCTTTATAGTGCTTAATCACCGGAATTCGGGCCTGTTCAACTACGGCACGAATCAAGCCCTCACCCCCGCGCGGAATGGCGAGGTCCACCAAGCCTTCCAATTGGACCAATTCCTTAACGGCATCACGGTCCGTGGTCGACACCCATTGAATGGCATTGTCAGGGAGGCCCGCTTTCGCCCCACCCGCCTGCAACGCTTTCACAATGGCCCCATTGGACTGGAGTGACTCTTTGCCTCCTCGCAAAATAACCGCATTCGACGTCTTGAAACATAATCCTGCTGCGTCCGATGTTACATTCGGCCGGGCTTCATAAATAATGGCAATCACTCCAATCGGAACTCTGGTTTTGACAATTTCCAAACCATTTGGCCGAATCCAACGGCTGATGACCGTCCCCACCGGATCCTTGAGCCCCGCCACTTCACGTAAACCCCTAGCCATATTGCTAATGCGGGAATCGGTCAAAGCGAGCCGGTCAATCAGAGCCGCCGTCATTCCGTTCGATTTAGCGGCTTCTACATCCAGCGCATTCGCCTGTTTAATGGAATCTCGTTGGGCATCTATTCCGTCGGCCATGGCCAACAAAATGGCATTTTTCTTCCGGGCAGACAACCGTGCCAACCCTCTGGAGGCCGTCACCGCTTTTTCTCCCATCAAAACCATTTCTTCATGAAGACCCATAGCCATCCCACTTTCTCTGCACTTACACTGATGCCACAACAAACGTCCCCACATCCGCCCCCTGCAAAATGCGGGTAATATTTCCCAACTTCCGGCCATCCGCAATCACAACATGGCAACCCGCCTGAGCTGCCAATTTGGCTGCCCTGAGCTTAGATCCCATGCCGCCCTTGGATAGCGCATTTTTCTGCCTCGTTACTAAAGCCAACGTTTTCTTATCCACTTTTTCAAGATAGGGAACCCGACGGGTCCCCCCCTTGGGCCCGGGCGAGCGCAGTCCATCGACCGTACTCAAAATAATCAAGAGATCGGCCCGAACCATACGCACCACCAATGATGCCATGAAATCGTTATCACCTAGTTTAATGTCAGCCCGGATTTCCTCATCGGCGACTACATCATTTTCATTAACAATCGGAATAACTCCATGCCGCAACATATTTTCAATGGTCCGCCGGGCATTGGTCAGTCGAATTTTATGATCAAAGTCATCATGGGTCAGCAATACCTGCCCCACCTTGCACCGTTTGGCGGCAAAAAGTTTGTCGTAGGTCGCCATCAACCGGCTTTGACCCACCGCCGCCGCCATTTGCAGATCCGGCAATGCGGTTGGCCGCTTGACCATGCCCAAGGCTTCCATCCCGGCACCGATCGCCCCCGACGTTACGATGACAACCTCAATACCCGCATGGCGTAGTTTCGCCATTTCATTAACCAGCCCTTTGATCCGACGATGCTCCGGACGCCCCGTCTTTTGAACCAAAACACGGCTCCCAATCTTCACAATGACCCGTCGCGCGTCGGCCATACTCTTTCTTAACTTCAGGGATTCATTCATAAACTAAATCCATTTCTTCAATCAACATCACAAACGAAGGTTCAATATATACAACAAACCCATTATTTCTGTCGAGCCACCGTCCATTTAAAGAAATTGCGGAGGATCTTAAAGCCATCGGGATACCCTTCACACGCCTCCTCTGGATGAAATTGAACTCCATAGAAGGGCTTGGTTCGATGCCGGAAGGCCTGCACGGGACAGGCTGAACTACTGGCCAACACCTCCAGATCACGCCCAAGTTTTTTAACCTCACTCCGATGGAATTGTTGCACTTTAATGACCTCCCCGAGCCCATCAAACAAAGAATCTTTTATTAAAACAGTAACAGGATAAACGCCCCACTCCTTGTATTCGCCGGGATAATACTTGGGATTGTGGTCAGCCTCCGCCCCATGGATCGGATGCATGATTCCCAACGTGCATCCAAAAAACTCGGCTGCTAATTGGTGCCCCCCGCAAATCCCCAATTGAGGGATCGGGGACGTCATCACCACTTGACGGTAATGTCGATTTTGGCGGACATCATAATCTTCAAAGGGGGTAGAGGTTCCGCTATACACAATCGCCCGAGGAGCCAGCAGCGATAACATTTTTAGGTTCAATTGCTTATAATGGATCATCAGGCAGTAATCACCCGAGGCTTCCTCCAAAGTCAATCGCTGCCGATGCCAATTTCCCGCCAGGTATTTTTCAGCTGTTTCCATTATCACATACAAAATCATGCTCGTCATTCTCCTCATTGACACCGTGAAATTAAGTGTGGATTATGCCGTATATGAACGCATTTGACCAGAAATTAGGGAAAGGGCTTGTCGCCACTTTGGCTTTCTTTATCCTCTGTCTGCCAACCTTTTCGGCCGCACCGCTTTTTGCTCGGTTTTCAACCGATCGCGCCACAATCTATGCAGGGGAAGCGTTCCAGATCATCTTAGCCATTCACATCACAGGCGACATGCTCGCCCCGCAAATCTCCATTGATGGCCTTCCGGCACCCGCCCAGCTGCAGCTTTATCCCTTCCAAGAGCTCCCCATTGAAAACGTCACTCTCGATGACCGCCCTTATGAAGTAAGAAAATTCAGGGCATGGGCGCGGGCTCCCTATTCAGGTTCAGTCTTGTTATCACCCCAACTGAGCGGAACGTTCATCCAAACCACCCGCTCTTTTTTCATGATGCAAGAATCCCGGCGAACAATCGCGATTCCCGTTGAAGCCACAACGCTTACCATCGCCCCTTTGCCGGAGGCGGCACGCCCAGCAGACTTCTCCGGGCTCGTGGGACGATTTTCATTTTTTGCCAGCTCGACGTCCCTCAATATTGCCTTGGGCGATTTAATCACGGTCACATTTACCATTGGGGGAGATTTGCTCCCGGCTACTTACCTAAAGCCGAGCATCAAGCCTGCCCCTGACTTGAAGGTATACGAACTGAAACCTCTGGCTGGCGAAAGCATCCCTAATCGGCAGGTTTTCACTCAAACTCTTGTTCCGGTTTCTACCAACCTGACAACCATTCCGGCCTGTTCACTAAGTTTCTTCGATACGGATCTAATGCGTTACAGAACCCTGGCCGTCGGCCCATTTCCCATTCGTTACCACGCCGAACATGCCCCCGTCCAAACCATCTATTCGCCCACACAAACCACAGCTAAGGCCTCCATCACCAACGCATCAGAAGGGGTATCGGCCTTCGAAAAGTCCACCTTTTGGGAACGGCTCAAGCAACATTTGAAACCAGAGCGATTCGTATCCATCAGCGGGAAAGAAGACGTTCAGGTTTATTTAGCCCCGTCCGAATTGTCTAAGCCGCTCTTTAAACTCAAACCGGGAACTTCAGTTGACACAGGGACAACCAACGAAAACTGGGTTTATATTTCGTCTTCGGATGGAGCCGGATGGCTCCCTTCAGCGTCGATTAGCCCTTGACGAAAGTCTCCTCATCCAATTCCTGCCGGGCTATTTCCAGTTCTTCCACGGTATTCATTACTATCGGACCCTACCAAGCCACTGGCTCTCCACGTGGTTTTCCGGATACCAAAAGAAAATGCGCGCCTTCTAAGCCAGTCGTGATCACAAGGCTGTCACAAAGTATGGGCAAAGTGTGTAGCCGAACGAAAGGCGTCAGTGGCGCGGTTTAGAGACGCAGCGTACGAAACCTGGTCGGGGTCATTTGAATTTTACATCAGTCCACACCTTTAATTTCCTCCAATGTGGGAGGCGCGGTTCGGGTTGATTTGTATTCAACTCCTGGTAAACCTACGAAGTGTTCATCCTGCGTCCAAAGCGTGGCCTGTTCCGACCATGATGTCGATAAAATCAGGCTGTCGGCCATGGGCAGGCGATGCTTAAGGCTGATCAAGGCGGCGCGAAGTGCAATTGATTCCGTAATCTCCAGAACCTTGCCTTGTTTCATTTGAGCGACAGCTTGAAGCGCCTTTGACTCATCGGCAACTGCGTTCACCTTTTTGAAAACTTCATATAAGCAGATTGCAGGCACAAGAAGGTTGTCGACATCCTCGATCAGTGGCGCAAACACATCTGCATTCTTTCCTTCAAACAGGAATTCAATCCATCCTGATGTATCTACAACATTCATGTCCGGTCCCCCTCGTCACGATTAAATTGAGCATCAAAGCCGCTTAGGAAACCTCTCATACTACGCATGGGTCGGACCGGAATCAGCTCGATGCGATCATCAAAACTGATGACCTGCAGGCGCTCGCCAACGCGGATATGATTACGCTCTCTGACCGCCAAGGGAATCACAACTTGAAATTTCGGGGATACAGTTACCGTGTTCATATTATCGATCTCCTATCTGTAATACTTATATATGATCGATAGCCATAAAATCAATATTTCAATTGTCACGAACGCTTCACATCACCGACAGTAAAAAGCAGAGCGAGGAACGAGCGGCGTTTTTTGCTGTCCGAGTGCATTTGATTGTTATGAGTTTTAGGGTTTGCAAACTTTACAGGCCCTATATCCATTTTTTATTGCCGCTTCTTTTGTATTATAAAATGCGGCATTTTCCCTATTCGGTTTTTTGGCACTACATGATGGCAAACAGAATATTTCTGTTGTTCTTACAGCAGTAAAAAACAGGCCGTCATATCGTGTGTCTTTATTACCAATAAAATCATATTTTTCATCATCGCTCAAAGCGCTATTGCTTCGTTCCAGCTTTAACAGGCGTTTCTTTACAGGCAATCCACTAACCAACCAGTTCTCCATCGCTTCCAATTATACGGTGGCAAGAGATTATTAAACCTATGGAGTTTGCTCCATTTGCGCTGGCAACTGCTCGAACTGCTTTTTCGTTATTGATATCTTTTGCCAGTTGCAAGTATGTTGATGTGACACCATAAGGGACTTTCATCAGAGCATTCCAAACACTCTTTTGAAAATCGGTTCCTACCATTAACAACGTGATTACAAATTTTTTTCTATCTCCATTTAAGATACTCGTCAAGTTGCTTTTTTATATTTTTTAAAATCTCATCATCTTGTTCTACAAATTCAGCGTTGAGTCCGTTTCTAATCAACGGTTGTTCTCATCTTTCTATATCTGAAATCAAGGAGGCAAAGTTTCTTATCAAAAGAACCAAGTACCAGTTCTCCTATTTTTGTTTTGTAATATTGAATATTGATTTGGTTCATTTTATGCGTTTCTTTTTTTACTCATAACGGTGCCGTTGATGCGCGGCGCACTCGCCGTCGCGTCCGACGGCTGGTTCGAGCAGTTTTTTATGCGATCTTTTCCTTCAGTCGCTCAGAAATCCAGACCTTGATGATAGATTGTCGAGTGACACCCAGTCTGCCGGCTTCCTTATCAAGGGAGTGAATCATCCAAGCAGGAAAGTCCACATTCACGCGCTTAGGCGTTTGATTGACTCGCCGTGCCCGGTTGAGATCAAGGTGCTTGGTGATGTCTTCACCTTCATCAAATTTCCTGTCGAGTTCTTTAGCTTTCATAAATGTCCCTCTCCCCGGTCCTGGATCGCCTGACGGAAATGATTCGGATGTTTTCATTCCGATAGGTGATGATTGCCGACCAAAGTTTGTTCTCGATTTTTCCAATCACAATGGCTCTTGGCTCATCCTCTGTCTGGGCAGGAATTTCCACCAAATCCACGTCCTCCCACAGAACCTGAGCCTCAATAAAATCAAGCCCGTGCTTAATTTTATTTTTTTGGCTCTTAATCTCGTCAAATTCAAATTCCATGGTTGAGTATAAAATATACCTTTATTATATATTCCGTCAATATTGCTTTAGTCGAACGGTGGTTTTCACGCACGGCGCGATTTAACGACATAGCGTGCAATAAAGTGAACCCCATTGGCTAGACAAAATATTCCTGAATTAAGATAGAGAAACAGGGGACGTTTGTTAGTCCTTGCGCTGGGCTACTTCCAATGGGTGCGGCAAGGCGTCCCTCCCAGTGGCCCACAGCAGCCGCCTTCTGTGTAGCCTGTCCCCGAAGGGGCAGCCCGAAGGGCTGAAGGCGGAACAGAAGGCGGCTGCTGTGGGTGGTGTTCATCATGCTGTTTTCCTTTCCAAGTAGTACTCCGATGGAGTGGCATAATCCAAAGACTGATGCCCT
>JBBQNS010000051.1:0-24150 GCA_038330175.1 Kiritimatiellia bacterium
GTGGAAAATCAAAGTCGGTGATTGAAATGGCGTTTGATGTAAATACTTACCTTATTTTGGCACTTCGCTACAAAGAATTATTTACTGGCGGCGGTGGCCTGAAGAAAATTTGATTTCGGAGGAAATTATAAAAACGACTTATTTGGGACAGGCTCTATATAGGACGCCACCTTCAACAAGGCGCCAGGCCGGCCTTCCACAAGCACGCTCTTATATCGCTCCTCCCACAAGGGCCCTTTCCGCCGGTGCCTCCGGTTATACGACATACTCACTCGCTGCAGCAGCGTCTTCATGAATTCGCCCAGATCGTACATCCGATAGGTATAGGCCTGCTTCCGCCTTTCCGCCGCCTCATGGTTACCCACTTCCCGAAGGATGGCGAGTTGCTCTGCAAATGCCTCCACCTTCTTGCCGTCATATATGCACGCCAACCGCCGCACCAGCTCAGCATCGCTAACACCTTGCCGTTCGGGTATATAGACAAGCATATGCGGATGATTACTCATGCAGCACCATGTCAAAATGCGGACCCCGCAGAATTCCGCCACCGCTCTCATCGTCAGCCGAAAGCGCTCCTTCTCAGAATCATCAAACACCATCCGCCGGTCAACCACTCGCGTGACTACGTGGTAATACGCTGCCCCGGTATCCATTATTCGTGCTGTCCTCATGGGTTTTACCTTTCAAAGGGACTTCGCTTTTACATCCCTCTATACCCATAACGGTTCTAACCATTAGTTTATTGTAATATATTTTTAACTAATTGTGTGTCCCTGCGGAATTGTAGTACCGAGCACGCAGGTAATACTGTTGGAGCGTCGAGTCGAACTGTTCGCCAGCATAAAGCATACTCGTCGCCTGCTTCGCCTGCATACCGGCCTGACTCCCCAGCATGTGCCCGTAGGCATCGAAACTGTAAGTCGCCGTCACCGCGCCTATTCCATCGGCTAGCTGGCGAGTGCTGCCGTGACCGTCGGGGAGTAAATAGTTATTAGTTATTGGTTGTTCGTTATTGGTTAAGGATTGAGAAATAACGTCGTCGCCGATGACGTAACGGACGGTGGCGGGATTGGCACCGGTCTGTTGCTCTTCCAGAACCTGCGCGTAACCGGTGGGGTTGTCGGCATCGATAAGGAAGGTCTTTGCGGCTTCCGTGCTAACCACGCCGTCAATCTTTACGGTTTCTGCGGAACTCACGCGGATACCGGCGGTGTTGTAGGCGTACTGAGTGACCGTTTCGGTTACCACACCATCGCGTGTTTCGGTGCGTGTCATGCCGACGAGGCGGTTCTGGAGATTATAACGATAGACTTCCACTTGCGACTGCGTGCCGGTGATGGCCTTGCGCACAAGCGACCCGTTTGAATCGTACTCGTATTGGGTAGTCGTTCCTGACTTGCCCCAGTCGGAAGCTTCCACCTGGGCGTAAAGGGCGGATTCCTGGGCGAGGACCTCGAAAGGAAGACCGGCCACCACGGCAGTTACCACCAGCATGCCGGTGACACCGCACCAAAGTGGGCGCAATTTGGAGGGACGGGGGTATGCTTCTCTATCGACGGAAGACGGCTCAGCCGGAGGCTTCGCCCTACCTAAGAAAATACAGCAGAATTCACGCAAGGTAGGGCGAAACGTCCCCGTTGAGCCGAATAAGCTTATCAAGGATCCTGGCAGGGACTGCGGCTCAGCCGGGCCTACTCCGCCGCAGCGTACTGCAAGGCTACGAAGGCTGTAAGGCTTCGCCCTACCTAAGAAAATCGAAATTTGACCGTATCGTCGACTTGAGGCCAACAGGAATGGAATCAGAAACGCGAATAGCATGGCTACCGGCACGCTCCAGAAACCGATCTTCGCCCAGACCCCGGGCAGCGGACGGAAATGGATTCCTCCCCCAACTGGCAACGCCACCAGTTGCTCGGTGTGGACCCGCGAGTGAGGCGGTCACACCAATCGAGCCAAAAATATTCAATTTTAAAAGATCAATCTCGTTTTCAGATTCCACCCTACATACCAACTTACCTCGGTCTTTATCACGCCCATTTGAAACTATGTAGACCTGCAGAATATTCAATCTATCCATGCATTATCATCGCGCCCAACTATTAGATTATTCGATGCGATCCTACTGCCCCTTTCTACTGTCCCTCTTTGCGGTAAATAAATAATTTGCCAGATGTATTAACAGTGGTGCTAGAACAAAGAGCAAATAAACCGTAGATTCAACACGAATTATCCCATAAAAACTTGTCGGGGCGTTAACCAATCGAAAAGTCAAATAGGTTGCACATATCCCCATAAACCCGGCAAAACCACCAATAATACCAAGAATATGAAACCACTTAGGGATATTACCACCACTTTTAACGCAATTAGCAATATAACTAACTAAAAATAAGTTTACGAAAAATGCAATTAAACCAAAACATGCCGACACTGGCAAAATCACATTTCCAGCAAAGAAACATCCTAAATGCATCCAGTACATAACACAACATGAGAGTACCCATGCCGAAACAGTGCCCCCTGCAAAAACCAGCCAAATTGACGGATATAAACCACACTTTGAAAAATTAATTTTAATTTTCATACCGCCCTCTAATAAGTAAACTTCAGGTTATAGATATCTTTTTTCAGAGATAAATCTTTCATTGCGGATCGCAGTTGATCTATCAATTCGCCCAAGAACCCGCTCGATAGTCCCCCAAAATACGGGACAAGCATTTCCGCAAGCAACCGTGGATTATCAATTAACTCCCCTAAATACAGACCAACCGCGCCTGATAATGCCCCAACAATAAAAGCAATAAGCAATTTAACAGGATCCGTTTGCCCGGTCCCCAAAACTTGTTGTAGAAGTTCAAATCCAACCGAAAATACGCCAATCATGACAGATGCAAGAACAAGAGCAAGAATGCCGGAAGTTGCAATTGACGCAGCAAGTATTGCAACAGGAACCCCGACAATACCTGCAATACCTGCCAGTGCGGCCTCGCCAACAATTTGCCAAGTTGACTTCTTGCTTTTGAATATACTGAAATTCACCACCAGACTAATTCCCATTGAAATTGCTCCAGCGATCATAATTTCACTTAAAGACATCTCGCCGCTTGGATCGTTCGCATTCACCGGCTCGTCATGGCAGTAAGCATATTTATGAAGACTTTGTGGGTCATAGAGATTTCCGCGATAGGGATCCACACTACCGAACCGCCCGTTCTCCTGGTTGTAATAGCGAGCACGCAGGTAATATTGCTGAAGCGTCGAGTCAAATTGCTCGCCGCTGTAGAGCATGCTGGTCTTCTGTTTAGCCTGCGCACCAGCCTGCGACCCTAGCATGTGACCGTAAGAATCGTAACTGAACTGCGCGGTTACTGAGCCTGTGCTGTCGACTAACTGGCGGGTGCTGCCGTGACCGTCGGGGAGTAAGTTCCGAGTTTCGAGTTCCAAGTTTCGAGTTGTGGATTGCGAGAGAACGTCGTCGCCTATGACGTAGCGTACGGTGGCGGGATTGGCTCCGGTTTGTTGTTCCTCCAGAACCTGCGCGTAACCTGTCGGATTGTCGGAATCGATGAGGAAGGTCTTTGCGGCTTCGGTGCTCACAACGCCGTCAATCCGAACGGTTTCTGCGGAACTCAAGCGGATACCGGCGGTGTTGTAGGCGTACTGAGTGACCGTTTCGGTTACCACACCATCGCGTGTTTCGGTGCGGGTCATGCCGGTCATGCGGTTCTGGAGGTTGTAGCGGTAGACTTCCACTTGCGACTGCGTGCCGGTGATAGCCTTGCGCACAAGCGATCCGTTGGAATCGTACTCGTATAGGGTTGTGGTTCCGGACTTGCCCCAGTCGGAGGCCTCGACCTGCGCGTAGAGCGCGGATTCCTGGGCGAGGACTTCGAAAGGAAGACCGGCCACCACGGCAGTTACCACCAGCATGCCGGTGACACCGCACCAGATGGGGTGCAATTTGGAGGGACGGGGGTATGCTTCTCTATCGACGGAAGACCGCTCAGCCGGAGGCTTCGCCCTACCTAAGAGAATACAGCAGAGTTCACGCAAGGTAGGGCGAAACGTCCCCGGTGAGCCGGAATTTTCCGCCCCAAACCAGCGCTTATTGTAGGCCAATAAATATGGAATCAGAAACGCGAATAGCATGGCTACTGGCACGCTCCAGAAACCGATCTTCGCCCAGACCCCGGGCAGCGGACGGAAATGAATTCCTCCCCCAACTGGCAACGCCACCAGTTGTTCGGTATGGACTTCGTGCACCAATTGATCGTTCGCGTTATAGGTGTAAGCGGTCTCCAAGACCTTGCCACCTGACCAGACGCGGCGTTTGACACGGTTGCCGGTTAAATTATATTCGTATTCGCCTTCGTAATCGCCGGAGCCGGATACGCTCGCCTCGCGCGTGAGGCGGTCACACCCATCGAGCCAAAAATATTCAGTTTTAAAAGATCAATCGCGTTTTCAGATACACCTTCAATACCAACATACCTAGATCTATGCCACGATCATCTAAAACAAGCTAAACATCTTCACGCCGACTTTGATGCTAGAATACAATATTCAATCCCTATCCCTGCACTTTCATCGAGACCAATTGTTATATGTTACGATGTGATCCTACTGGCCTTCTAGCCACTGGCGAAGGCGGGTCGGCCACAAAACTCGATGCCAGTCCGGCCGTATCCATCAAATCGCTATGATCCCAGAAACGGGAAAAGTATGACGCCAATTCGAGCAGTAACAACTACACTTCCGGCTGGCGGCTACCCCTGGCAGGGTCATCCGTTCCGATGACAGTGTTCAGTAAATCAATTTCAACGCTTTTCACCACCTCACTTAATTTCGGCATTTTCACGTCGCGATGAGATGAGATGCCGCCCTACACGGGATCGTTTAATCGGCTATCCCTTCATCTATAACATCAATGCCACTCCCTTTAAAAAATAATTTAAGATTTCCATGAATTGTCTCCGCTAGCTCATAGTCTACCGGACCAGCTATTTTGACCCAATTGGAGATTTCATTTAATGGCAGAGATAAACTCAATGCTGGACGCCCATCACCATTATACAACCAGACTGTGCCCAGTGATTCACCTAACTTCGTGTAATTGTACTCAAGAACAAGCGTGCATACACGAACTTCACTCATAGCATCCCCCTCAGCAATTCCGCTGCTTTTACAACACCAGGCCCAACCTCAGGAAAAAATGTAGTTACTTTGCCACCATGAACAACTAACTTCGCGACGATACCGTTTGACAATTGAATTGATTGCGCGGACATGCCCCCAACAACGTATTTCCCGGCAGCCTCTCTAAGAAGATTCAACATCTGACCAGGCGATATATCAGATGGCCAAAAAGTGGTAACATCTTTCTTGGATCCATTCCAGAATGCCGTTAAATGACGTTCCAATAAATGCTGGAAACCTTTTCTAGTCGTGCCTTTCTCAAGCTCAATGATAGCACCGTTCGCAGAACGCATCATGAGTTTTCCGCTAGACGATGAAAACCATCTAGAAAAATCTTGAACCACTCGTGCAACACCTCCTGATGCAAATGCTTTACCAACGACTTCCCCGCCAACCTTAGTAACCATTTGCACGGGCAATTTAACAACATTTGCAAGTATTGCGCCGGGCACCAGCGCAAGCAAATCTGTAGCTTCAAACCATTGGAATCGATCAAGGTTTCCATCCGATAACTCGCAATACGTAGCGCTCATTAATTTTCCAATAGAATAGGAAACAAGAGTCGTAACTAAGAAGGCCTGTATCAAACTCGAAATCTGGAGTTCCATTAACGCAATCATCCCGCTTGGATCACTCGCGTTCACCGGCTCATCATGGCAGTACGCATATTTATGCAGACTCTGCGGGTCATAGAGATTTCCACGATATGGATCCAAGCTGGTGAACTGGCCATTAGCCTGATTGTAATACCGGGCACGCAGATAATATTGCTGAAGCGTCGAATCAAATTGCTCGCCGCTGTAGAGCATGCTGGTCTTCTGTTTAGCCTGCAAACCAGTTTGGGTTCCGAGCATGTGGCCGTAAGAATCGTAACTGTACATCCCCGTAACCGCGCCGGCGGAATCGGTGAGCTGGCGGGTGCTGCCGTGACCGTCGGGGAGTAAATAGTTATTGGTTATTGGTTGTTCGTTATTAGTTAAGGATTGAGAAATAACGTCGTCGCCGATGACGTAACGGACGGTGGTGGGATTGGCTCTAGTTTGTTGTTCTTCCAACACCTGCGCGTAACCGGTGGGGTTGTCGGCATCGATGAGGAAGGTCTTTGCGATTTCGGTGCTAACCACGCCATCGACCTTGACCGACTCACTGGCGCTCACGCGAATCCCGGCGGTGTTGTAGGCGTACTGCGTGGTGGTCTCAGTTACCGCACCATCGCGAGTTTCGGTGCGGGTCATACCGGTCATGCGGTTCTGGAGGTTGTAGCGGTAGATTTCAACTTGAGACTGAGTGCCGGTGACGACCTTGCGCACAAGAGACCCGTTGGAATCATACTCGTATTGGGTTACGGTTCCGGCCTTACCCCAGTCGGAAGCTTCGACTTGGGCGTAGAGCGCGGATTCCTGGGCGAGGACTTCGAAAGGAAGGCCAGCAACTACAGCCGTGACCACCAATGCCCAAGTTACCCCACTCCACAGTGGATGCAATCGGGGGGCCACCCAGAGACGATTGCGCGCTAATAATAGCGGAATCATAAAAGCTAAAACCATGGCTACCGGCACGCTCCAGAAGCCGATCTTCGACCACACCCCTGGTAACGGCCGGAAGTTCATGGTTCCACCCACTGGCAACGCCACCAGTTGTTCAGTATGGACTTCGCGCACCAATTGATCGTTCGCGTTATAGGTGTAAGCGGTCTCCAAGACTTTGCCGCCGGACCACACCTGCCGCTTCACGCGGTTGCCTGACAAGTCGTACTCGTACTCGCCCTCATAGGCACCCGAGCCTGATTCGCTCGATTCCCGTGTCAACCTGTTGAGCTCATCGTAGGTATAGCTAACCCGATTGCTCCAAGTCCCTGCGCCCGAATTCAATAGTTCCGTAGCTGATGTCCGCCGCCCATCCTGCGCCAAAGTGTAAGCGTAGGAACCGATGGTCTGGCCTGCGCCGTTCACGTGAATGAGATCGGTCAACCGATTGAGCGCATTGTAACTGTAGCGCGTCTGCACGCCGTTTGCTATGGTCACTGTTGAACGGCTACCGACATCGGTGTAGGTGTACCGCGTAACGTTCGTGACGGGCTCCAGCAGCCCGCCTTCCGCCTCAATTGAAGTCACCGAATCCAGCCTGCCCTGCGCGTCCCAGCCGTACCGAGTGTCGGTGCCAGAGTCTGAGAAGGTGCGAACTTTCCGACCAGTCGCTTGATCATACTCATAACGCAGAATTCCTTCCGGGGTCCGCTCCTCGGCTAATTGGCCCTGATCGTTATAAAAACGGCTCTCCACACGCAACACCACCGCCGTACCACCTGAAGCTGCATAGCGGGTTACATTCGTCACCCGACTTTGCGCGTCAAACCCTAGCTGCTCCCACTCACAGACATTGGTTGTCCCCGCGGCAAAATAGCGCATCCCCGAAACCCTACCCAATGAATCATAGATCGTTTCCGTTGCCTGGCCCTTGAAATCCACTTTGCGACTCGGACGCCCTACCCCATCAAAACTCACGCTCTCACGTTGGCCCAGCGGCAAGGTGCGGCCCGTCTGCCTGTTCAGGAAGTCATAATCGAACTTGGTCTCGCGACCTTGTGGATCCTTGATCGCTAATAACGTTCCCTGCGGCGAGTAGGTGTAGCGATAGACGGGCTTGCTCGGCAAGTACTGTCGCGCAGGATCGGCCACTGCAGGCATGGTCACGCTCACCAATCTACCTAGCTCGTCATACCCAAATTCCTTTCGCTTCCCGGCTTGATCCCGTTCTGCAATCCGGTTCCCAGAGACATCGAATTCATTGCTGACCGAGGTGCCATCGGGGAAGAGCGTTGCGGTCTGGCGACCCAAGGCGTCATGCACAAACTTCGTCTCGCGGCCCAAGGCGTCGCGAGTGAGCACTTGTCGGCCCGCCGCGTCATATTCAAACTCTGTGCGCTTGCCATTCGCATCCACCACGGCGGTGTTGCGGCCAGCGGCGTCATATTCCAGCCGTGTCCGTGCCCCACCCTCGTCAATCCGCTCCACAACACGACCTGCGGCATCATAAAGGGTGGCATTGCTGGAGACGATGCCGCCAATGGCGAGAGCCCGACTGGTGATCTGCGTGACCGTGCCCATCACTTGGGTGGAGAGGCCAATGACCACATCGCGAAGAGCCTCAGTACGGACAACCCGCCCTGCCGAATCATAGGTGGTGCGGGAGCCATTCGCCGACTGACCGGCCTCATGCGGTTCAACGCCCAACACCGCACGGCCTTCAAGGTCGAAAACCGTCTCGCTAGTTAATCCATTCGCCCCATTCGACAGGCTCAGGGCAGGCTGCTTCGTCTGAATCGTGTTACCCAGCGAGTCATAAACGAACGTCGTGACATTCCCCAGCCGATCCGATTTCGCTTCCGGCTTGCCGATGGCGTTATACCGTGTCCAAGTCTCGTTCCCCAGCGGATCGACGGTGTTGGTAACGAGGCCGGAGCTATCATATCGGGTCTGAGTGGTGACGATGCGGGTATCATTCGAGTTCGCCGGATTCACCCACGTCATTGAGGTGCCGGTCTGGTTGCCCTTGGCATCATACTGGAAGCTGCGCGGCAAGCCGGAGGCATCGGTCATGGAGGATAATTGGCCTGCCAAGTCATAGCCCAACGACATCGTGGTGCGGCCCTGTGAGTCCTTCAGCCGCACCAAGCCGCCTTGAGCGTCATAGATATTCTCCGAGCGGTGGCCCTGCGAATCGATCGTCGCCAAGAGATTCCCGGCGCTATTGAAAATATTCGAAGTCACATTGCCGAGCGGATCCCGCACACTCGTCTGGTTGCCGCGCCCGTCGAAGGTACTCACGGTGGTGTGACCCAGCGCGTCGGTTACCGAGAGCACATTCCCCTGCGCATCAAAGGTCTTACGCGTGGTGTGCCCGAGCGGATCGGTCACCGAGGTTTCATTACCCAGATCATCATAAGTGCGCAGGATAGAGGAGCCCAGCGGATCGGTCGAGGCAATCACATTCCCCCGCGCATCATAAACATGCAAGGTAGCGCTCCCACTCCGGTCATACACCGTCTCCGTGCGCGCCGCCAGGTCATGCTTCAACTCCACCCGGTTCCCGTTCGCATCCACGGTCGCCACAATGCGGCCAGCGTCATCATACTCCGCCCGCAGTGGTGCAATCCCGCGCGGATCCTTGATCCCAGTGATGTAGTGCGGGAACTGGCTATGGCCATATTCGTAAGAGACGGTGCGATAGACCGGCGCAAATGAATCGGACGCCTCTACCAAAGTCGACACCGACACCAAGTTACTTGCCGCATCATAGCCGTATTTGACGGCAGGCAAGCCCTGCGGCTGGCCTTGGGCGTCCACCTGGCTGGGATCATAGACGGCCACGATCCGGTTCTGCGTGTCGCGGGTAAAGTGCAATGAGCGGCCTTTGACCCCGTTCGAATCGAAGTAATCCACCCGCTCCAGGCCTTTGGCCTTACGCACGAACTCGATCCGATCCCCGGTCGGCGTCGTGACATCGGCAATTGTACCGCCAACATAGGGTTTTAGCGCCGTGCTTGAAAGATACACTTCGCCCAGACTTTCGCGGGCGATGTGGTAGCGAGTGCCGTCCTTGGTCGTCAGAATGTAGCCCGGGAAGTCGAAGTTCTCGGGCGACGGCAGGAGCCCGGCGGCATTCCAGTACTTGATGGGATCCTGTCCACCACCCTGCAACTGGGTCATAGTTGGGTCACAAGTCGGCTCCAGTGAGGCATAGACGCCGGGGGGCGCGATCCAGCGGGCGGTGTAGGTGATCCACTGCATGTCGCCCATGCCGACGCCCCACCCCTGCTTCAGCTCGTAGCGGAAGGTAATGCGGCGTCCATCGTCCGGCATCGTGAGCGTGACATCCCGGCTGCCGCCGGTACGCACCTTCACGGTACGCAGGGTGTACATATCCACTTCCGGGCCGCGGGTTTCGTTGATCCGCACATCCGGCTCGGCTATAGCAAAGCTCCAGCCAAAGCCGAAATCACCCGCGCGGGGGTTCAGCGAGTCATAGGTCCGGATCACCGCCAGGGGGAGGCCCCGTACCGGGATGGAGATATCGCGCTGACTGAAGGTAAACTGGCCCACCTTGAGGGCGCTGTCCAGTGCCAGTTGAGCTGAGGTGGTGGTTGTCTGGCCGCCTGATTTCACATCCAGGACCAACTCATACAATTCGTTGCGCAAACGAGTAAAATCTAGGGTTCCTAACGATCCGCCTGCCGCGATGCGGCCATTATGACGCCCCTCAGCATCCAGCGGCGCAGGGGTGACATTGGCCACCTGACGCCCCTCAGCATCAAACAGACGCAGGCGGTAGCTCACGGCGTCGGAGGCGTCCGGGTCGTCCGCCTGCCCCTTGAATTCGAACAGACCGTCCCGGACGCTCGTCACAGTGTCAGGCGAGAGATTGGCGAAGGCGGCGACAGGGGCGCGATCCTCGCCTTTGACGGCGAAAGTGGCGGTGGCGGAGCCAGCGAGACCGGCTGGATCGGTGGCCACAAAGGTAATCTGTTCAACGCAGCGGGAACCCGGCGCATACGAAAGGTGGGCAACCCGGGCGGAATCAATGGAGACCGACAGGGCTGAATTGCCAAAGACCTGCCATTGAAGAGCGGCGGGCGCATGATCCGGGTCGGTGACATAATCGTCGAGCCGGATAGGCTCAAAGGCCTGGGGGTCAGAGACCACCTGTGCGGGCAATGGGCGAATGACTGGTGAACCGGAACCGGAAACCAGAACGGCCAACTGGAACGACTGGGTTGCTACACCGCCATGTCCATCGGCCACCCGCACCGCCACGTTATGAATGCCGATTTGCGCTTGGGTTGGTAGCCACTGAATGACGCCGGATGAAGCATCCACCGTCATGCCAGCGGGCATGGAGACCAAGTCAAAGGTCAAGGTATCGAGATTGGGATCCATGGCCGTAACGGTATAGAGATAGTCAGCGCCAGGCGAAGTCTGGCCGAGTGGCGTGGATGTGACAACGGGCGGCAGGTTCGTATACTGAACCACATTTACGGTCCAGTTCTGGACGCTGGAGGCGCCACGCGCATCCACGGCAACGAGGCTAAACGCGGCCTGACCGGGACCCGACGGCGTCCATGAAACCCAATCGCCAGAAAGCACGGCGCCCGCAGGCGAAGCGGCGAGGCTCACTGTCACCGCATCCGCTTCGGGATCCAAATAGGCTACCCGATAGAGATACGGAGTACCCACCATCGCCGTGAAGCCAGGCTTGGAAGAGATGACAGGCGGTTCATCCAAGGTCGACGCCACCTTGATCAATACCTCGTCCGCAGGACTTGAAGAACTGCCGTCATTAACGACCAAACTCACGGCATAGGTTCCCACGGCCGTGACGTCTATCAAGGTGGGTGTGGCTGTTCTGTTATTAAGAAGCTCAGCCACAACCCCCGCTGGCTGCCGAACCAATGACCAGAAATAGGTCAGCGGCGAATTATCGGGGTCGAAGGAGGCGCGCCCATCAAAACGAACAGCAGGCCCCTTGACGACTGTCTGATCTGGTCCGGCATTGGCGACAGGCGGACGGTTGAAGGCATTGACTAGAATTGAAAAGGCCTGAGACCCCATGGCACCACTGTTATCCGATACCCGGATGATAACGTCCGCTGCGCCTACCTGATTGATGGCAGGAGTCCAGCTCACCAGCCCGGTTGCCGCGTCAATCACCATACCTGTTGGCGCACTATCCAGCGCAAACGTCAGCGGGTCGTTTTCAGGGTCCTGTGCAACGACAGAATAGGCGTAAGGTGCGCCAGCGGCGGCGGCAAGGCGCGGGGCGGAGATGACGGAAGGATGGGCATTGATGATTTCAATGGTGCGGGAGCATGAGGCCACCGCGCCAAAGTTGTCGCGCACGGTCAACGTCGCGGTGTGATTGCCACGGGTGGTAAAGAAGTGCATAGCCACAGCACCCTCTGCCGTCCGTCCATCATCAAACGACCAAGCATAGAACAAGGGATCGCCATCCGAATCCGAGGAGGTGGAAGCATCGAAGGTAAGCACATCCCCGACATTCATGAGAGTGCCGACAATGCTAAAGGCGGCCTGCGGCGGGGTATTGGAAGGACCAACAGTGATGTTAAACCCGGATTGGAGCACGCCCCCGAAACCATCATTGACTGTGACGGTGCCGGGATAAACGCCCATAACGGGATAGATATGGCTGGCCTTGCCGGTGGATTCAACATCGACGGCGCCATCCCCCCACGTCCAGGTGAAGGCAAGAACATCATGATCGGAATCAGTGGAGCCTGACGCGTCGAGGATGGCAGGCTGGCCTTGCCGGACAGTCAAGGCGGTGGCGGCAAGCACCAGGGAGGGCGGCACATTGGGACGTTTGACCGAGACAGCGGCCTTGTCGGAGGCCAAGCCGCCATGCCCATCGCTAACAAAAACACGGGCGATATAGTCACCATAGCGAGCATAAACGTGGGAAGGCGCGGCACCAGTCGTGGTCTCGCCATCGCCAAAGTTCCAGAGGAAGGATAACGTCTGGCCATCGGCATCGGACGAACCGGCCGAGGAGAATGAAAGGGACTGCCCCGCCAAAACCTCATAGGGGCCATTGGCCACAGCCGTTGGGGAGGAGTTGCCACCGGGAAGAACGATGAGCTGATAACTTTGGGCGTCGGCCCCAGTGGGATCGGCGGCCACGATGGTGATTTCATAACTCCCCAACTGGCGCTCAAGCGGCAGCCAAGACAGGACACCTTGCGCATTGATCGACATGCCTTCCGGGGCATCGAGAAGCGAGAAGCTCACAGGATCCCCTTCTGGGTCTGTAGCGGTAACAGTGCATTGGTAGGGCTTCCCAGCAGAGGCAATCAGAAGCGGACTGGAGGTTATCCTAGGCTCGCGGTTTTGGCCAAGTGCGGTTGACCAGACGTAGACAGCGATGGACGAACCAACCGGACTGGGATTGCCGTTCTTGTAGACCACGATGCGATAGAAATAGCGCTTGCCGGTAGCGATGGTCTCGTCGAGCCAAGTGGCATAGGTGCTACGGGTTCGGCCAATTTCGACAAAGCCGGTGTTAGGGCCGGTTTCGCTCCGCATGACGGCTACTTCATCGCCGACCGGTGACCAGGTGAGCTGGCACTTGTTCTGTTTCGGGCGGGCGGCGAGATCGGTGATGAGGCGTTCATACACCACGACCGGGGCGGAGGCGCTGCCCTGCAGGTTGGTAAGGCCGGGATAGATGAGAGCGGTCGAGTCGGTCACACGCAAGGAAACATTCGTGGAACCTGCGACGGCAAAGCCACCTTTAAGCACCGTTTGCACACCAGAGACAACCGGGACAGAAGAGGTAACGGCGCCGGGGAACCACTCCCACAACTGGACAAGATCGCCATCCGCCAGATCAGGATCAAACGAACCAGAGCCATTAAGGCGGACATCCTCAAAGGTCGCAGCGACATAGGGGCCACCCGGCTGGGCGACCGGTGGATGAGCAGGAACACTCACGGTAACCACCATCTTTGTAATATTCGATAGGGCCGGAACATTGTCATCCACAACCATGAGCGCGGCTGTATAAACCCCATAGACAGGATAGGCATGCGATACGACAGGATCAGTGGCATCGGGCATATCAAAATTCACACCATTGGCGGCATCGAAATCCCAGCGGTATTCGACGATCCTAGCATTGGGGTCAGGATGGTACGAGAGGCGTCCGTCGAACGACACCGGCTCCCTTGCCAACGGAGCGGCAGGCTCGCAGGCAATGCGGGCCACCGGCGGAATGGTGAAGAGGTTGGCAGAGAGGATGATGAGAGCCCAAGGAGTGGCGTATTGGGGTTGATTGACATTACCGGCCGAGTTCCAACTGCCATCGAGAGAATTTTGCCGCTTTAAAAGAACGCGGGCCAAGCCATTTGAAGGGTTCTCGAACCAGTTAAAATTGTTCGTCGCAAAGGTCGTAATGGGCAGCGGCTTTGCGATGCGCATGGCTTTGGCAATGGCGTACATCTGGTAGATGTCGTTATAGGCGAGCATTTGGGGCCAGGAAGAGGCGATGTAGCTTTCCCCTGCCACCCAAAATGCGTTAGAGCGCGTGACCCCATCCCAAGCTAATTGAATGAGTGCGGACGGAGTGGTTCCGCAATTTGCGTAATTGGCTACGCTTGGGCTGGTATAGCCGAAACCTTGACCTGCCTGGGAGTAGCGTACCCAACTATAATTCAGGGTTTTGACCCACGCAGGAGGCTGAATGCCGAAGACATGCTCGGCGGCATACAGGCCAATGGCTCCCCATTGTGAAGCTGAGTTATCAGGGGCTTCCTGCCAGGAATAACGCCAGCCGCCAGCGGTGGGCATCGCATCGCTTTGACCCCAAGCATAGGTATCCACCATATCCCGCACAATGTCCTCATAGGAGCGACCAATGACGCCCTGTGAGCCCACGGCCGCAATTGTATCGCGACGAGAGGTGACACACATTGCATCGATGACTTGTCCTAATTCATAGATTTGGCGATCCGAGGACACGGTGAGGCCGTACCCATTACCGTTTGAATCCGGGTTGCCTGCCAGTTGGGGGCCGATTGCAATCTTGCTGAGTGACGCCAGCATGTAATCCATACCACGGAGAACCGTTTCGACATAGGGATCGCGCAGGGCGTCGCCTGCATCAAGGTGGCCGTGAAGTTTGAACGCGTGAACAGCGGCAGCGCTGATACTCATCCGGTAGACGCCAAATTGCCAATATCCAGCTGGGGTACCGTCGGGTAACGCATAGCGCTCCTGTGTCCGATGCACGTACCACAAACCATCATCCACAGCTGCATCGATTTCGATAGCGGTGGATTTCTCAGACAACTTGACCGGATACGCATCGGATGCGGAGAGGCCATTACTCCAAGCGATGGTGACGGTAGCCGTGTAGACAGAATCCACAGGCCCCGTGTAGGCATGTGAAGCCTGAAGGGCGTAGCTTTGCGTTCGATTAGACACAACGCTCAGGGCGGATTGGATTCCATCGCCGAAATCCCAGCGATAGGTGAACGGAAGCGGAGCGGAAGCGGCCACCGCCTTGAAGATATTAGTGCGCCCAGACCATGAAGGATGGGGTAGTTCGGTTTCGCCAATCAGCTTCCAGGGGACGGTGACAACACGACTGGCACTGGCGACGGTGATCCCGGCGGAATCGCTAGCCCGATTGCCAGCCGAATCGATCAGTGCGGCTGAGATCGTATACTGGCCCGCATTCGTATAGGTATGCCACATCAAGGGGCCGCCCGACTGGAGACACCCGTCCCCATAATTCCACTCAACTTTGCTAATGCCGTTTGAGTCCGCATAACGAAGCAGTGAGAGCGTCACAGGAACATTAACAGCGGCAGGCGGCGGCACTTGCAGGGTAAGCGTAGGGGGCGTGAAATCAAGGCGTATCGAGCCATGGAAGACATCTCCAGAGGTTTCGCCTGGTATACCGTTCTGGTTTTGATCCATCGCACTGCCAAAGCGAGAGATGATGTTGGGGCCAATCGCGACATCCACAACACCATCGGAAACGAGCGACTCACCCAAGCTAACGCGATACTGGGAATCCGACAGGCGTTCAACCGATGATACGGTGACAGGACGGGCGTTGAAAGAAACTGCAACATCATCGACATCGAAGGAACCCGGCAAAATCGACGGAGCAAGTTCGACGGTAAAACTGGAAAACGGGATGTTTGTGATTCCTAATATCGATAAACCGAAAGCCATGCAAGACGGTGGCGGAGCAGGAATATAAATCGTTCCCGCGCCCGGTAATGGATTGCCATAAGCGCCAGCGAGTGCAGTCACCAAGTTCGTGTTGTAACCTAGCAGATCGCCGGAATAGATCGCAATGCGTCCGCCACCGCCGCCGGCAGTCAAACCAGGATACCCCGAGCCGCCATTAGCAGTAATACTGCCAGTACCGCTAAGCTGATCTACCTCTATAAAGATGCCGCCACCGCTGCTTCCTGAAGTGCCGCCGCTGGCATTGACACCGTTGGCTAGAATTACCCCATTAACCACCAACGCGCGTGTCTTTATTCGAATCAATCCGCCGCCACTCGCACTGCCATTTCCCGCGCCACTCCCTAGATCGTTTGGATTACGATAGTCCCCGTACACCACGTTGGGCGTACTCGCACCCCAGTACCCGCCAATACCTCCGTAACTACCACCTGCAGCTCCCTGCGCCGATCCATTGCTTTGATTTCCAGCTGTACGACCAGCCAGATATCCTTTTCCAGAAACATCAATTGCAGCACCATTTTCAATGGATAGCGAGTCAGCGTTCAACTCCAATCGATATTCACGATTGGTCGTAGTAGCCAGATGAGTTAGCACTGCCCCTGCCCTGATTGTTAGATTCGAAGGGATGATTGCAGGGGAATCCAAGGCCACGTATTGTCCAGAACCGGCCAATACAAGGTTCTCGGTATAGCTGGTGCCTTCCGGCATCCACAGCGGCGTTATACCTGATGAACTTTGGCCATAACTCTGCACATACAAACAACCAAGGCTGTTCGTCGTTTTCAAGTAGACTGTCCCCGAGGATGAACCAGGACTGCCAGACGTTCCGCCCTTCGTTGTCACCTGATTGGTCAGCCCATAGCCCGAGGCATCCTCATAATTTATCGCAATCCGCCCACCCCCGCCACCAGCGGCATAACCAGGGGAACCATTCCCACCATTCGCCGAAATGATTCCGGAACCACTAATTCTGCCCACTTCGATAAATATCCCACCGCCGCTCCCTCCGGCTGCGCCGCTACCACCGTTCACGCCATTGGCGCTAATCGTCCCATCCACCAGCAGATCCCGCGCCTTGAGCCGAATCAATCCTCCGCCACTTGCATTCCCATTGCCGCCACCGCTACCCAACTCGTTTGGGTTCCGGAAGTCTCCGTAGACAGTATTAGGTGTATTTACCCCCCAATATCCGCCCACGCCACCATAACTACCACCAGCCGAGGACTGCGCCGCACCACTGACACGGTTGCTGATCGTGCGCCCAGCCAGATACCCCTTACCAGATACGTCAACCGTTCCTCCGCTCTCAATGCGCAACGTGTCCACATTTAACTCCAAACGACATTCACGATTAGTCGTGGTCGGCAGATGCGTCAACACCACCCCCGATCTGATTATTAGATTTGAAGGGATAATCGCAGAAGAATCCAAGGTTACATATTGGCCCGCGCCAGCCAGCACAATGTTCTCGGTATAGTTGGTGCCTTCCGGTATCCACAGCGGCGTGATCCCTGTTGAGCCTTGCCCATAACTCTGCACATACAAACACCCCATGGTGTTCGTTGATTTCAAATAGACTGTCCCCGCAGATGAACCTGGACTACCAGAAGCGCCACCCTTTGTCGTTACCTGATTGGTCAACCCAAAACCACTAACTTCATCGTAGAATATGGCAATCCGACCACCACCGCCGCCTGCAGCATATCCACCATAACCGCTACCACCATTGGCAGAAATGATCCCGGAACCACTGATTCTTCCCACCTCGATTAATATCCCGCCTCCGCTTCCGCCCGAGGCATAGGTGCCACCGTTTACACCATTAGCGCTAATCGTCCCATCCACAACCAGCTCCCGCACCCTGAGCCGAATTAATCCTCCGCCACCTGCATTCCCATTGCCGCCACCGCTACCCAACTCATTTGGGTTACGGAAGTCTCCGTAGACTGTATTAGGTGTATTTACCCCCCAATATCCGCCCACGCCACCATAACTACCACCAGCCGAGGACTGCGCCGCACCACTGACACGGTTGCTGATCGTACGACCGGCCAGATAACCATTCCCAGAGACGTCAATGGCACAATTGGTTGCCACGATCAAGGAATTGCTGACCGTTAAATCCAATTTAAAAACCAAGCCCGTGGTTGCACTGGAATGCGTAATCTTTGCGTTATTGATCAACGTGATGTCGGAAAAACCATGCACTCCGTTGATCGTTACCGTTGTATTGGAAATTATGAGAGATGACCCCTCATAGGCCATGTTCGTTTCCTCGATGGTGAGCGGAGTGGAAATAATGATCGATTGGGACCATACAGAATTGGCGAAACAAAGCACCACAGCAAGCCATACAATTTGCAGATATCTCATAAGCTTCATATTCCTTTTTACCTATTCACCAACTGATCAATGTACTTGGATGTTCCCAGAATCAATTGGCTGATTAATGACTTCGTAAATTGGTGTCTTTTTCGTATCAGATCCTTCCCATATCCGAATCGTGATACGATCAACCTTGCCAAAACGCGTTCCACCCGGACCCGTCGCGTCGATGCAAAAGACCTGGAATGTGAATAGACCGGAACGACGCTTGATGAGCCCCTTCCCTTGGAACTGAGCACACCCACCATCCACCAACAGCCAATTCAGCGTTGAACTTTTCAGATCAATCTCCATTGGCAAGGGTAGGCTTTCCGCAAGACCTCCCGTCATCCTGACAACGATCTTGTTGATGGGTATCGGACTGACAATCATGGCCATCATTACGGTCATCATCACGGTCATCATCATGGCAATCACCCCGCTCCGAGTGGTCATCACTAGAAGATTCTGATCCGGCAGGCTTGACTACAGTACCACCGCCCGTGACTTTGCCTTCTGCTCCGCTAAGGGAAACCAGGGTTTCGGTGATTTGTGGCGCCTTAAAGTAACTGTTGGTTGCAGTGCCAACCGTGAGCTTGTAGAGACCTGGACCGACATCCAGAAGCAACTCGGCGAGACCCGTCGAATCGCATGACACGGTTGCACCGTACACATTCGTTCTCGAATCATCGGCGAGACACCGATTGAAACCGAACACAACTGCCGCTCGTTCAAGATTACCAGAGAAACAATCCCGTTCCTGATCAACAAAGGTCGCGACCGTAAACTCTCCATTAGTTGTCAAGTTATCGCCAGCATAGTCCAAGGTGGCTTTTTCCGGATTGATAGTCGCGCGTGCGGTGCCTTCGGCCCCCCATAGGAATCGCCCATCGTTTCGTTCAACTACCGCTGTTATGTTGTAGGTTCCTGGCGCTAGATCGGGACGGCATGGGAGTCTGGCAATACCGTCGGCTCCTGTCTTCGCCTCACCAATGATTCTTCCATCAATTCTGAAGCGGATTACGGCACAAGGATAGGCGACACAACCGACCTTTAGCGAAGCGCGCAAATTCAATGTATCGCTGTATTCAGCAGATGCATTATCCAGCACCAAAAATGGATTCGCGTAAACCCCAAAGGAAACCCTCGAAGTCGCCATATTTCCCGCACCATCAAGGGCCGTCGCTATCAGAATATGATTTCCCGTGGATCGAACAGCCGTGCCGGATACAAACGGACGGTCATCGAGCCTTATGACAAGGGATGTCAACCCGGACTCCAGATCGATTGCTGAAACCTCAGGGGAAACCGAACCTGGATACCGGCCTCCATCTACGACCGAAATACTTATGGTTGGCGGGGTGGTGTCAGATGTAGTGGGAGTACTGAACACCCGAATGGTCTGAACAACACTGGTCGCATTGCCACTCACATCGCGAGCAGTGTAAACAACCGAGTAATTGCCTGTGGTTGTGAAAAGCGCGGGCAAGACCGGATAGCTGGTGACTGACGGTTGCGGATCAATATTGTCTTTGGCTAAAGGCATCGTGCCATTAAACAGGCAGGTTCCATCAGCACCCAAAGGCAAATCAAGGTCAGGCGGAGTTTGGATATGCGGCGGCATGCGGTCAACCACATGAATTACTTGAGAAAAAGTCCCCGTATTCCCGGCAGAATCCACTGACCAGTAGGAAATGACATTGGTTCCAATGCCATGAAACGTTTGCGGTAAGCGGGGATTGCTATCCCATGAGGGCGCCGAGTCATAATTGTCCGTTACAGTTGGGAGCGGCCCATCAAACACAGCCTCACCCGCCTCATTCGCCTCTATTACAAACGAAGGATTTGCCGCGAATTTTGGAGCTTCTGCATCAATGACAATACTGACGGATGCGGAATTGTTGGACATGTTACTATCCACCGCTGAGTCGCTTAGGGATCGTGCATTAACGGTAGACTCCACAATAGCCAACCCCTTTGCCATAAGGGTATAGGAATTCAGGGAGCGTGCCCCTGAAGCATTCTGCTCGATCCAAATCCTGCGATCACCAGCAGAAGCAATCTGAGCAAGACATTCCGATGAATTCGTACTGAGCAAAGAGGTTATCCAACAGCCCGCCGAGTTAAACACCTGCACACAAGCTCCGGTCGAATTTGTATTTCCCGAACCAACCGCCAGAAGACCATCCCCTAACGCCACTACGGCGGATCCAAATCGAGCACCGTCTCGGGGGGAAGGATTTTGAATTGTCGCCATTAGATTACCATCCAACCCGAAGACATATACGGCCCCACAATCCTTGAAATCGGCATAGTCGACGCCAGGCGCACCAATCACTACACCATTCGTCAGAAAACAGAGGCTAGCACCAAATTCATCGCCTGCCTTTGGCGCAGGACTTCCGAATTGCTTGCTGGACAACAGTCCCGGATCGAAGACATGAACAAGCCCTGCATTCATCATTCCCGCACCAGTTTGCCTGCGAGCGCCCAGGGCAATCCCTTGCACACCCATAGCCACAGTTTCACCAAATCCATTCCCGCCCTGAGGCGTAGGATCGGAAGCCCCCATGACCACACCGTTGGAATCGACCAAATAGACAGCGCCTGTGGAGGTTCCCGGGGATGTTGCTGGGGCACCTACACAAACCCGCCCCATCCCATTGCCTGCCAGTACATCGCCGAAACGCTGATTTACGCTCCCAGCAGGTGCCGTAATTTCACGAATAAGAATCCCATCCGAGTTGAATAGATTGATTTTACCAGCCGCATCCAACCCATCAGGGAAGATGGATGCGGCCGTCAGGCCACCCTCCATCGCCGCAACCGCATGCCCAAAGTGCGCACCCGCCATAGGGACTGGCGGAGCGATGGTCACATTCGACCCACCAGCCCCGATCAAAAGCAATTTACCACATGCCAAACCGGATATTTCAGCCTCGGGCAAGCCGACGGCAAGCGCTCCACTCGACACTGCACAAACCGAGACAATCCCCGTTTCAAGTGAAACCGTTTCGCCCTCATCAATACCGATTGGGGCAGACGCCACGGCGGTTACCAAAAGCCTTTCGGAGCCACCCGCCTTAAGTGAATCCACCATCCAATTACGCCCAGCCACATCGGCATAGCCTCGCGACGTTTTCGCCGCCACCCATTGAATCCCCGCCCCATCAGAAAAAGAAACGACTCCGGATCCGGCATTTTCCGGGCCGTCATTTGCAAATGGAATATTGAAGAGAAACCGATCACCAGGCTTCACGACAGAACGTGTACACATGACCCCTACCCTCAGATCAGATGCATTCCGTGCGCCAAATTCGGCCGTTACATACCGATCCTGATCCATACTCAACGGAAAAACCATGTCTTGCGCATGTTCAGGCGGAATGTCGCCTTTCCATTGCAAAAAATGACTTCCCGCTGCGGGGGTTGCCTGCATTTGGACTATAGCGCCATAGGGATACCAGCCATTCGTTACCGTAACCACCCCATTCCCTGAAGAGGCGACTTCCAGGCGACTCTTGGCAGGGGAACGTTCCACCGTTCCAGATACAAAAATGCTATCCGCGTTCGACCCATCCATATCCCCATGAGCGATGTATAACGTGCCAGTTCGCAAACCTTCAGAGGAAACAAGCATCCGAACAATGCATCGATCGCCCGGCCGAAACTCACCTAAATCAAACCCCAAACACATAGCGACATCATTCGACATGGTGCCCGACACATGGTTGATACCATCCAATCGAGCCATCGCAAAAGAGTCGGAAAGCCGATCACGAGAAATGCTCTTCTCAAACCCCGGTTCATCAACCGTGTAAAAATCCGCGTCCCTATCGGAACTCCCTTGACCCAGAGTCCCCATAACACTTGCATGCTCGTTAAAGAACGTGTTGGACGATTCGTCTATTTCCAGATCGAGGTAGTAAAGGAAACCAAACTTGGAATAAGCGGAAGCCCCATTATTCCGAAGATCATACGAAAGTTCGACGGTTTCTCCGCTCGAACTAACTAAGCTTTGAAAAGCGACCGTAATGCCTTCAGGCAGCTGATTAAGCGAAAGCCTACCGGTTCCGCCCACACCCGCACCATTCAAATCCAGCCCAGGAACCGACAAAAACGCATCTTGAAGAAACGCTTTTCCAGCAGGGCCGATGCGAAACTGTTTGCCCATCGCAGTACCGCTCGCACCTAACTCGGAAAATTCAAAAGTGCCGGCGACCGACGCCGTTAAGCTCAACAAGAATATTACCGAAACAATAAAGCAACTTAACCACAGGCCAAAACTTAATCGCGAGAAACCGGGATAAAATCTGGAATTGCATCTTAATCGTTCCATAGGACTCCTTAGGCATGCTCAAAATAATTGATCGATCCCCTTTTTTTGGGGTGCAAAACAATTTCACATTTTCAATTTTCCCGCAATTGCGGTTTTCCTGACAAGGGATCAGGGTTTTGCCTATATGGCCGATGCAATATTATATTTCCGCCGTGCTTATGGCGTGACTTCAACTGGCAAGTGAATGGCGGTAGGCGGAAAGCGAACGCACGATTTTACAAAATTCAGCAAACCTATCAAATGTCGTAGCTATAGGTTGGCACCCCAATCCTTGGCGTGACTTTGTCATGGTGTGGTTGGTTCAACGCGCGGATGCCCACTTTGCTGGGAATGCGGGGAGGGCGAGATGCGATTAATGCATACTATTCGGTTTTCCGGTCGCCAGCAGGCCATCCATTCCGCACCCTTCGACTTCCGGCTCGAGCGTGGCATGCTCGATATTCCATTCATGGGCCAAATGCTCGCGGATCTGCCCCAATAGTGCATCCACCTCGCTCAAGGGCATTTCCATCAGCCGGACATGCGCCGACATCATGCGGTGTCCAGATTTCAGCTCCCATACATGGATATGATGCACGTCGCGCACGGTGAAATGTGTCTGGATATCTTGCTGGAGCTTGGTGAGATCGACATCAGGTGGCGTTCCTTCAAGCAATATCCGCATGGAATCACGCAGCAATCCCCAACCACTGCGCAGAATCATCAACACAACAAGAATCGACACCATCGGATCGAGATAGAGCCCGTAACGTGTGTTGGCAAACAATGCGGCCAGCACTACCGCCACCGAAGAGACCGTATCCTGAACCAGGTGCAGAAAGGCACTGCGCATATTGAGATCGCTGTGGGCGTGCCCCTTTAACAAAAATACGGAAATCAAATTAGCAAACAAACCCACGGTCGCCACCGCCAACATGATTCCGCTGCGAATGGGTTCAGGATGCAGTAACCGCAGGATCGCCTCCCGGCAAATCAGCGTGGAAACGATCAATAGCGTGGCACTATTAATAAACGCCGCCAGCACTTCCAGTCGGCCCAATCCATAGGTATGATGGTGAGAGTTGGCCCGCCGGCCCAGTTTGCGGGCGACAAAGGCCAAGGTCAACGCCGCGACGTCGCTCAGGTTGTGTAGGGCATCGGATAACAACGCCAAACTGCCGGACATCAGCCCCCCGACAAACTCGGCGACCACGATTACGGCATTCAGCCCGATCGAAAAACCGAGGTTACGGTCCAGCGCAGGATCCTCGCTTTCAGAAGCTTTATGAGTATGGTTATGATCACTCATCGAGATGCTCTTCCTCTACTTGCAGTACGAACCAACTACACACTATCGCAGGTAATCCGGAGGGCCTGCTCCAGAATATCCGCCGCCCCGTTCGCCTCAGATTCCGACAGAACGAGCGGGGGCTGAAGCCGGATCACATTCCCATAGATACCGCCAATCCCCACCAGCAGTCCCATTTCACGACAAAG
>JBBQNS010000052.1:0-23983 GCA_038330175.1 Kiritimatiellia bacterium
GGCACCAAGCTTGCCGGGCATGTCAGCCGTGACGCTACCGCCATCCACGCCCGCGAAAAGGTGGCCAGCAAACCCAAAAAGGAACCGAAACCGCCCAAGAAACGCGGACGGCGACCCAAAGATCAGCCTCCGCCCCCGCCTCCGGATCCCACGCGGATGCAACAACAGCTCCAACGTGATCTCTCGGCCAATCTGGCCGATCTGCCGACTGCCTGCGACTGGGGTTGCAAGAAAAACAGCCAAAGCCAAAAAGAGAGCTGGCGCAGCTACAAGCTGCATGTGGATACCATCGACGGCGACATCCCTGTCAGTGCGATCCTGTCTTCGGCCAGCCTGCACGATAGTCAGGTCGTTTAGCCGAGCTTGTGGCGACACCGCTCTCCGAAAACTCCGTCCACGAACCGGAGAAAAGCGTAGCATGCCAAAAAACGGCCTTTTCAAGGGCCAGAACCGTTTTGGATGACCAGGAACGCCTCCCTCGGGCGATGTGAGGGGTTTTGCAAGAGCCTCGGATGGTTTATTTTAGCTGCCGCCGGCGGAAACATGAATGCTGCGGCACAGTTGAAGTATCTTGAAAGAGAATTATCCCCTGCGGAGCAACAATCAGCACGAACTTGGGCAAAGCAATGGAAACCAACGAATGGACACTGATTGATTTCACCTCGACTCTAATGATTCGCTAGTGGTTGTCCGGGAGGTGGCGTAATCAGGCGTACTGAGTCATATTCCGGCGCTCAAAAGGCTTACCGGTGAATCGGCTGATTGTGGGGGGCAGTTGATAACGGCGTAAACATTGAAAAGAGCCTGATAATATTAGGGATACTCGATATTCCATGGGAGGAGGGGGATTGGTTGCCGGACTAGGATTCGAACCTAGACAAGCAGAGTCAGAGTCTGCTGTGCTACCATTACACAATCCGGCAGGAGAACAATCAACATACCCAAGAAAGCTCAATGATTCAAGGCTTTTTTACCTCGATTTACTGGGCTTTTTCGATAATCGTTCGTCCAGTAACGATTTTCCCGGATGCCCGTTGTCGCAATCAGGCATAGTCTGTCATAGCCAGTCATATGCCCTTAACGGTGACTAAACTGGGCTAGTCACCGTTAAGGAATTGGCAGAATTGGATGCTGAAAAAGACGGCGGCAGGAGAATTCAGACAGGGAGGGGAAATTGATGGCTCAAATTGTGCAACGGCTCGTTGCTCGAATGCAGGCCGGCTGTTCCTTTGGGACAAAGTTGTTGGCGATATCATTTCGGTCTCTTCCATTTGTCCTGGTCATCAGGCTCGAACCACGACCCAATAATTGGCAAGAAGGCAAGCCAGACTTTGATATAGCCCATTGGATGTCAAACAGTCGCGGATGAAGCCTGTCAACGAGGGCTCAATCGTCAATTCGCCAACGCCGTCACCCCGCCCGAATACTCGAACCTTTTTCAATGACTTCCAGAGCATCTCGGAACGGGCGGAGGTCGAAATACATCAACCTCGTCTTTTGTCCTGTGTCAATCTTATCAGATGGAAAAAACTTGAAACCGTTCCTCTCATAGAATCTGATCGTGTCGGCTTTGTTTAAGGCGTCAATAGTGATAAAGCGGCACCCTGTCTTATTGTTGTCGATAAAGGACATCTTAATGGAATCGAGGATTTCGGTGCCTATTCCCTTTCCTGCGTATTTCGTATGGACGCCAAGCCGTCCCAGTTTAACGGAGGGGTAACTCTTATAAGACCGCTTGGGATGGGGGAATTTTTCGTGGAGAAAACTTCGCCAAGCGGAATTGGTGAGAATTCCTTTTTCGTAGACGATCTTGTCGTTCATAACGCTGAAGTAAGCAACAACCGTATTCCCATTCTTGAAAAGATAGGTGACCGCAATCAGTTCCTTCAGGTAGTTGCAGGCGTCATCCCGCAAGAATTCGTCAAGGTCGGCATTGCCACAACTGAAATCGCCTATTGCCATTCCTGGCAGAAGTCGCACGAGTTCGAGGTCTGCTATCCCGCCCATTTAGAAGCGGAAATTCGGATTCTTCTGCATCTTGGCGTATACAGCCCGTGCTCGGCGACAGTCGGGGATATGGGCGGAAATATCCGTCTCGCTCTTCTTGACTTCCTTGAGGAAGGAGCGAGCGTTCTTACCCCTCAACACTGGTGTTTCTTTGATTGCCGTAGCCATTTGATATACCTCGCTATGGAACCTTTACCTACAAATATTAGGATATAGACAGCCCGATGCAAGACTGAATATTATGATTGTCCAGTGAAACTGACCTTAGCCCCGGAAGAGGGGCAGATCGTCGTTCTGTCATAACCAGTCACAGCCTGACATACCCTGTCGCCCGCCGTCCTTAACGGTGACTAAATGACGGCTTGTCACCGTTAAGGAAATGGCGGAGCCGCCTAATATAAGCGTGTCTGCGTCAAGCGAAGCCATTCGGCATCTACCGTTAATGAGTTGTTGCTGACGGTAAGCAGAATGTTCTTTTCAATGGGGCCGACAGGCATTACCCCGGACTGAAAAACACGATTTGATCCATTGTGGTCATATGAGATAAACCAGCCATCCTGAACGTCATCAAGTGGAACAAGCGAGGCAATGGGTGGCGATGGAGGCGGATACGCCTCCCTGACCTGAACCACATCGGTCGTCGCCATCTGCGGGACAGTAGGGAAATTGGTGATTGGCACATAGCCGCCACCCTGTTTTAGACCAAAAGTGACAGCCTCAAGGACGGAGGTGCTGGCATTAGCAAGTCAAAGGGTATTCGTAAAAAAACGGGCTTGAATGGGTTGCTCCGATGATACGATTCTGAAATAAAGCCCCGCACACGAGCCGTCAAGCGAATTGCGAAAGAGCCATTGAACTTGCTCAAACAAAGGCTTGAATACATCTATGTCGACTGAAATTATCGCCTGTGTTGCTTGTAGGTTCAAGCCGCTTGGTACCCACTCGTGGTTCAAGTTGCACAGCCATTCGATGTCGCAATAGGTGTTGGTTTGCTGGTTTGTCCAAGCCAGCGTGGTGAAGGGGTGAAAATCAGTTATGATCGGCTCGGATTGGCAAGACGCCGAAAGGACATATCCGAAGATCAGGATCAAGACAAGGGCCTGGCCAGGTTGGGTTTTTTTCATAATCTCCCCTTTTGGTCTTTTATTATATAAGCAATTGCAGATTACGCAATCAGAGGAGAGCGATTTCCTCGAATTTGCGATACGGGTGGCTACGGCAACTTGCAGGAGCTGCGCCTGCGCGCGATTTTCACCCGTTGCCAGCAATCGCGATACAAGGCCGCTTCCTATAGGTCTCCCCACGATAAATAATGCCTTACAAATTTTGAACATCAGGAATTCCCCGATCCCATTTTCAGGGTTCCTCCGATTGAACTTCACTGGCTATCTGCCATAATCGGCAACTATTGATTTGTACATCTCGACCGGATCAAAAGAGGAATATGCCTTTTTCATACAATATTTCGCCCAATGGCGACCAAGTCCGAATCGTTGGAACGGGGAAGATAACCGCCAATGCCTGTGTCGGCTTGTTTGAACGTGTTATTACCGATCCTCGGCGCCGGCCTGACTCCGCCGCTTTGATTGACCTGCGAGAAGCCGTATATGAGCCCCGAGGACAGGGTGATGTCGTTCAGATCGCTCAGGCAGTTGAATAATTTCGGTCTATACTCAAGAGCAATATCGCCATTGTTGCCAAGGCGACGTATCGCCCATGTCCTTCACGAAGACCTCCAACAACATCTGGCGGCGATGCAAATTAAGGCGAATTTGCTGAAGGAAAATCTGGGGAAACATCCCGCTACCCAGGAGGCCGGCTGGCTCCTGAAGGAACTGTCCCTGACGATTCAAATCTCACGTGACCTTACCAACCGCCTTTGTCCGGCCGTCCTTTATGTAATTGGCTTGCGACCCGCCCTCGAAAAGGCAGCTGCCGATATGGAGGCTAAATTTGGACTTGCTGTGCGCATTAAGGGGCAGTCACCCAAGTTGGGCTCGAACGAAATCCTCATCTTCACCTTTGAGTCCGTGAGAGAACTCCTTATGAATGTGAACAAACATGCAGGCGTAAAGGCAGCCCAAGTCCGAATACAAAAAGAGAAGAAACGGTTAACCATAGAGGTTCTAGACAGGGGTGCTGGGTTTGATTCGTCAAAGAATGGGGAAGGCAAATTCGGCCTATTCAGCATCAGGGAGCGTGCCGAGGCTTTTGGTGGGAGCCTTGGCGTGGATAGCATCCGAGGCAAAGGGACATGCGTGACACTGACCCTGCCGATAAACTGACACCCCTTCAATTCCTTCATCAGGAATTCCCTAACGCAAAATCAGGGATTTCCTAATGGCGATTAGCTGTTTAAGCTGGATGGTATTTGACGAAAACGATAGGATAAGCCGCATGAGTCATAAAGGTTCAAGCACATAGCACATAATGATGCCGAGATTTCGGCATTTCTTAATAGTAGCCTATCAAATATTTTTGAAAGAAGGAGTGAACGCTCTTGAAAAACAATTCTCTCAAACAATTAGAAACTTTTGGGCAATCCATTTGGCTAGATTACATTCGACGTGATTTGATTGTCAGCGGCGAACTCCGACGCTTGATTAAAGAGGATGGATTACAAGGCATGACCTCTAATCCTACTATTTTCGAAAAAGCGATTGGGGAGAGTCATCATTACGATGCAGATATTAAATCTCTCGTCCTTCAAGGAAAAGACCCCAAAACCATCTATGAAGCCCTTAGCCAGCACGACGTCCAGAGTGCCGCCGATGAGTTTCGCGCGCTTTACGAGAGTTCGGATGGCAAAGACGGTTATGTCAGCTTGGAGGTTAATCCCCACCTCGCGCATGATACCGCCGGCACAATCAAAGAAGCCCAGCGATTATGGAAGGCATTGAACAGGCCAAACGTGTTCATCAAAGTACCAGCCACCGCTGAAGGATTGCCGGCCATCCAGCAATTGATCAGCGAAGGGATCAATGTCAATGTGACGTTGCTCTTTGGCTTGCCGCGATATCGGCAGGTGGCTGAAGCTTATTTAAAGGGTCTGGAAGAGCGCCTCGCTCAAGGCAAACCCATCAAGCGGATATCCTCGGTTGCCAGCTTTTTCCTTAGCCGCATTGATACGTTGGCAGACCCTTTGCTGAAGACCTCCTCGACACAAGGCGGAGAGATGACTGATCTTGCAGAAAAGGCGATGGGGCAAGTTGCCGTTGCCAGCGCAAAAATGGCCTATCAAATCTATAAAGAAATATTTAGTAGCGATCGGTTCAAAAAACTGGCGGCTCAAGGTGCGTCGGTCCAGCGCTTGCTCTGGGCCAGCACCGGCACCAAGAACCCGGAATATAGCGACGTAAAATATATCGATTCGCTTATCGGGCCGGATACTATCAATACTTTCCCCGTAGAAACCCTAAATGCCTATCGCGATCACGGCGACCCCAGTGCCACGATCGAAAAAGATGTCACCGAAGCCACCCGCATAATTAAACATTTACCGACTCTCGGAATTAGCCTCGATAAAATTACCCAACAACTTGAGGATGAAGGCGTCGATAAATTTATCAAGATGTTTGACCAATTAATGAACACTTTGGCACAAGCGACTTCGTGAAGGACAATTGGCTCTTGATGGGGAGATAGCCCGCCACCTATCATTCCGGCATGTTAGATTCACGCGCTACCTCTGAGGAATTTCTTGACCAACCGGACTGTAGCGAGGCGTTGGCACTTGCCAGCTACAAATTCATGGAGATGGTCAATAGGCGCTTTGGCGGTATCCGGGTCGTGCGCAAGTTTTTAGAGACCGAAACCACTCAGCATCACAATGGGATTCCTCTTCGCATCCTTGATATTGGCTCAGGAAGTTGCGATATCCCGCTGGAGATAAGCCGCTGGGCAGGGCACAGACGCACAACCGCCCCCTCCACTTCACGTGCTTGGAGCCGGCGGACTACGCGTTTGCTCTTGCGCGCAAAAAATTAGCCCGAGCGGACACCCCTTCTGTAAAGCTTTTGCAGGAAAACATCTTTATGCACCAACCCGTTCAACCCTACGATTTTGCGGTAGCGTCTTTGTGCTTCCATCACTTCGATGATACACGGATCCTTGATCTGCTCGAGCGACTACAACCGATTGTCCGCCGCGCCGTGTTAATCAACGACCTGATGCGCTCACAACCCGCCATCTTGGCCACCTGATTCCTCCTGGCGGTCACGAGCACCCCGGCAGGTGTGCGCCATGATGCCCTTCTTTCTATACGGCGGGGTTTTCGAGTTACGGAACTCTCTGCCTTACTACAAAAACTTAATCATGTTTCCGTTTCCGTGGGACAAGCCCGTTGGTTCCGGATCGCCGCCATCGTCCGGTTCAATGCAACCAAGGTCGCTGAGTAATCGCAAAAGTCTTCCTGTTTCGTTGACGACACCCTGAATCCGGCCTATTCTCCCGAGCATCTAATCCGGAGAAACTCATGATTAAAATAGCGATTGTTGGTGCAGCAGGGCGAATGGGACAGGCGTTGGCGCGATGTTCAAAGTTGATGCCACAGGTTCAATTGGTGGCAGCTGTCGAATCAGCCGCCTCCCCGTTGTGCGGTAAGGATATCGGCCTGATCGCAGGTATCGGAGAGAATGGCGTGCTCATCACCAGCGACATCACCGCCGCTGTCAAAGCAGCGGATGTGCTGATTGATTTTAGTTTCCATGAAAACGTTCCCGTTACCATCAAGCATGCTGTTGAGCACAAAAAAGCCCTAGTTATCGGCACAACGGGGTTGAATCCAGATGAACGCGCCATAGTGGATCAGGCCTCCAAACTCATTCCGATCGTTTCAGCCCCCAATATGAGTCTAGGCGTGAATCTCCTGTTTGCTTTAGTGGAACAGGCCGGCAAGGCGCTGGGACTGGATTACGATGTTGAGATTACCGAAGCCCATCACCGCTTCAAAAAAGATGCGCCCAGTGGAACAGCCCTGAGGTTGGGTGAAAAAGTGGCTCATGGCCGCAAGCAGATCTTCAGGGACGTTGCCATTTATGGGCGTGAAGGACTCGGGGCAGAACGGCCCAAAGGTCAGATTGGCATTCACGCCATCCGGGCGGCCGATATCATTGGGGACCACACCGTGCTCTTCGCCACCGAAGGGGAACGTATCGAGATCAGCCATCGCGCCACCAGCCGCGACGCCTTTGCCAAAGGGGCGCTCCATGCGGGCTGCTGGCTCGTTAACCAGAAGCCCGGCTTTTACGATATGCAGGATGTGTTAGGCCTTCGGTAATCCAGCCTTCACGCATCTTGACATCAAAGACTGAAAGCATCATGATGTTTTTATGAGAACTACCCTAACGGTTGATGATGATGTTGCGAATGAATTACAGCGGATATCAAGAACTACGCGTCAGGGATTCAAAACCGTTGTCAATGAACTGTTGCGACGCGGATTAGCAGCGGGGGCAGTACCCGTTTCCACTGGCGACCGTTTTGTGGTCAAGGCAAAATCATGTGGGTTCCTATCAGGAATAGATCCCTTAAAGCTGAATCTACTGGCCGATGAAATTGAAGCCGACCAGTTTGTTGAGCAACACATCTTGAAGCCGAGGACATCGTGATTATCCCGGACATAAACCTTCTAATTTATGCCTACAACAAAGACGCTCCTCATCATGAACAGGCACGAGACTGGTGGGAGAACGCCATGAGCGGACAGCAAACCATCGGCCTGCCATGGGTTGTCAGCTTAGGGTTTCTGCGCCTGATGACCAACCGTAAGGTCCTCGCATTCCCCCTGGATGCCAGTGAGGCATTATCTCATGTTAGGAGTTGGATGCAGCGACCCCAGGTTCAACTCCTGCAGCCAGGCCCGCGTCATCTTGAAATCCTGGAATCTTTCGCTCAACAAAATTTATTAAGCAGCGCACTCATCACCGATGCGCACTTGGCTGCGTTAGTTATTGAAAACCAAGCCGCGATTCATTCAAACGATAGCGACTTTGACCGCTTCCCCGGATTGCGCCGCCATAATCCGTTACGCTGACCTACGATATTTATAAACCTACATTCTGGACAATAACGATGAAACAGCACGCTAAGAAAGTACACGCTCGCCAACCTCTCGCACAAGGCTGGAACTCTACAAATGAGCAGGAAATCCAAGTTCGAATAACTCGGGCGGCTACGGAATCAATGATTATCAAACCACTCGATGACGGGGATCCATTTCACGGGGCTTTCGCCGTCCAGTCAAAATCGAAAAACCCCTATCGGGTGGAAATCCGAGCGCTTCTATCCAGGGAGAATTCATGCAATTGTACCGACTTTCGGGTGAACGGACTGGGCACCTGCAAACATGTCGAGGCCGTGTTAGCGAAATTGAGGCAGAAGGGACGCAAAAAATTTGATGTCGCCTCCCACACGGGCTCACCCTGTGCCGAGGTCTATCTTTCCCGCAAAGACTCACCAGAGGTGAAACTTTTATTGCCCGCTAACCCGGCAAAGCCCATCCGCACCTTTTTCAATCCTTTCTTCAGCGCCAACGGAACCTTGTTAGCCAACCCCACCAGTGCCATCCCTTCTTTGTTGCGAGCTTGGGAAACCGCCTCAAAAGCCGTTCGGATGGGGCCCGCCTCTCTCAGGATGTTAAGGAGTGGGGCATTGAACTCACGCGCCGTCAGGCGCGGGTTCAGGCACGCGAAGATTTTATGAGTGATGTGAAATCCGGGAAACGCTCCCTCGATCTCGTCAAACACAAACTCTATCCCTACTAAAACGAAGGGATGCTGCATCTGGCCTTCGGCGAACGGGCGATGCTAGCCGACGAAATGGGGCTTGGGAAAACCGTTCAGGCGATCGCTGCCTGTGAACTGCTCCGACAAACCCGTCGCATTGAACGGGGAGTGGTGGTGTGCCCCGCCTCACTAAAAGCCGAATGGGAAGAGCAGATCACCAAGTTTACGAATCTGCCATCAAAAATCATCTGGGGTAGCCGGGCGGATCGTCTGCGTGCCTACCGCGAAAAATCATTTTTCTATCTTTGTAATTACGAACAGGCCCGGGCGGATGTGGCTGAGATCAACCAACTTATCGCCCCCGACGTAGTGATTCTTGATGAGGCCCAGCGTATCAAGAACTGGCAGACCAAGACCGCCAACACCATTAAGCAACTGGCCAGTCCCTACGCATTCGTTCTCACCGGAACTCCGTTGGAAAACCGGATTGACGAGGTTTATTCTATTGTTCAATTTTTAGATCCAGCCCTTTTCGGTCCGTTATTCCGATTCAATCGCGAATTTTATGAAATTGGACGAAAAAGGCCGTCCGTCAGGCCTGAAAAATATCGCCGAACTCCACAACCGACTTCGCCCCATCATGCTCCGCCGCCGAAAGGACGAAGTCGAGGATCAGCTCCCAGAACGTACCGTCAGCAATTACTTTGTGGCTATGGAACCCGAGCAACGCCAGCGGTACACTGAGTATGAGGATATGGCTGCCAGACTGGCTTCTATTGCGAAACGCCGCCCGCTCACCAAAGAGGAAATGGAGAAACTCCAGATTTTTCTGAGCTGTATGCGCATGCTCTGCGACACCCCTTATATTCTTGATGCCGACTGTCGGATCTGCCCGAAATTGCATGAACTGGGCAACATTCTGGAGGATGCGGTCTCCTCCGGCGACAGTAAAATCATCATTTTCTCAGAATGGGCACGCATGCTAGAACTGGCACGGGAGCTGGCGATCAACATGAAACTCGGCTTTGCGTGGCATACAGGTTCCGTGCCCCAGCAAAAACGGCGGCTAGAGATCAATCGATTCAAACAGGATCCCAATTGCCGCCTGTTCCTCTCAACTGATTCGGGCGCCACAGGTCTCAATCTTCAGGGCGTGAACCTGGTCGTCGCACGTTTCTTGCGCGTGCCTGTCGATTCGGTACGGGACGTTTCAACCCGCATGGTGCTGGACGGATTCGATTCATGGAAGACGCACCTATTCAACTTCGTTGTCGCATTTCGTTCCACTCGCCACAGTGCGATAGTAGAGGACGCGCCACTCATGGAATTGGACGTGCCGTTGCGGGCGCTATGTGCATCGGTGACGGAGGCACTCTGCCGGAAGTTATCTGTCGAGACGCCGGCATGGTGTGCGGGCGTTCCTGCCCTGAAGACTCCATGGTTCGTGTCCGGCATTGAGAATCTGAAGGCGACCGCCCTCCTGGAATCGCCTGCCTGGTTTCGCGCCAGGCGGATTTTCGTTCTGGATAATTTTCTGAAAAGGGCATAGCCATGTTGGATTCGCAAACCATTTTAAAATTGTTCGATGCTTTGAATGAGGAGCTTTGCTTGGTGGGCGTGCACGGGGAGATCGGAATCTGCGGGGGGGCGGTGATGTGCCTCGTATTTAATGCACGAGAATCGACGAAAGACGTCGAGGCCATCTTTCGTCCGACACAGGAGATTCGCGATGCAAGCCGCTCAGTGGCTGACAAACTTGGAGTTCCCGAAGATTGGTTGAATGATGCAGCCAAGGGATACTTCCTGGCTCAGCCTCCCGTCCATGAAGTCGTGGAACTGTCCCACCTCCGGGTCTGGGCGCCGCAGGCCGATTACATGTTGGCCATGAAGTGCGTATCGGCCCGCTTCGACTCCCACGATCTGGACGATGCGAAATTCCTGCTCAAACATCTCAAGATCAAGAGCGTCGCCGAGGCGAGTTCCATTATCGAGACGTACTACCCACGCAAGGTCATACCCACCAAGACGCAGTTTCTGTTGGAAGAACTTCTGTCAGGCCAGATCTCCTGACTTCGGCGGGAAAGTGGGGCTCAGGGTCATGCGCCCCAGGGCAGAATGCAGCCGCTGTCGCCCTTGACTTCAGACGTATGTATATTACCATAGCTATAAATATAAACATGATGAGGAGCCTATGATAACAGTTCAAATGACGCTTGATGAGCGTCTTGTCCGGACGGTGGACAGGGTTGCGAAGTCATTACACACAACGCGATCAGCCTTTACTCGCGAGGCGCTTCAAATGGCTGTAACGCGGGTAAAAACGCTGAGCCTTGAAAAGAAGCACCGGGAAGGCTATTTAAGCAAACCCGAAGGGGCTGCCGAGTTTAGCGCATGGGGAAAGGCGCAGGAGTGGGGTGATGAATGAAGCGGGGAGAGGTTCGATGGTACAAGTTCGACAAGCCAGACAAAAACCGCCCCATTCTCATCCTGTCCCGGGATTCCGTCATTCCCTACCTCGGCGAGATCACTGTGGCACCCATAACATCGACCGTGCGGGACATTCCCAGTGAGGTTTTGCTGGGCAAAGATGACGGGATGCCGAAAAAATGTGCGGTTAATTGCGATCACCTGCAGACTGTTGCTAAAGGACGAATCGGCTCTCTCATCACCACTCTTCCGGCAAGTCAAATGAGAGAGATTCGTGGAGCCGTAATGTTCGCTCTTTCGCTTGAGGAATAACGAATTTCCTCAGGGCTGGCGCACTCAAGGAACAGTTCGACCGCCTCCCGAAGATTCACCAACGCCTTTTCCACCGTATCACCTTGGCTGGCCACATCCAGCTCGGGACAAAGGGCTACGAATCCATCCTGCTCTTTCTCAAGTACTGCTGTAAACGTTCCCTGTTTCATGGTTCTAAGTTATACTAAACCATAACTTGGGGAAAGTTTTATCCTCTTTCACGCGCCGCCTTCTTCCTCTACTGTTGACTTCATGGAACGTCCAGCTACATCCATAACCAAGTCGTCTTCACCTGAGGACAAGATCGCCCTGTTCCGCTCCCTGTTTCGCGGGCGGGAGGATGTCTATCCCAGGCGTTTTGAGAGCCGGAAAACCGAAAAATCCGGCTACCAGCCCGCCTGCGCCAATGAATGGGCCAGAGGGTTGTGTGACAAGCGGGCCGTCCGGTGCATTGAATGCCCCAATCGTCGATTTTTTCCCGTAACAAACGAAACCATCCACCAGCATCTTATAGGGCAGGACAAAACCGGACACGATTTCGTTATGGGCGTATATCCGATGTTCCAAGACGAAACTTGCTTCTTTCTTGCCGCCGATTTCGATAAGGCAAGTTGGCGTAATGATGTTGCTGCCGTTTTGGAAACTTGTCGCCGATTGGGACTCCCTGCCGCGCTGGAACGATCCAGGTCAGGAAATGGCGGGCATCTCTGGTTTTTCTTTGAGGAGGCCGTCTCCGCCGTTTTGGCCAGGAAGCTCGGCGCCCATATTTTGACCGAAACTATGGAACGCCGCCCGGATATCGGCCTCGATTCCTATGATCGTTTTTTTCCGAATCAAGATACCCTTCCCAAAGGTGGTTTTGGCAATCTGATTGCCCTCCCCCTGCAGAATCTGGCGCGGAAACAAGGAAATAGTGTTTTTATTGATGACCAGTTTGAGCCCTTCCCCGATCAATGGGAGTTTCTCGCCACCGTTCCCCGAATCAACCGCCGGATAATTGAGGAACTTGTTCAGCTTGCCGAAAGCCATGACAGGATTGTTGATGTCCGGTTTGCCTTGAATGACGAGGAAGATGACGCGCCATGGACGGCACCTCCGTCCCGCCGACGAAAGAATCCCCCCATCACCGAACCATTACCGGAAAGCCTGGAGGTGATTTTCGGGAACCAGATATACATCAGCAAAAATGGACTGCCACCGGCACTGCGCAACCGGCTACTTCGACTGGCCACGTTCCAGAATCCGGAATTCTACAAGGCGCAGGCCATGCGTTTCCCAACTTCAAAAATACCCCGCATCATTGCCTGTGCAGAGGATCATCCCCAACATATTGGCCTGCCGCGAGGGTGTATGGACGATCTTCGAAAATTGCTATCCGCCCTCAATATCAAGCTCAGCATTCAAGATGAACGTTTCACTGGCACGCCTTTGAATGTCTCCTTTCAGGGCGAACTCTATCCCGACCAAAGGGCGGCGGCGGAAGCCCGGCTGGCCATCGAACTGGATGGGCCTCAACATCTTTCAGGGTCTGACGCTTATCGTAGCGATCGCAAAAAAGACGCTATGCTTTAGGAAAATGGGTATTTTGTGATAGGCTTCCTGTCAGAGGACGTCAGCAAGCAACTTGATCATGTGTTGGACAGCATTCTTCGGACGCTTGTTCATCGCCAAAAGAAAAGAGAATAGACTTATGAGTACCATCGAAATTGGTCTTGGATTAGGCTCGAATCTGGATCATCGTCTCGACAATTTACGCGAGGCGACCCGCCGCATTGATGCATTGCCCAACGTCCAGATCCTTGCCAAAGCCCCGATTTATGAAACAGAACCCGTAGACGTAAAACCGGAATTCACAAACCTACAATACCTCAATACGGTTGTTATCATTGAAACGGATATGGAGCTTTTGGCTTTATCGGACGCCATCCATCAGATCGAGGCCGATATGGGCCGAGTTCGCAGCGAGGATCGTAACGCACCCCGGCCCATTGACATTGACATCCTGTATGCTGGAAAAATTGAGCGAGCCGATGGAATTCTAGATCTTCCCCACCCCCGCTGGGCCCAGCGCCGGTTTGTGGTTCAACCTCTGGCGGATGTACGGCCGTTCCTCCGACTTCCTAACGACACCCGAATGATTTCTGATATTCTCAAGACCTTGCCCTCCCCGCCAGATGACATCAAATTATTTCGTGCGCAGAAGGAGTGGTAAAGGGTCTAGGGCAATCTGGGTCGTTTGAGCCTCTTGCAAAACCTATTTTTGCAAGCGCCTCGTTTGTGCAATTATTTTGAACCCTCAACTATCCCCCTTCGTGGCTGATTCCGACAGGAATTCCAGCCGCTTAGACAGGTTGGGGGAGGGTTCGAAGACGAACGCCTTACCACGTTTTTTTTGCACTAACAAATTTTGTTCAACGAGCGCCAAAAGATCGGCTCGTGCCGTGGCATACGCACTACCGTGACTGCGCTGGTGGCTGGCGATCGTATACTCCTGCCCTGGATGTCGCAAGGCGTGCGAAATCAAAGCTTGCTGACGGTGAGTCAGTTGGCGCAATACCCGTAGGCGGTTTTCATCAGCCTTAGTTTCCTTGTGTTTCCGATCAATGTAGGCGCGCAAAGCCTCAAGGGCGCGTTGGATTACGTCAGCTTCATGCAAAATGAAGTAGTTCAGGTCATTGTCATCGGTCTCCGTGAACAGAAAGGCGCGGGCATATTGTGCGGGCGCCTTAAGGAGAATGTTTGATATGGAGATATACTCGAACAGCCAAAAGCCCTGGTGGAGCATAGACCAGTAGAATAGTGCCCGCGCCGTTCTTCCATTGCCATCAACGAACGGATGGTCGTAGGCAAGCCAGAAGTGGAGAATGATAGCCCGAACCACTGGCGGGACAAAAAGGGCGGGAGTTGCTCCGTTGGCAAAATCGCACATTTTTAGGGCGCGCTCCTCGAGTTCTTGGGCCTCAGGCGGGTCGTGATAGATATGCCCCTCTCCATCCATAACCCTGACTGGTTCATCAGGGCGTCGAAAGCGCCCCGCTGCGGCACTATTTTCGAGTGTCTGGTCTGTCACCAGCCGATGGATCTCCTGCAGAAGCGGAACCGTCATCGGTTGGTCCTTAATCCGGATAATCTCCTGCATGGTCAGAAAATTGTTTAGAATCATCTGTTCGCTCTTATCCTGTGGCGTCCTGCCAGATCGAATCAGCTCCCTAGCCACTTCCCGCGTTGTTATAGCCCCCTCCAGCTGACTCGACGTTATGGCTTCCTGGATTAAGGAACTGATCAGGTAGCGATCGCGCGTCTGCGGATTCGTAAGGGGCTCAGGCATGCCGAGATAGGCTCCTGCGCCAAAATCAATCTCGTGCAACAATTTTTGAACGGTTTCTGGAATGAAGTAGCGAAAAGGACGCCTTTTTTTATCCATCAACAATAGTTCTCGGTAAGCTGCCTTCCGCTTCAGCTTCAAAGCACACCACCACTCTTCATGCGAAAACCCATGGTGAACGGCATGGCGTCGAAGTTCTTCCCAGTGGTAGTATTCGGTTCCAGCATGTAGACGGTCAGCGAGCCGCATAACTTCACTCAAACGCTTATTCTCACATACTCGTGCAAATAGAAGGTCAAAGTCAGGCGGAGCTTGAGGTAGCTTCATCTTAATCTCCAAACTATCAATCTATTATCAATAATCATAAAATTGATAGTACGTAACGCTTCGGCATTTGTAAATATCAATTTATTATATTTTGATAGTAAACTGATAATTCTTTATTCCTCATATTCACCCACAACAGCATCAACCTCATCTTGCAGGGAATAAGCACACACTGCTACAAGGAAACGATTGGCCTTAACATCATCCTTGGATTGTAGCGCCATAAGCGCGCCATGGATGCCCTCCAAGAATTCTGAATCTTCAGCAGCAGCAAATTCTTTTCTAAACTCAAGTATCTGCAACCTGAGTCTCTCGATCCGGAACGGTACAAAAATCGATTCTGCCATTTGGGCGGCCACATCGAACAAGATTTTTATAAATGCCCTGCCCGCCTTATCTTGGGTTTGCGGTTTTGACAAGTCGGTATATTTCCTTGTGGCCTTCAACAATTTTTGCTTAAAGATTTCCAGCCAGGGCGCCGCTTCATTTGACGGAATAAATAAACATTTCGCCTCTTCCTGCTCCAACAGTTCCAGGGCAGCATCCTCAGCGTCACCGCATTGGGCCTGATTCAGATCATCCAATTCCGGATGGTTGGCCAGGAAGACCTCTAAAGCTTTTGTCTTTGCGGGATCATTCATCATTTTCTGGATGAACGATTCCGCCCCGTCATATCCCACGCTTTGGATATCTTCGGGACTAACCCCCAGTTCCTTGAACATCGCCACCTGTTCTTGTTCCCGCTGACTCTCCCACTCTCTTAAGCCAAACAAAAACAGGGTCATTAGAAAGGGTCCGACCGTATCTTCTGAAAACTCTGCGGTCAAATCCACGTTGTGTTGAATGATCCAGGCATCCATATACCGCCCCGCCTCAACATAGTCAGGAAGGTTCTGTAACAACTTAAGCGAAAGGGATCTTCGCTGTGTCTCATCGGTCAGAAAGCCTATAGCCGCGACCAACACCTTGCCGAACTTCTCATCCATCTCACCTAGAGGCGGGTAGCCAACCACTTCAAAAGCACGCTGAGCATCAGCGGCATTGAACCTCAAGTCCGCAAAGCGATCTTCACTGAACAAGGCTTCGGCGCGACGAAAATACTCCACTTCATTCGCAATCAGTTTTTCATATTCATCACGATAGGCTTCCAAGACCTCGCCAGCTGCTCCAATCCGCTCCCGCTCTGCTTCATGCTCGGCAAAGTATTTGGCCTGCACCAATAAGGGCCCCAATTTACTGCGCATTTTACTGGGGAGCCGTTTAGACATTTCCGCCCAGTATTCAGGCGACATCACATCCCCTGTCTCTGGGTCCAATTTTTCCGAATTCCGCTTTGTTTTACGCGATGGAATGGGTTTGGCCACAACAGGGTCTTCTTTCCCAAAATGGCAGTTCTTATATTTCTTACCACTGCCGCACGGGCAATAATCATTACGATGGTATATCATGAGATCTCCTCGTTAACCGGCTATAATTTTCCTTCAAAATTTAGGGCTGTTCTTTTTTCCACTATGCCGCCCATTTTCCACCCTGACTGGCATAGTTTAGCATCAGCTCAAAAATGCCATTACATTTTTCAGTAAAGGCGATGCGATCATAATTTTCAGGAAGATGTTCGTGTAAAACCGATTCGACGGCAGATTGGCGAGGACATAGTCAAACGCGCCGAAGCTGCCGTGCGGATCGTCATAATAGGTGTTGGCCTTCTTGACATCGCCACGCAAACCGTTCACCGCGAGATTCATCTTGGCCAAGTTCACCGTCTCCTGCGTCTTTTCCTGGCCATAGACAAATACGCCGCTGTCAGCATCCTTCAGCTCCTTGCGGTGCTCCTCAATAAAGTGGGCCGACTGCACAAACATACCGCCCGAGCCACAGGCCGGATCGAACACCTTGCCGCCGTGCGGCTCGATCATCTCAACCATCAGGCGTACGACAGAACGCGGCGTAAAAAATTCGCCCCCCTTGGAGCCTTCGCTACGGGCGAACTCGGATAGGAAATATTCGTAGATCTGACCGAACAGGTCGCCAGTAAAATCTGGTGGAATATTGGCAAACGTCTTAAGCAATTGATTGGGAATAGTGCGCGTCTTCTGGTCGCTCGTAAGACGAAAATACTCATCCTTTGGCAGGACGCCTTCGAGCTCGGGCTTGTATTGCTCGATAGCCTTCATGGCATCCTTAAGCGCCTTGGCGATGTCCTTTTCCTCCGGGAGCTTTAGCAGGTAGTCATAACGCGCATGGTCAGGCAGATAGAACCCGCACTTATCGACGGCGATTTCCGAGATCGTTTTTTCTCAGCGTGACCCTTTGAGTTTCTGGTATTCGTCCAGAATAGCGGCTTCATGGCGGCGGTAGTTGTTATCCGCAAACTTCAGGAAGATGAGGCCGAGCACCGGGATGGCATACTCGCTGGATTTCAGGTCGGAGTTGGCGCACAGATTGTTGGCGGCACTCCAGAGATCGGTTTCGAGTTGCTTGAGTTGGTCGCGAGTCATGGTTCTCCGTATGATCTTGAGCTGGCCTGATACCAGCCACTTTGTCGTTCGTTTTTCAAATTTGAAGGTAGCCACACGGATACTTTTAATCAATGCAAGACTGCCATGGGTTTTGAATCGTGCCTGCTCACTGTGGCATCTCTGCCTCCGGCGGCACCTCAGTATGTTCGGGTTCCGACGTAACTGTGGGCTCAGTTGCCAATGCTGTATCGACTGTCACATCAGGGGCCCTTACTGGTGTCGGCTCAGATATGACCGGTGGTTCAGGTACTGGAATGGGGATTTCGGGAACCGGTTCGGCGACTACCTGAGGTGGCGGGGCGCTTTCTACGGTTGGCGCAGTTGGCGCAACTATGGGGGAAGCCACTGGTAATGGTTCGGGCTCGGGCACCTGAGTGACCGCTGGCATAGGCTCGCTGATTTGCCCCGGCTGGACGGGACCCACCCCTGCCCCTCCAGGGAGGGGAACTTGCACGGGAGGCAGGCTTTCCTGAATCACAACCGATGGCTCTGGTTCTGCAGGTGGCGCCATAGGCGGCGGGTCATCCACTGGCGTTTCGATTGGCTCCGGGATGATCTCGGTCTCCGGAATCTCCAAGACCGGCTCCGGTGTTACCGGCGGGGCAGAGACCGGTGTTTGGGGTTCCCTCTCGGGCATCTGGTCGGGAGGCCTTTCGGTGTCGGCCGGTGTTTCAGTCTCCTCCGGCCTTGGTTCCGGTCTCGGTTCTTCAAAAACCGGCTCCGGTGTTGCCTGCGGAGCAATGATAGGTGGAGGCGGGCTTACCGGAACTGTGGGCGCCGACACCGATGCAGCAATCACTGGCGGCGGAATGGGCGTCACGACAGGCACAGGCGACACAGGTGGTGACACCGGTATTGCCGGTGTTTGTGGTTGGGTGGGTTTCGGTGGTAACGGAATTGAACCTGGCGCACTGACTGCAGGTTGCGGCAGCGGAACGACTAGCTCCAGCGGAACGCACCGGTTACTCGGGGGCGCTCCGGCCAGTATGGCCAGTAGCAGTTCGCCCGCCATTTTCCCACGCTTTCGCTCGGAGCGCCGCGCAACGGCTGGCGACGCCGGATTTTTCCCAACCGGCTCATCGTCATGGAACACGGCTGGCAAACCGCCGGTGGGCAGGCCCAAGAGAATCGTCGGCCCCAAACCGGCAAGGATAGGCGATGGACCGATGAGCATCCCAGGCCCATAGATTAGTCCGGCGAGTCCATCATGGTTCAGGCGTCCGCTCACGATCCGCGTGGCGGCCGAATCCGAGGAGACGCTGGCGACCACCAAATTATAACCGGCACTCGCCAGCACAGGTTCCAATCCAGCAATCAGTTCGCCGACATCCGGCGCCCCTTCCTGCAGAATCAGACCGACCAGAGTTCCGCGTCCCAACCTCATATTCCGCGCCATCCGGTTCGGCTGGTATCCCGACTGGGCAATCACTGCCTCCACCCGCTGACGTGTCGCCGTACTGATCCGGTATCTGGCCGCCTGACCGTTGATAACCATGGACACCGTGGTGGCCGAAACTCCCGCCGCAAAAGCGATATCAAGAATCGTCACAGATCGCTGATTGGTAATCGTTTCTATCATTGCTAAAACGTTTTAGCAATAAGACACTCGCAAGTCAATTGAAAAGAGAGTAAATATCAGAGGAACCCGCTTCGTTAAATGGATGACGCCGAAGACGGGGCGGGGATCCTGCAGGATCGATGGAGCGGATTTTAACTTGGAGGAAGTTTTACGCTTCGCGCACGATGTCGGCACCGAGGGCACGGAGGCGCTCTTCCACGCGCTCATAGCCACGGTCGATCGTCTGGGCGTTGTTGATAACGCTCTCGCCTTTAGCGCAGAGTGCGGCAATCAAAAGGGCCATCCCCGCGCGGATATCAGGACTTGCCATGTTGAGGCCATGCAAGCGGGAAGGACCCGTGACTAGCACCCGGTGCGGATCGCACACGACCACCCCCGCCCCCATGCCGATCAGGTAATCCACAAAATACATCCGGCTTTCGAACATCTTTTCAAAGAAGAGCACCGTCCCCTTGGCCTGCGTCGCCGCGACCAACGCCACACTCATCAGGTCCGACGGGAAACTCGGCCAGGGACCATCCTCAATCTTTGGAATCGCATCGCCGAAATCGCGGTTGATCCGCATCGCCCGGCGGGGCGGCATACACAAGGTGGAGCCATCCAGCTGCAACTTAATTCCCAATTTCTGGAAAGTTTTGATAACGATCATCATCGGTTCCGTCTGAACGTCGGCAACGCGCAGTTCCCCCCCCGTGGCTGCAGCAGCGGCCACAAAACTGCCAATCTCAATATAGTCAGGTTGAACCGAGTGTGTGGCCCCGTTCAGGGTCTCCACACCTTTTATTACCAGACGATTGGTTCCCAATCCGACAATCTGGGCACCCATCTTATTCAGAAGCAAAGCCAGGTCCGTCACATGCGGTTCACAAGCGGCATTAAAAATAGTGGTTTCTCCGTGGGCCAAGGTGGCCGCCATCAGAACATTTTCTGTGGCCGTCACACTGGCTTCATCGAGCACCATCGCAGCACCTTCAAAGCGTTTCCGGCGAAAGACAAAATCCTTTCCACCTTCTACTTCAATGCCCAGTGCCTGTAACCCTTGAAAATGAGTGTCCAAACGGCGCCGGCCAATGACATCACCACCTGGTGGCGACAAAGTGACCTTGCCCAGCCGGGCCGCCATCGGCCCTGCCAACAGAATGGAGGAACGCACTTTGCGACACAATTCAGGATCCAACTTGCTACGACGCAGACCGTTAGCACAAAGCGTGACCGTGTGGTCCTTTACCGCAATCTCGACTCCGAGGCCACTGAGCAGTTCCAGCATGGTATGGACGTCCTCAATCAGCGGGACGTTTTCCAATATCACGGGTTTTTCTGTTAACACGCAGGCGGCAAGCATCGGGAGGACGGCATTTTTATTGCCATTCGGTACGTAAGTACCCGAAAGCCGCTTCCCGCCATGAATGATAAATCGAGCCATAGTGGTCGAAAAGGTGCCAGAGCCTGACTTCAAGCGCAAGCACGATTCATGAGTGATACATTAATGCATCCTTTTCAGGAAGCCTTCACCAGAGGAATCCGTCCGGCCATCACCTTTCAAGTATAATCGAACCGAATAAAGTCCCTGCAGTTTGTTGGAGGAAACCGTAAAGCGGTATACCCGTTGGAGGCCTGCTGTTTTTATGGATTCCACTGGCATTTGATGTCCATCATCCGTCCAAAAAACTTGGATGTCCGGATTCGCCCCCCGCCCTCCCGTCAGCTTGAGCTTCAATTCATATCGTCCTGTACCGGTCACAACATCGTTAATGAGCCATTCCTTGAAGCCCCCTTCCATTTTGGGAATGTCCCACATACCAACCGAGCGGATTTCTCCTCTTTTCGGGGTCGTGGAAGGTTTTGTGTACTTGACCCCGAGAATTTTTAAACGCGGGAAATGCTGTTCGAGCCGGGCAGAGAACTGAGCCCATTTGCGTAGCCGTTTGGGCGTCCAGGCCTGTTCGGCCAACGCAATAAGGCGAGGAAACAGCATGCCATCGATCTTCTCCTGGCCATGTTCCCACATGCAGGCTTGCGGGCCCAACACGTATTTGGCCTGATCGGCCTTTAGCCCGCGTGGCACAGGTTCAAATTCATATACCCGCTGAATCAGTTTGCCACCGTTGAAATAGTCAAAGTAGAGATGACTCGCTGGTGCCGTTATTATGGAATGCTCGGCCGCAGTGGCTTCATTCACGGGATCATCCGGCGAGTCCACCTGCTGCATCCAGTCAAAAAGACCTTTATAATGCCACTGGATCAAAACGCTTTTTTCTGGAAATTCGCCACGCCAGGCCAAGTCATCCCACAGAACCGGAATCCGATTCAGGGCCACCACTTGTTTTGCGATACGCCGCATCATATAACGATAAAGCAGGTATTTTCGCGGACTGCCCTGACAATTCTTAAAGAGGGCTTTAAGCTCCGGGCTGTCGCCTGCTTCGAGCTTTTCACGTTTAATTCGTTTTTGGCAATCCGGGCAATTCGCCCAGGCTGTTCCGAAATATTCGTCACCTCCTATGTGAATGAAAGGCGCATCGAAAAGCGCGGCCACTTCCGTCAGTACATTCTTAATGAAGTCGTAAACATCATCACGACCGGGACAGTATTCCTTATGACCATTACCCCCGGTGCGGGCAGGATGATTGACGCACATCAGTTCCGGATAGCAGGCCAGAATCGCATCCGAGTGGCAGGGGAACTCAATTTCCGGAATGATCATGACATGACGTGAGGCTGCATACCGGACGATCTCGCGAATATCTTTTTGGGAATAAATGCCGCGTGCCGGATTGGAATGGGGGGGAATCTTGCGACGATCGCCCAGCCGGGGATAGCGGAGAATCTCCAACGTCCAAGCTTGGCCATCGGTCAGATGCAAATGCAGCCGGTTCATTTTATAGAAGGCCAAAAGATCGATATAACGTTTGATAAAAGCCTTGGTATGGAAATGTCGCGCTACATCCAACATCAAACCGCGCCAGGGAAACTGCGGCCAGTCCTTGATAGCACGCGGCGTGTCAGGTGCGTAGGCCGTCTATAAAATGAAGCGCCGCTGCCAAGTCGGTTAATTCAGAGCCATCACCGTTACCGGCGGCGCACCGCATAACGCGATCAACGCGAGCGGGATACGACAGCACGAGCCTACGCAAGCAGGCGTAGTGCCGGAGGGGGAAAGTCACTTGGTCGGCGTAGAGGAAGCAGGTTCCCACTTCGTCAGGCGTTTCTTCAAATTGGCCTTGATTTGCTCGTCTTTCACTTCATCCGCCGTTTTCTGTAGGGCCGTCTTGTAGTCCCAGATGGCATCAATGAGTTTCGCCGCCTGTTTGACGTTGGCGTCGTCTCTCTTCGGCAAGGCGGATCGGTCCTGCTTTTCCAGTGCGTCTTTCAGTTCCGGAACCTTCTGCGTGATGATCTCCCGTTGCGTAAAGAGAAGACTACCGAGTCTACCAAGACAGAAAGATCGAATACGTCGGAATTGTGTTTGTTTTGGCCCACTTCGCTCAAAGTTGCTGTAACTGCCGCAACCTGGGATTCGGTGAAATCACTCCGGTCGTCAAGTTTGAGGACATCCAACAACCCCATTTTCCATGAACTCGGCAGGGTCGGATCCGAGAGTTGTTTCAAAGTTACGAGTGTTGCTTCGTCTTTGCCAGCCCCCTGTCTGTAGCACTTGGCGAAGATCGCCATAACAAGATCTGTGTCGGCATCTTCACGTGCGAATTCTGTTTTCCTCTGTGGGACCATCCCAACTAATCGCGTTGCCCCAAAGGTACTCAACGGCTTCTGTTAAGCAGTCATGTGCATTACGCAGGATTTCATTGCGCCGCACATCAGTGAGATTGGCGACGGAAAAACTGCCACGGAAAGGTTGGTTCGAATTTGGGATAGATCGGAACAAGATCGTTTTCGCCGGTCACAGACGACTCGGTCTTATCCGGCGTATGGGCCACGTCAGCGTCATCGTTGTCCCAATTCTCAAAGACGATTGCTCCCGGACTTTCTTCCTTCTGTTCGTCGGTATCATCCACGTCCATATCCAAGTCCACCTTAATGACAGTAAGCTTCACTTTATCTTCAGCGGTCTTATTCTCCGTGGGTGTGGTGTAGGACACCTTCAGTTCCACATCATTCGTGGCACTACTGGCGGCAATCCCTTCCATCCAGATGTCCTGCGGCAACCCCGAAGGCGTTGTATATTCCTTCGGAAACGTGGTGATCTCGCTTGTCCGTGTGGGATTCGACCATAGCCGGATCTTTGACCCAACCCCCGTCGCCGTCAACTTCACCTTCCCTGAAAATCGATTCTTGGACTGCACCTGATTGATCGTCACTCTTTGCATACAATTGGTGCCCACCCCGACATAACCACCGGGAGTCTCCTCGTCTTCCTCCAACACACCATCCATTTTGATACCCACTCCAGGCACATCCACCTCAAATGTCTGCAGCCCACCGACCCCAGCTCCCGCCCCACTTCCACCACCCTTGAACTTACCATTCATTCTTAACCATTCACGACTAGAAATTACCAGCGCGCTCTGATACACATGCGGCCCCGGCCCAGTACAGCTCGTGGGATTCCATATGGTCATGTCACACGTGTCGGCGGGCACAATCTGTGAAGAATCCAACGTGCAGGCGGGGGCGGAGGCTGATCTTTGGGTCGCCGTCCGCGTTTCTTGGGCGGTTTCGGTTCCTTTTTGGGTTTGCTGGCCACCTTTTCGCGGGCGTGGATGGCGGTAGCGTCACGGCTGACATGCCCGGCAAGCTTGGTGCC
>JBBQNS010000053.1:0-23981 GCA_038330175.1 Kiritimatiellia bacterium
CGGAAATCATATGGGATCTTTGGAAACTGTTGTTTTGCCCTGCTTTATGCTGCCCTTTAAAGAGGTGGCCTTTGTTGTGAAGAAAAGTTTACGGACACATTTTGCTTTTGGTCCGATTATGCGCTCGGTGAAGCATATCGCGGTAAGTCGTAATAATCCTCGCGAGGATTTAAAGCGGGTATTAGCTGAAGGGACTGAATTGATCCAGCAGGGGGTTTCCGTTGTCATTTTTCCGCAAGCGACTCGTTCAGCTGAATTTGACGTAGAGGGCTTTAATTCGCTGGGCGTTAAATTAGCCTCTCGTGCCGGTGTGCCGGTAATCCCGCTTGCGGTGAAAACTGATTTTATGGCGAATGGAAAATGGATCAAAGATGCCGGTTATGTATATCCGGACCGGCCTATCCACTTCGCCTTTGGTGCGCCAGTGACGGTTGACGGGAGTGGGCGTGACGCTCAAGCCAGCGTGGTAAATTTTATCATTAGCCATTTAAAAGCCTGGGGTGGCGCGATTAAAGGAGTCTCCTCATGATGGTACCTGATCTCCAGATGAGTGTTTTATGTGATGATGTACGGCAGGAACGGTCCGGTAAATTTATTTTGATCGGGTTGTTTGATGTTATCGGGATGCCTCAATTCCCCGCTATTTTTCAGCGTGTATGTATCGTCAACCGCTGGTGTAGTGGGCAGGGGGAATTCAAGGAAAAGACGCGTATTATTGGCCCAGACAATGGCGTGGTGGTGGCCATGGGGCAGGACATCCTGGTCCATCTCAATGATTCAGAGTCTACCGTGACCAATGTTGAATTTTTCATGAATTTGAAGTTTGATAAAGAGGGGGTCTATTGGGTCGAGATCCTTATTGATGGAGACCTCAAGTTGCGTTACCCCCTGCGGGTCAATCGGGTGGCGCTTCCCACGCCTCCAGCACAAAACGGCCCTCTATTGGCATGAAAATGAGCCTTAATGCGAATCGGCGGAGCAATGCCTGGGTCGAACTTGATTTAGATATTTTGTGCCAGAATCTGGTGGTCATGAAGAAGGCCTTGACCACTTCAGCGGAAGTCATTCTTGTGGTTAAGGCCAATGCTTACGGACATGGGCTTACGGACGTGGTGTTAAAGGCCTTTGAATGTGGGATACGTTCATTTTTCGTGGCGACCCTGGATGAAGCCATCCGTGTTCGTTTGGTTTTGCCTGAAGCTAAAATCCTGCTGCTGGGCGCAGTTTGGCCTGAAGATGTTCGCGAAATTCTTCGGCACCGTATAGTGCCGGTTCTTGTTAGTGTGGAGTTGGCTTATCTGTTAGCTGAGGCAGCCCGGACTGAAGGGCTAAAGCTGCCCTGCCACGTCAAGATTGATACTGGGATGGGACGCCTGGGTTTGGCATGGGAAAAAGCAGCCGAACAAATGTCGGAATTGGCCCGTGTTGGCGGGTTGGATATTTGCGGTATTTGTATGCATTTTGCATCTGCGGGACGGTCCACTGATCCGTTTGCAAAATTACAGGTGGAGCGATTCCAAAACGTGATAGCTGATTGTTCCGCGCGAGGCCTATCTCCCTTATTTGTACATCTAGCTAACAGCGCGGCTTTCTCGTCTCACCCTGAGCTGGATATGGATGGAGTCCGGCTGGGAATTCTCGCTTATGGGTATGGGGGGCGATCCAGCGGAGCACGTATTTGTACACGCCCTTTATTACAGTGGAGAACCCGTGTGGTTCAGGTGAAGCAAGTGCCTGCAGGTTTTCCTGTGAGCTATCTCAGCACCCACGTCACTCCTGAACCGACTTTTCTAGCCACCATTGACGTTGGCTATTCCGATGGCTTGTCCCGGCTCATGAGCAACAAGGGCTATGTGTTGGTTGGGGGGCGGCGCGCCAAGGTTGTCGGGCGCGTAACCATGAACTTTACCGTTGTTGATGTGGGCGCAGATAGTGACGTTAAGCCAGGAGACGAAGTCGTCCTCATTGGAGTGCAAGGCACGGAATCGCTTTGGGCCGATGAAGTGGCGCGTTGGTGTGCGACGATCCCATACGAAATTTTAACAAATATACGAAGTGACACCCGATGAGCGCGGTATCCCCGCCTCCTCTTAATGCGCCTCCAGCACGAAAATCTATATTAACCCCGATGGTTCTTTCCTCATTGGTATATCCTGGGGCTGGTCAATTGATGCAACGTCGTTGGGCGGCGGGTACCCTTTTTATAGTGGGCTCTACGGTGGCGACAGGCTGGCTGGTAATGACTGTCTTCTTAATCTTGAAGGCCTATTACGGCCTGGCCTTTGATCCTGACCATCCGCCAAAAGATGTGCCTGGTTTGGCGGCTTTAGTCATCCCTTTTGTGATTTGGCTTGTGATTTATGTGGCAGGGTTGATTGATACGGCTATTGGGACTTATAGACAGCAGATGAAGGCTTCCCACTCCTTGAGCCCCTGAGTTCTGCGCTTAGGTTTTTTAAGAATTATTTTTTCTTGATTGAGTCGGTCGTAGCGATCCAGCTGGAAATAGTTGCATAGGCTTCGTTCCAGAAGGTTCCTGCGGCGGTCACAAAATCCCAGCCGAAAACGATCATTAAAGCAGCCACTAATCCCTTTAATAAGATTTGATCAGCCTGCGTGAAAAGGTAATAGACCGAATAGCCTGGAATGATAAAGCAGAGGATTCCGCTGAAAGCATCATCCCCAAAGGCCAGACAAATAATAGAGACATGCAGTAATAGTAGCGACCATACCCCCCCTTGGATAAACATCGCGTGGATGTCAGGAGCCAGAACGCCAGGGACGTGGCGCAACCAGCCGAAGACGAGGAGCAGTATAAAGAAGACGAGCCACGGCAGGACTTTGACTTCGAACATACTGATTTTGCGGGTGCGGATCCGGCGTTTTCCCGCTTGGGGGAGGTAGCGCGCAACCTCCTTTTTTGCTTGAGCCTTAGCCTGCTTGCGGCTGAGTTTAGCGGGTAGCTGTGTGAGTGAAGTCGAGAGCGGCTCAGGCGGTTGGGTGATAGCCAATCTTAGCTTTGGTGCTTCAGCGGGGAGAGCCGCTTCCCGGTTCGGAATAGGCACCTGATTCTTGCACTTCATGCAAGTGATTACCTCGGCGGTTACATATTCCGATATCGTGATAGGGTTCCCACACCCCGCACAAGTGACGATCATGTCAGACATGTTTAAGTTTATAACACGCTAAGAGCTTCAGTTCAAAGAAAACTAACACCACGCGGCATAGCAGCAATTTTAAAAAAGGCAGCGATCGTCTGAGCAATGTCATAGAACCCGTCGCGAATTCCTAATGATTTATTTATTTGCCCGGGACCGAAGGTGAGCAGAGGCACGAATTCGCGAGTATGGTCGGAACCTTTGAAGGTGGGATCGTTGCCGTGATCGGCGGTAATAATCAATAAATCCGTAGAGGCTAATTTGGGCAGTAGTTCCTCGATAAAATGATCCGCTTGTTCCAGAGCCGCTGCATAACCAACCGCGTCGCGACGGTGTCCATAGAGCATGTCGAAATCGATTAGGTTGGCGAAACAGAAAAAAGAGTCCGTCTGATCCGCCAGCTTTAAAATCACCTTGATCGCATCGGGATTATTTTCTACGTGGAACGATTGGTTGACACCGCTCGCATTGAAAATATCATCTAACTTACCCACGGTGATCACGTGGACACCGCGTTCAGACAATCGATTTAAAAGAGTGGGCTCGGGCAGGGGATAGGAGAAATCGCGGCGGTTCTCGGTGCGCTTGAAGGCTCCGGGTTCCCCTATATAGGGGCGGGCAATCACTCTGCCCACGACATAAGGGTCACACAATTCGCGGGCAATTCTGCAGCCCTCATACAGCTCCTTGAGGGGAATGATCGCTTCGTGAGCGGCAATCTGGAAGACGGAGTCTCCGCTGGTGTAAACAATCCAGGCCCCTTCTTTAATTTGTTGGGCGCCCAATTCGTTGATGATGGTAACGCCGTTGGCAGCTTTATTGCCAATTGTTTTCCGGCCCGTACGTCGTTCAAATTCTTCGATTAATGAGGCCGGAAAGGATGGGGCGACCGAAGGAAATAAATGAAATCCCTTATCCATTACTAATCCAGCCATTTCCCAGTGGCCCGTCGTGGTGTCTTTCCCCCGAGACTTTTCCTGCATGGCGCCAAAGCCCCCTCTGGCAGGCGAAACGGGATCGATGCCTTTGATGGGCAGTCCTTTGGGCAGGAGGGGGGGGATATTCCCCAGACCGAGTGACTGTAGAGCGGGCAGGTGAAGTCCGTTGACAGCCTGTCCGATGTGGGCCAACGTGTTGGAACCCGAATCTCCATACGCGCTGGCATCCGGAGCTTCCCCGATACCTACGGAATCTAAAACAATAAGGAATGTTTTCATGGTGTGGTGACAATCGTGATTCCGGCACTGGTTCCAATACGGTTGGCCCCCGCTAAAATCATGGCTTCCGCATCCGCTAGAGTTCGGATTCCCCCGCTGGCCTTTACGCCGGCGCGGGTTCCCACGGTGGCTCGCATTAGGGCAACATCGTGAGAGGTGGCCCCTCCGGCGTTGAGACCGGTGGAGGTCTTGACGAAGTGGGCGCCAGCATCAACAGCCAGCTTGCAGGCCGTGATTTTTTCTTTATCATTTAGCAGGCAGGTTTCGAGAATGACCTTGACCTTGCAGGAGGATCCGGCGGCCTTCACGACGGCTTGGATATCTGCGAAGGCTACAGCATAATTCTTCATTTTCATGGCTCCGATTGCGAGGACCATGTCCACTTCACGAGCCCCGCAAGAGGCTGCTTCTCCCGCTTCAAAGGCCTTGCTGGCTGATGTGGTGGCTCCGAGGGGGAACCCCACCACGGTGCAGGGGAGCGTGAGTTCGCCCGCTAAGGCACGGACGGCTACCGGTAATAACGAGGGATTGACGCAGATGGCCGCGAAACCATAGGTTTTGGCCTCCTCGCAAAGCCGCTCAATATCATGAGCGGTGGCTTCCGGCTTAAGGAATGTATGATCGATAAAGGCCGCAATGCGACGCCGGTTTTCCGGCAGAATAATCCTGTTTATCATAAAGCGCCTTTCTCCTGAAAACAAGGATTCCGAACGCTGAAAACCGGTTTTCAGGTTTCTTAAAGGGCTTCGTCCGGAACGTCCTCGGGCTTGTATTTGTCAACCAGTCGGTCGCCGGTAACAAGCGATTGTTGCCAGGCATTAAAAATAATGCGCGCGCGACGGCGAGTCGTGTTCAACATGACCTGATTTTGAATGGTGGAGAGTTCTGCGAGCCCTGCTGGACGGCGATCCACAACATACGCAATCATTAAGCCGCTTGTGCCAGGCAGCACGTCCGTCAGTTCGCCGGGATTCCGCAGGGAAATATCTCCCAGAATTTCAGAAGAGCTTAGGGCGTCGGGCGCGGCCGATGCTGAGAAATATTGAGTTGTGGATACATTCATGGATTTCTCCTTAGCCAGCGACTCAAAAGATCGTTTGTTATTCAGGCCTGATTGAATAAACGCATGGAGTTCAGCGGCGTGTTTATCCATGGCGACTTGCATGGCATGATGCAACGCCAGCGGCTTGACCTGTTCAGTAACCTCGCTGAACTCGGGAATGTAGGAGTCTGTGTTGGTGGTAAGAGACAAGAGATATACGTGGTTGCTGCCAATCACGGCTGTACTAAAATATTCGTCGGCAGTAGAACGAAGACGGAATGCGGCATCGTTGAACGCAAGGCCCGCGTCGATTCCCTTTACTGAGGTGGCGGCGTCAAATAGGCCTGTTTCGAGAATGGGAAGTTTTGCGGTCTGTGCCACACTCTCAAAAGTAGATGCTTTGCCTTCACGATTGGGCACCAGGGTGTCGCTCAATTCGTTGAGCGTATCAGCAGCCATCTGGACGGCGGCATCCTGGATCAACTTATTGGATATTGTCTGCGACACGGCTTCTATCGGCATTGCGATTTTAACACCATTGGTATCCTCCGTGCTGTACTCGTCCGTATGGGTAAGGTAGTAATCCTCGACGACGTTAGTATCAATTTTGTCGGTTACCTTGGAAAGATAATTGGAAACCGGTAATTGCAGATATTTTACGCTGACCTTGGCCGGAACAAGAAATTCGTTAGTATGGCTCGTATAGTAGCTTTTAAGGTCAGATTCCGATAGTTTAATGGACTTGGCGGAGATCAGGTTGGTATCGATGTCGACATACTCAACTTTAAATGAGTCCGCGTAACGGGATGCCATGCGTTTAAGTTCACTAGGAGAAAGCCATACCCCGGAAGCCGTGACGTTGTAGACTTTTTGAAGTTGGACATTTTCTGCGAGTTGCTGTTCAAACTGAAGGGCCGTAGCATTCAATTTGGTCAGGACCTCGCGGCAGAATGTCTGATATCGCTGCGGGTTAAATCGACCTTCGTCCATAAACTGCGGGTCAGTCGTGATGGCATTCAGCACCTCTTCAGGGGAAGCGGTCAGGTTCATTTCGTTTGCCGCGCGAAGAGCGGCAATTCGGCGCCAGGACATGGCGCGCAGTTCCCTGTCCATCATCGGAGTCATGGCAGGGATACGGCCCATCATTAAACAGACATTGAGATAGGTATTGAAACGGGCATGACGCAGTTCAGCATCTGTTACAGGTTTGCGATCCAGACTACCGATATCATTAGTCGGTGTTGCCGTGTCGCAACCGCCGCGGGGGCTGAACCAGCCGACGAAAGTAATAATGACAATACCGCCAATAATCCACCACACAACTTTATTGCGGATCATCTTGTTAAACTTCATGATCATCATGATAGGTAGCCTTTCCAAATAAATTACGTCTATCGCCCGTCCTTATTGGCCGGAAAGTAGTTATGGATACTGGGTTACAGAGGGGGTGTCAAGAATAGAGAAGGGGCTCCATGGATTGATCTTGTTTGACTCTTGGAACAGGGACTGGAGGCTTCTCTCCTAAATTTAGATTTTCGAATATCAAAATCAGGCGGGGATCGGTTATACTCGCCGCTCATTATGAATTTTTACATATTATTTTGGGCTGTTGCCGTTGTTTCTTTGCCGCGAAATTTAGCGGGAGGGACGGATGAATAGTCCTCCTTTGCCCCCCCGCAGTTGGACTGCTAATTGGCACACCCACACGGCTCGATGCAAGCATGCCAGCGGCGCTGTCGCTGACTATTGCGCTACCGCAGCGGCATGTGGTTTGACTGATTTGGGCATCTCGGATCATACCCCCTTTGAGGATGGCCTTTGGCCTAGTGTGCGAATGGCCCTATCCGAGTTGCCCGCTTACCGTGCCGAGATCGAAGCCGCACGGCCAGCCTTCCCTCAATTACGATTATGGGCCGGGTTGGAGTGCGAGTACCGTGTAGAGCTTGGATCGTTTTACCGCGAGGTATTGATGCATGAGTATCGCATGGACTATCTGGTGGGGGCGGTGCACTGGTTCCCGCATCAGGGTTCATGGGTCGGTATGGATGAATCCAGCGTGCGGAACGATCCCAGAGCTTTGGCGTCTTATGCCTCCCACATCATCGATTGCATGCGGTCGCAGCTGTTCCTGTTTATGGCGCACCCGGATGCATTTGGCGGGTTTTATGAATGCTGGGACCACGAAACGGCTGCAGCGAGCCGTGACATCCTCGACGCGGCTCGCGAGCTGGGTGTTCCATTGGAGATTAATGCATTTGGCCTGCGAAAACCGCGTATAAACACACCGCAAGGGACGCGCTGCCGTTATCCGTGGGAACCTTTTTGGCATTTGGCAGGTGAGCACGGAGTGTCGGCGGTGGTTAACTCCGATGCTCATCGTCCTGAAGACATCGCCGGTGAAGTGGGCACGGCTCTGGCTTTAGCTCAACGGTGTGGCGTGCGCGTTGTAGACCTTCGCCTGCTGGGCGGCCTTGTTTACGCGAAAGGGTAGTCGATTATTTGTTTGGAAGCGTCGATTGAATACGGAAGTGCCTCGGGTAAGCCCGTTACAATCACAACGTCTTGGAGTAGATCACTCGGGCATCACCGGGCGCATAGAAGTCGGGGATGCGGGCCGTTTCCGTGTACCCGGTTTTGAGATAGAATCCGCGGGTAGAGTCATAGAGGGGTCGCCCGGATGTTTCAATGATGATGACACGGCCCTTGATACGACAAATATGTTTTTCGACGTGGTCCAGCAAGGCTCGTCCGAAGCCTCGACCCTGACATGAGGCGCTGACGCCGATCCAGTAGATATCGTAAGTCCCTTTGGTGCAAGGGGTGGGTCCGAAGCAAACCCATCCGGCGGGTTGCCCATCAGCAAGGAGGGTGAAAGACTGATAATGGCCTGTGGGCCCCTTGGCGAGAGCCTCCTCCAGTACTTCACGCGCCACATCGATTTCTCCATCATGGAAGAAACCAGTATTTTGCATAAAGGCCAGAATGCCGTCCCGATCAGAAGCAACGCTATAGCGAATGAGCGGTTTGTTTTTTGATTTTTCGGACTTTTCAGATGTTCCTCTGTGAACCTTTGTCTTAGCGGGGTGGTGAGTAGCCGTCCTGGATTTCAGACGAGAAAGGGCATTCTCACAAACTTTGGTGACAAATTTAGAATAGGGGATCCGTGAGGTGGCGAGTGCGGCTGCAAAACCACTGTCAGGCGAAATATCCGGATTGGGGTTAATTTCTAGAATGACAAACTTGCCAGCGTCATCTACCCGAAAATCCACACGGGCATAATCTTGACACCCCATGGTATGCCACGCCGCCAGCGCAGCATCCTGGAGGCGGAGGGCCACGGCTTTATCAATTATGGCGGGAATTACCCGGACGGTATTTTGGTATTCAAAAGATTCTGTATGCCACTTGGCGGCATAGTCAACAATCCTAGGGCGATCTTTGCCGAAATCCCTGAACTCGATTTCAGCTACAGGCAGGGTCTTGACGGCGGTTCCCTCTTGGAATACGGAAATATTTATTTCGCGGGTTCCGAAAAATTGCTCGACCAAAGCGGGATGTTTGAATTCACGGTGAACCCGTGCGACGGCTTTCAATAGATTGGCGATGCCCCCGGCAATCACGGAGCTGGCATGAATGCCTTCGCTCGCATCTGCAAACAGCGGTTTTACGATCCAGGGGGGCGGAGGAAGGGCAGAACTTATGGCAGCCCGGTGTCCGGGTGGGATAATCAGGCCTGCCGGGACGGGCAGTCCTGCGGCTTTCAGAACCGCTTTAGTCCGCCATTTGTCCAGAGCTAATACCTGACTGGTGCTGTCATTTCCTGTGCATTCTTTCCCAAACGCTTCGCAGAGAATGGGGACTTGCATCGCGTCGGCAGGGCGCCCTGGAAAATTTTCAACCAAATTAAAAATTAGGCGCTCCGGGGCGGCCTGCAGGAGAGCGGGGAGGGCGGTCAGTGATTCCACGGCGACAACTCGATAGGGCACCTTGAGCCCTTTTAGTGCAGCGGCGACAGCTGCGACTTCGTCCATTACGCCTGCATCGCTCTCGACGCTCTGGCAACTGCCTGGTGCAGGCAGTGCATGGTGTAAAATGAGAATCGGCTCGCGGCGTGGATCCTTCATATCGGGGTAGCGATCCGGAACCGCGCGCTTTCAATGATTGAGCCGATGATATCCTTATAGCTCATGCCGATAAGTTTACCGATAATGGGGAGATCCGAGTGGAGAGGATTAAGACCGGGGAGGGGATTGACTTCCATAAATGAAGGTTTGCCGTCACGATCCATTCTGATATCCACGCGCCCCGCGTCACGAAGTTCCAAAACCCGGTAGGAATCCAACGCCAGCTTTTCGACAGCTTCGGTATCAGGTGTTCGGGGCGGGCAATGATAATCTACATAGCTCGTATAATTTTCCTTAACCTCGTAGGTGTAGATCGTGGTATTCGCATTGGGTCGGAAACAGACTTCCATGGTTCCCATGACACGGGCCTTGGTGCCTGTGCCAAGAATGGCCACGGTAAATTCACGGCCCGGCAGGTACTCCTCGATCAGAACCGGTTGATTGAATTTTAAAAGCAGCGCTTGGCAGACGGACCTTAGTTCGGCCAGGTTCGTGATGCGCGAGGCGCGGTCAATCCCTTTACCCGTTCCTTCGGCAATGGGTTTTGCGAAGAGCGGGTATGGTAGGTTGACATTGGCAATATCGGATTCACTATGAACCACATGGAATCCCGCGGTGTTGAGCCCCTCCGCCTTGAGAATGCGCTTGGCCACGGCCTTATCAAGGGTGACGGCGCAGACGAGAGGGTCGGACAGGGTATAAGGGATGTCAAAGGCTTCCAGAAGGGCGGGGATTTGTGCTTCCCGGCTCCGGCCCGAAACTCCTTCTGCAATGTTGAAAACGAGATCCCAACGGGCCCCAGCGGCTAGTTTGGCGCAAAGAGCCCGAATATGACCAATTCGTTCAGGCTTAAACCCAAGCTCGGATATTGTGCGTTCAATGGTGTCGATTGTGACATCTGCATCAAACTCAGCGACCTCTTCCTCCTTATAGCCGAGGGCGAGATAGTCGCGCTTCAGGTCGTAGGTCAAACCAATGGTTAAGCTCACAACGTGTTCTGTCCTCCGCCTTCCGCCATGAGCGATTCGAGTAGGATCCGGAATTCGGGATGTTCCTGTCCCGCATCGCTTTTCTGATACTTCCGGGCTGCACGGCGTTTGTTCCTATTGGATCCTGACGGCGTGATGACGGAGGTATGGCCTGCCGCTACTTCCCAGACGCCGTGACTTCCGCTGCGCGCGCCTGCGGGTGCCTGTGAGCGAGGCATAGGTTCCATGGGCTCGGGATAGTTAACGATCATGCCCTCGAAGTTGCGTAGTACGGTGTGGGTCGGACTTGACGAGATGATGTAATTAGGCAATACGGGAATCTTGCCGCCACCGTGCGGGGCATCGACCACGTAGGCCGGGATAGCCAACCCGCTTATCCGGCCACGGAGATATTCCATAATCTCGATACCCCGGCTGATGGGGGTCCGAAAATGTTCCACGCCTCTGACCAGATCGCACTGGAATAGATAGTAAGGACGAACGCGAATTTTAACGAGACCGCGCAAGAGCTCTTCCATTACCTGCGGCGTGTCGTTAATACCTCTTAATAATACCGTTTGGTTTCCGAGCGGAATACCGGCATTGACCAGTTTCGCGCAGGCGGCGGTGGATTCGGGGGTGATTTCGTTGGGATGATTGAAATGCGTGTTGACCCATACCGGATGGTATTTCGCCAACATCTGCGTCAATTCCGAATTAATCCGTTGGGGCAAAACCACGGGAACGCGTGTGCCAATGCGGATGATATCCACACTGGGCACCGAGCGCACGGCCGCCAGGATTCGTTCCAGGAGGGAGGTCGCCATGGTCAAGGGATCTCCACCAGAGATAATCACATCCTTGATTTCGGGATGGGCCCGGAGATATCCGGTGATGGTGTTAAGTTGGGCCACGTCAATACAGGACTCTTGGTAGCCTGCGACGCGTTTGCGCGTACAGTGGCGGCAATACATGGAACACATAGTGGTGGCCATCAGAAGGGCACGGTCACGATAGCGGTGGATCAAGCCCGGAACAGGCATATCTTCTTCTTCCTCCAATGGATCAGCATGGAGGAAATCGGGGGCAAACAGTTCCTGGCCCTGGGGTACGCTCATTTGGAAAACGGGATCCGACAGGTCGGGCGATTTGATGAGCGAGGCATAGTAAGGGGTGATGGCCATCGGATATTTTTCACATACCCGTGCGATGCCCTTGCTGGTCTTCAGAGAAGGAAAGAATTCGGTTAGTTCATTAAATGTCCGGATGCGATTCCGGACCTGCCAGCGCCAATCGTTCCACTTGGGATTCTGTTGAGGATTGAGAGTGGAAGCGGTCTGGGGCGCGGCAGAGTTGGTACTTGCAGGCTCGTCACAACTACTAAGCGGAGGCTCTTCTTTTACCGACACGGATTCATTTGTCATATTATTGCTATTCATCTTTAAAACTCCTGGTTAACAAAACAAAAAAAATTACATCAACTCCAAACAAACCATACCTGAATGGTCGGCCTACACGGCGCACCTCAGTCGTTGCGACGTGCCGACTAGCAAGGACTGTCGTGCCAGATCGAGGTTGTTGATCACGTCATGTTTACTAGTTAAAATTGACATCCCGACCGTGATGTGGCCGCAAATAATGGCACTTATGCTGATGGCCATACGCCGTATTTCGGTAGGATCCGAAATCACGGGGTTTAAACGTCGTTCCAATTCGGTGATGTATCGGGCGAACGGAGGTTGAAGACCGGGAATCGATGCCGCGCGAGTTGCTACCATCGTTTGACCTTGTAAAAAAACAAAAAACAGATCCGAGCGTTCAGTTAAGAACATCGCATGTGCGTTAAAAAGCTGTGTGATGCGGTCATCTAAAGAAAGGGCAGGGGAATCTGCCGGGGGCATGTGTTGAATCAGATCGTCTGAAGCCAGATCGAGAAGGGTACGGAGGATATCCATTTTATCCATGAAATGACGATAGAATGTCCCTTTTCCTACATCAGCACTTTCGGTAATATCTTCAATAGCGCAGGCTTCAATGCCTTTAGTATTGAAGATATAGAGGGCAGCGGTTAGAAGGCGTTGTCGGGTTTTGGTAGCCCTTCGTGATGCTCTGCCCTCAGTTCTAGGGTCTGGTTCGTCGTCCATTTTTCGTTGTCAACCGGTCAGTTGTGACTACGCAGTCTCTTTCCGTGCTACTGTTGCGATTTTTTGTTGCTCTTATCAAAAAACAACACAATAGCTTGTGGTCACCTGCTGCACTCTTGATAGGAGGCAACATAGTCGCTACTGACTATACCGTCAACAAACTTTAATGTTTTTTTGTATTTTTATTGCTTTAGCGAGTAATCGGCTTACTAGGGGTGTTTTAGCCTTGGTATAAGCCTCACGGTTATGTGGATATTTTTGGGCCAGTGCCTTTTTTAATTGGTTATATTTTTCGGCTTCTTCGGGGTGCTGGCGAAGATAATCCCTGAAAAGAATCCAGTTCGTCCAGTGCTCACTGCCTTTAGTAACAAGATGCAGGTGATGTGTTACCGGGCTTCCGCGTGTAAAAAAGTGGCGCCCAGACAATCTGTATTCTCCTTTGTAAGTGTAACCGGTCTTTTCAAGGCGCTTAATCCAGAGGGGCAGGCGGCTCAAACTAGGGATCATCATCGCCATATCGATGATCGGCTTGGCATCCAATCCCGGAACGGCAGTGCTGCCAATATGCTCAATTAAACAGCGTGAGTGCCCGATATAATTTCGCAGACGACGATTTTCTGCCCGATAGCGTTTCTGCCAGAGCGAAGTGTAGTGACTAAGCTTTACGATGCCAGAAATGAGGCCAATCATACGCGATTCAATAACTCCCTGAAGTAGGCGATCGTTTGGGTGAGTCCTTCATCAAGTGCAATGGTCGGTTGCCAGTGGAGAACTGTTTTGGCTAGCGTGATATCGGGTTGTCGTTGCTTCGGGTCATCGGCAGGAAGGGGCATATAGTTTAACTTGGATTTCGAGCCCGCGAGTTCAATCACTTTTTGAGCCAGTTCCAACATCGTGAATTCGCCGGGATTGCCAAGGTTAATAGGCCCGGTGACTTCATCTTCAGAGTTCATGAGGCTCATCAGCCCCTTGACCAGATCATCCACATAACAGAACGAACGGGTTTGCTTCCCGTCTCCATAGATCGTGATGGCGTCGTTACGCAGGGCTTGAACAATAAAGTTGGAGACAACTCGCCCGTCGTTGGGATGCATGCGGGGACCGTAGGTGTTGAAAATACGTGCCACTTTAATACGGACGTTATTTTGCCGATGATAGTCGAAAAATAGTGTTTCCGCGCACCGCTTACCTTCATCATAACAAGAACGGATGCCAATGGGATTGACGTGCCCCCAATAATCCTCGCGCTGCGGGTGCACGTGGGGGTCGCCATAAACCTCGCTGGTAGAGGCCTGGAGAATTTTGGCACGGACACGTTTGGCGAGTCCCAGCATATTGATAGCGCCATGTACGCTGGTCTTGGTGGTTTGCACGGGATCGTATTGATAATGAACGGGAGAGGCCGGGCAGGCCAAATTGTAAATCTCATCCACTTCTACGTAGAGGGGAAACGTAACATCATGTCGCATCAATTCGAAAAACGGGTTGCTTAGCAAGTGGGCGATATTGGCTTTTGTGCCGGTGAAATAATTGTCCGCACAAATCACCTCATGTCCTTGTGCAAGAAGTTTTTCGCAAAGGTGTGAGCCCACAAAACCGGCGCCGCCGGTGACCAAAATGCGCTTGGATGTCAGTGTTTTCATGGTGGCAATATACTCATGCTTGCAGGAATGACGCAAGCAAAGTGATGAAAAAGCGTCTATACCTTCAGCGCCAGAATGCGCTGAATTTCTAATTCAAGCAGACGGGGATCAGTTTGGGCTTGATCTGCTGAAGTTTTCGGGAGGGAGGGTATGAGCGCGTGCAGCTCCTTGAGCATGATCATGGGATTGTAAGGTCGTGAAATGACACCCCCTAAAGGCTTCCCATTGGTGAGGCGCGCCGCTTGGGCGGGATCACGTGAGGAGAGGATCACTGTCGTATTTTTCAGCCATTCACTGGCTTCGATTTGTTCCAAAAATTCGGTTACGTTGATGTTCGGGATATCGGCGCTCAAAACAAGGTATTCAGGATGGGAAAATTTGAGTCGTTGCAGCGCATCAGCAGCCCCTTTTGCCAGTAGAACCTGACAAGTCCCCAGTTGATGGAGGGTTGTCCCTGCCAGCAATAATTGCGGGAGTTCGTGGTCGATCACCATGAAGGTGAGTCCCTGATTAGCCTTTAGTGAACGGTTATGGCTAATATTGCGGCGGATTTGGCTCAAGAAAGAAGGCATGGTGGGCGGCTTAAGGAAAAAATCATTAGCTCCAAGCTTCATGACGCGCTCAATGTTTTTGTCCTGGCTTACCATCATCATCGTGCCCAGAGACTTGGTCGTGGCTTGTTGATTGAGACGGTGCAAAAGGTCAAATCCGCCATCTTGAGGTAGCTCATCATCAAGGATAAGTAAGTTAAAGGAGGCTTTCGTAACGCGTTGAAAAACGCTTTCGGTGTCTGGGAAAATTTCTACGCGGAATGTTTCACGTTCAAGAATTTGCTTGATCACTTTTGCCATATTGGCATTGGATAGGCAAATCGCGACAGGCTCTGCCCGGTGCGAGAGTGGAATCGCGTCAGATACAATTTGGTTCCCGGTGGCATGGGTGTCCGCTTCGCTGAAGGCCATATAGAGGTGGCTTTCCGCAAGGATGGCGGCATCTTCGATGGAGGTGTGTGACTGATTAATGGTCAATCCTGCACATATATGGATCGGAATCGCGTTCCCCTTTAAATCCTGAATCGATAATTTTGAAAGGTCGGGAAGCATTTTTTCAATAGCCTTTGTGGCTCCAAAATGATCCTCGCCGGTCAGGAGGATGGCAAACTCCGACACATCCCAGCGTGCGACGACATCGGTGGCCCGGAGCGAGGAAGATAAGAGGGTTCCCATTTTTTGGATGAGTTCAGTGCAGGCAAGGGGGGTGCAGAGTTTGGAAAGGGTCGAGTACTGGTGGATGCCTATCAATGCAAAGGCCATCGGGTCATTTTCTTGAATGGAGGATTGAAGTAGGCGGAACAACTCATGACAGGCTGCACGGTTGGGAAGTCCGGTGATCTGATCCCGGCGCGCCTGTAATCCTTTTACATGGCTTCGTTTGAGCCGAAGTGTCAGGTAATGGGTAATGTCGTCAAAGGGGCTGGCTTTCGAGAAGACGCTATCTGCACCAAAAACGGGAAAGGGAGATGAGTCCTGAGTATCCGGACCTTGGGGAGAAATCGCAATAATCGGTACGGCCGCTGTTGTTGGGTTCGTACGTAAATCCGAAATCAGGGCTCGTCCGTCTATGTCGGTTAGCATGATGTCCACAATGCAAAAGGCCACTGGAGATGTGGCGATGGACTCAAGTGCAGCGTGCGCTGTAGTGGCAATCAGGGTTTGATGATGGAGGTCCGTTAATCTCTTTGAAAGTTGTGAGGCGTAGGCTTCGTCGGATGACACGATCAGCACGACCGCAGCCTTTGTTGGATTTTCCTCAATCGTTTTTTGGATTTCAGCAATCAATTCCCTGAGTTTCGCAATGAATGTTTCAGAAGGGGCTTGTTCAGCTTCTTGCGCAGAGCGCAACAAAGCCTCCATGCCGCGGAAACTGCTTGAAGCGCGTAACAGAGACACTAGGTGGCGCGCTTCACTTTCGGAGTCTGGATGGGAGTGACTTTCCAGTCGCGCTAATGATTTTGTGAGGCTGTCAAGACGATAGGCAAGATTTACAGGAGACTGGAAGCCTTTATTCATAATGTCGTCAGTTTATCTCTATGGCTTGATATTCGTCAAGATGGCTTCAGTCGTCATTTTCAAGAAGTAATTAAATGAATTCTATTGTGATATTGACTTTGTTATAGGTTTTGGGATAAGCCAACAGTGATTGGTAGTGATTATTTTAACACCAAAAAGGAGCTGAAATGCGCAAGATTATTGTGGGTCTGGTTGGGATCGGATTGATGTTAGGAACAAACCTTCGGTCTGAAGCGGCTGATCCAGCCCCAGCTTCCCCTCCGCTGGCCATTGTTTCTGTGTCTGTAGCCCAGGCTGATCATGCGGCTTTGTCCAAAATACGATACGACGTGATCATGAGTGAACTCGATGTCGGGGGAGATCTGCTGGTAGTCGCGAATTTGGAGGGATTGATCAAGCAGGGTGTTGAAGCGGTTACGCAGCCCATGATGGTGCTCGGAAAAAATGATCCTAACGCGCAGTCAACGCTCAATTGCATTGCGAAAGTACCGGCGTTCCTCGATAAAAATGGATTTTACGCGTTGCAGGGATTCGGTATGAGTGTGGTGCCACGCTCCGAGGGCCTCAATTCGATTAAATGTTTTGTTGCGCGTGAGCCCGCCGCCGCTGGCTTGCCCTTGTGGCGGGCCATGGTGGGCTTTAATCCCAAGGTGCTTGAATGTAGTGATTTCCTTCCTGCCGACACCGAGATGGCACGTACCGGAACCGCTGAATGGCGTTCCTTGTGGAAGTTGGTCCGTTCCGGAATTGTTGAAATCGGGTCTCCGGCTACAGCGGCCTCGATCGACGCCCAACTGGCTTCACTCTCAACGAACATGGGGGTGAATCTAGACAAGCTGTTTAACTCTTTTTCAGGGGAATGCTTTTTCTCAGTGCAGTTATCAGAAACGGAAACCATGAATTTTTCCGCTCCAGCCGGCGAGGGGCCTGCGAAAATGCCTCAACCTTCTTTGCTGATCGGGATTGCGGTTACGGATAATACTTTGGTTTCATCCCTGGAAGCCGCTCTGGCAAAAGCCGGGATGGCGCCGATGGCGAATGAGGGTGAGCTCGCGGGCATTAAAACACTTAATCTTCCCATCCCCATCCCTCTGCCGTTGCAACCGTCTTATGCGGTGTACAATAATTTTTTTCTTTTGGGATCGACGCCAGCGGTGGTAGCAGCGGGCATCAAGGCGTTCAAAACCAAAAATGGGCTAACATCAACAGCTCAGTTTAAGAAGGCTTTTGAAGGATTGCCGACTCAAAATAACGGGTTGTCTTATGTTAGCGCGCGATTCATGAACACGCTCACCGAAGTGCAGAAGACCTACATGAACCCGAAAGCTGCTGGTAAGGCGGGGATGTTTGGGGTCATGGAGCAATTGCTCAGCCGCCAGCAAAATATGCAGAGTGCTTCAGTACTTATAAATAAAAAGAACGGCGTTTTATCGATTGGTAATTCATCCGCAGGTGGAAAAGAAATGATCGCCAGCATGATGATGGCCCCGGCTGGCATGTTGGCGGCGGTCGCCATCCCGAGTTTTATGAAAGCCAAGACTCAGTCGACTCAAAATAGTTGCATCAACAATTTACGCCAGATAGAGGCCGCCAAGGAGCAGTGGGCATTGGCCGAGAAAAAGGCCACTGGCGATACCGTGGTGGAATCTGAAATCGTTCAGTACATTAAAGGTAATAAATTACCGGTTTGCCCCCAGGGCGGCACTTATACTCTGAATGCCGTAGGCACTGATTGTGAGTGCAACATTCCCGGGCACCAGCTTTCGAACTGAGCCGAAGATTCTCTGGTGGTTGGCTTGACAGAGGATGAGGGTGGGGTAATATTACCTTCATTGAGTGGGGTGCCCTTTGATGGGGCTGAGATTATACCCGTTGAACCTGTCTGGGTCATTCCAGCGTAGGGACCATAAATGGGAGGCGCCTCTAAATAAAGGGGCGCTTTTTTTATGAACATAACAGTTAATGGAAATAAACACTCTCATCAGGGAACGGGGTTGCTCGATAGTCTCCTCAAAGAACTTGGAGCTAATCCCGAAGCGGTGGCTCTGATGGTGAATGAACTGGTTATCCCCCGTACCGAGCGTGCAGGCGTGGTACTCAAAGATGGGGATCGTGTGGAAGTATTGTCTTTTATGGGCGGAGGATGAAGCACGGATGAATATCGATAAAAAATTTACTTTAGGTGGCCGGGAATTTGAATCTCGATTACTGGTGGGAACAGGAAAATTTTCATCCGTAGAAGTCATGTTAGCCGCCATCAAGGCATCAGGAGCCCAATTGGTAACGGTGGCCTTACGCCGTTTTAACCAGGAACGGCCTTCTGACGATCTGTTGGGGCCTTTGATCAAATTAGGCGTCACGCTCATACCCAATACCTCCGGTGCCCGCACGGCCGCAGAGGCAGTTCGAGCGGCTATGTTGGGACGTGAATTATCAGGAAGCCCTTTTGTGAAGGTAGAAATTCATCCCAACCCACACCATTTGATGCCGGATCCGCTGGAGACGTATGAGGCCTCCAAGCAGCTGGCCAAGGCAGGCTTCATCGTCTTGCCGTATATGCCTGCTGATCCTGTTTTGGCAAAGCGTTTGGAAGATGTGGGATGTGCTGCCGTGATGCCATTAGGATCGGCGATAGGATCCGGGCGCGGTTTGTCCACTGCTGAAATGGTGAGGTTGATCATTGCCGATAGCGGAATTCCGGTCATTGTGGATGCCGGCATTCGTGCCCCATCAGAAGCCGCCGCTTCAATGGAGATGGGCTGTAGCGCGGTTCTCGTAAACAGTGCTATTGCCACTGCCGGGAATCCCGTGGCCATGGCTTCAGCTTTTGCCATGGCGGTCAAGGCCGGGTCTGCTGCGTGGCAGGCCGGTCTGATGGCTCAAAGTGGCCATGCGGTGGCCACAAGCCCCTTGACGTCATTTCTGTCCGAGGATAAGGCATGATGACTGCCCTCCCTGCGGAATTGGATCCTACCGCGTGGTTATCCCTTGCGCATTCAGCCACCGAATCTGATGTGAGGCGGGCACTGGCGAACGCCTCACCGAACGAATCTGATTTTGCGGCCTTGGTCTCACCCGCTGCAGAAAACTTTTTGGAAGAAATGGCTCAACGCGCGAAGCATCTCACGGAAGGCCATTTTGGACGGATCATTTCTATCTATGCGCCCCTGTATCTTTCTGATTATTGCCCAGGAGGCTGCGCTTATTGTGGGTTTGCCGCTGACCGAAATCAGCCGCGTAGTCGGCTATCACAGGATCAGATGTTGCGTGAATTTGATGCCTTGAAAGCGATGGGTTTTGAAGAAATTCTCTTGCTTACAGGTGAACGTTCTCCCCAGGCGGATTTTCCCTATCTCCGTGACGCCGTGGCTGAGGCGGCAAAGCATTTTTCCGCCATTACGGTGGAAGCGTTTCCTATGACGACGGCGGAGTATCGTGAATTGGCGGGCGTGGGTTGTGTGGGGGTGACGCTCTATCAGGAAACCTACGAGCCGATCCAATATCAGGCCCTGCATCGCTGGGGCCCGAAGCGTGATTTCGCGAATCGATTGGATGCGCCCTCCCGGGTGTTGGAGGCGGGCATTCGTAATGTGGGGCTGGGTGCCCTGCTGGGGATCAGTGATCCCCTGTTTGACACCTTGACGCTGTATCGTCATGCCCGTGCCTTGCGCCGGAAATTCTGGCAATCAGGAGTGGCCATTTCTTTCCCGCGGGTGTGTCCCCAGGAAGGCGGTTATCAGCCGCCCTTTCCGGTGGATGAACGATTTTTGGCACGGATCATATTTGCGTTCCGGATTTGTATGCCGGATGTGCCGCTAGTGGTCTCGACCCGTGAAAATGCCAAGTTCCGGGATGGGATCGCCGGGGTGGGGGTCAATAAAATGAGTATCGGCAGCCGGACCACTGTAGGTGGGTATGGCGAATCAGCATCTTCTCCAGATGGGCAATTTGAAATCAACGATGACCGGAGCATTGGAACGTTTTTTGATGCATTGCGGAAAAAAGGACTGGAGCCAGTGTTCAAGAATTGGGACCGGGTCTACAGTCTGGGAGCGGAGGGTAAATGAGTGTAATACTTACAGAGCGTATGCAACGTTTTCAAAAGGCCGGGCTTTATCTGGTCACCTCGCAGACGCTCTCTGCGGGACGAAGTACGCTCGAAATCGTACGTGCGGCATTAGCAGGGGGAGTGAAATTGATCCAACTCCGTGAAAAGGATATGCCCCTTTGCGACTATGTTGGATTGGCCGAACAGATCCGGGTTATGACGGCGCAGGCCGGTTGCCTGCTGATTATCAATGATCGGGTGGATGTGGCAATGGCCGTCGGTGCGGATGGAGTTCATCTGGGACAAGACGACTTTCCCATCACCGCCGCCCGGCGCTTGTCACCCGATCTGATTATCGGAGCTTCGACCCATTCGGTTGAAGAAGCACTTCGTGCCCAAAAAGAAGGCGCTTCTTATATTAACATTGGCCCTATTTATCCCACTGGGACCAAGGTGTGGGAAGGCGCTTATCTTGGACTTGATGGGTTGCGCACCATTGCGGCTGTCACGCACGTTCCGTTTACCGTGATGGGTGGCATCAAGCAGAACCATTTTACCGGCCTGGTCAAGGCCGGAGTCCGGATTATTGCGCTGGTCACTGCTGTGACGGCGGCGGCCAATCCCGAGGCGGCCACGCGTGATTTGCTCTCCGGAATCGCCGCTGGAAAATAAACCGGTTAGCTGGCAGCCGTCTCCAATGACCAGCGTTCTCCGGCGCGCATGCCGTCGAGTGCCGAGCTTACAATTCCTCCAGAATAGCCGGCCCCTTCGCCAACCGGATATAAACCCCGGGTGTTGGTGGATTCACCTTCTGGGGTGCGTGTGACCCAGAGGGGACTGGAACTGCGGGTCTCGGGGGCATAGAGAATGACTTCGTTCAGCTTGCTCCCATTCAATTCCTTCAGCATATAAGGAATGGCCACTTCCAAGGTACGGGTAACGAAGGCCGGCAGGATACTCCGGAATTCGACGGGGACAGCGCGCGGGCATGAACGGCCTTCTGGAAGAGTGGCCGAGATTCGTTTTGCCAGAAAATCTACAAGCCGGATGGCTGGCACAAGGTAGCCTCCTCCCGCTGCCGTGAATGCGGCCTTCTCCAGTTCCCGTTGGAACTCCAACCCAGCCATGGCGGGCACAGCATGAGTAGGGTAATCGGCAGGTCCAACGGGTACTAGAAAGGCGGCATTCCCCATGACCAATGATCGCTTCGAATAGCTCATCCCATTGGTGGTGAGTAGGCCCGGCTCAGAAGCGCAGCTGATGACCTTTCCCCCTGGACACATGCAAAAGCTGTAACAGGACCTGATGCCTTTTTCTTCGTGTCGGGTAAGGCGAAAACTGGCGGCTCCAAGCATAGAGTTTCCTGCAAAACGGCCATATTGCGCCCGGTCGATGGTGGCTTGTGGCAACTCAAGCCGAACCCCGACGGCGAACGGTTTTTGGGCGAGGTCAACACCGGCTTCCGCCAGCATGGCGTACACATCGCGGGCACTATGGCCAACGGCCAGAACGCAAAACTCGCAAGGCGTTTCCTGCCCATTGATAACAACGGCTTGGAGGCGCCCTTTAGTAATGATCACTTTTTCGAGGCGTGCCCCGAAGCGGACTTCGCCACCCGCCGTGATGATCCGCTGGCGGATCCGTGCGACGATATCCAGCAGGACGTCACTCCCGACATGGGGTTCCGCGTCGATCAGTACATTGTCGCTGGCTCCACAGGCGTGGAGCAACTCCATGAACTCCCGAATGCGACCGCGTTCTTTGCTGCGGGCGGTGAGCTTGCCGTCGGAGAAAAGGCCCGCTCCGCCTTCTCCAAAGAGAACATTGCTTTCCGGGTTCAGCGTGCCGTCTTTCCAGAAGTGAGCCACTTTGGAACTCCGTTCGGTTGCCGTTTCGCCGCGTTCAATTAAAAGCGGACGGGCTCCTGCCATGGCTAATTTGTAGGCAGCCATCAATCCGGCGGGGCCCGCACCGACGACGATGGGAGTAGGTTCGCCTTGTTTTCGGGGGCGGATAGGTAATGGCGATGGGGCAGGGGGCAGGGTCAGAATTTCGATACTCGGAAGATGCGCCTCTTTTGGAAGCGCCGTAAGCGCGAGATCGGCGGATACATACAGGACAAAGGTTGGTTCTGGGTTGCGTGGTCGCGCATCCAGAGAGCGACGTAGGATCTGAAGATTTGAAAGATCGGAAGGCTGGCAGGCGACTTTACGGGCCACCCGCTGCAACAGGGTAGCATCGTTGTAGTTGAGCGGGACGTTTACTTGTTGGATTTGAATGTGCATAATTTCAAAGGTTTATCAGCTATAGGTTATTTGTGGGCGAAAATTTACTCTCCATGGCCTCAATAACCAATCACGAATCACGGGGCATATTTTCGAGTGTCTCGCGGCAGGCTCTTTGCTAAAGTTCACTGCAATCAAATTTGAAATGCAATGGCAGGAGATATCATGAATACGCAACACCCCCACGATCCGCTCCACGGCGTCAAGCTCGTGGCGATAATGGATAAGTTATTAGCCCATTACGGCTGGGAAGAGTTGGGAAGACGAATACCAGTCCGATGTTTCACAATGAATCCGAGCGTCAGTTCTAGTTTGAAATTTCTCCGTCGGACGCCGTGGGCCCGTGAAAAAGTTGAAACCCTGTATTTGGCCATTATAACGGGGAACGAAATCAAGGCGGAAAAAGGGTGGTCGCCAAGTGACGATGACTTTTCCCCACCAAGATGACTTTCCGTTAAATCACCTTCACGCCTGCGGGAGCTTGAATGTCGCTCTTGATGGTGCCATCCTTTTGCTTCTCATGGCGCACTTTGACCACGCCCAGCGGCGTCGGAAAGCTTCCCTCGGCCCACTTCAAGTCGCCAAGGAAAGGTTGCACCCGTACCGTCTTGCACCCCACCTCGATCACTTGGATTCCCAGCACGTGCGCAATGAGCCACGGCGCGGGCCCTGAAGCCCAGCCGTGGCAGAGACTGTGTCGGAACCCCTTGTAACAGAAATCGCCGTAGTCGCCGTGGATATCTTTTTTACCCGATATCGGCAGCTCATCTATGCGGAAGGCGTTGTGAGTCCAGTCCATGTTGAAGTCTTCCCAGAAGCTGGTGGCGCCCATGTCGAGCATGCCGCCCCAGTAGCTGCGTAGCGTATCGATGCCTCCTTGGATATCGCCCGCTTTGGCACGCGCCTCGAGCATGTAATAGCCATTGAAAGTGGAAACACCCAGCACGCCGTTTTTTGCGAGAACCTGTTCGTTCATGATCTTGGCATCGGCGAGGCCGGACAGCGCCAGTAGCGCCGCAACCTGTTTGCTGTCTCCCGGGGACGGGGTAACTTGTTTTAGTCGTGCCGCGCCTGTTCTGCATTCCGCTTGGAGCTTAGTGTCGCCTAAAGAGAATGCGATCCGTGCTCCAGCCTCAAAGGTCATACCTGAATTTTGCACCGCTTTGACTGATTTCTGATTGCTGAACTCTAATTTCATCATGTCTTTCTCGTCACGATCTTCCCTTTTCTGTGGTCGTGCAAAAACATTTTTGCACGGCAACGATCGGCATTTCAACGGGTTA
>JBBQNS010000054.1:0-23365 GCA_038330175.1 Kiritimatiellia bacterium
TTTTGTTCATATCGCCAGTATAGAGCATATATCATGCCCTATACAATGAAAAACAAAAAAAAGTCATAATTAGAATTGCTGCTGTTTGTTCTTGCTAGATTCTCATGGTCAATGGTAGTTTAATTAAATGACTCTTTTCAAAAATGGCTGGTTGTCGCTCTGTGCGTTACTCGCCGTTCTGGTGTTTACGGGGGTTATGGGCATCGGATTTGCGGAAATGGCCCACGCAGACTGCGATGATAGCGCGGTTGAATGTGCTTGTGCCTGCCATTCACCAGTAATGCATTGTGTTCAAGCACTGTCTTTTGTGCCGCAACTCGTTGACGTAGCAATCGTTGATGAGCCTTTTTTCTTCCTTTGTCTGATTTCGTCAGACATTTTTCGTCCGCCCATTGGCTGATCACTATAGTTCTCTATGAGTGTCGTAGTGCGATTCGGTTTCGAAATCCGTTAAGACTCAATTTGCAGAACTCATCTTTTTCGCGCTCATACAAGATTCTGTTTGGTGCAAACAGATCGCGCCCTTTTACAACTATGCGCAAGCAAAGGAAGAAATAAGATCATGATCAGTTTTAAGAAATACCAATCGATGTCGTCACTCCTCGTTGGTCTATGGTGGGGCACAACGGCTCTTGGCCATGTGGAAAATAGTACTAATGAACTGAAGGGCGAGATCAGACTTGCCGAGGCGTTGAATCTGGCGGACTCGCTTCAGCCAGAAATCCACGCCTCCCGACTAGATGTTCAGGTCGCTAAAAGCTTGGTGGCGCAAGCCGCCTTGAGATCCAATCCGGGATTCTCGTTGGACGCCGAAAATTTTGGAGGCAAGAATGAGCTTAAGGGAGTCGATGCAGCTGAATATACGGCCGCCCTTGAGCAAACCCTAGAACTTGGCGGCAAGCGTCGTAAGCGTGTCCGAGTGGCTGAGTTTGATCAGCAACTCATCGCTTTCGATTTAGCGAGAAAGCGTCTGGATATTCGGGCAGAGACGGTGCGGCGCTTTGTTGCGCTTCAAGGCGCACAGGAGCGACTGGCGTTAAGCAAGGAATCGGTTGAGCTTGCAGAGGACTTAGAGCGGTCAGTGGCCGCTCGCGTACGTGCTGGTAAAGTGGCTGCGACAGATGCCGAGAAGGCAGGAATCCTGTTGGCACAACAAAAACTCGCTAGGAACAAGGCCCAAAGTGAAGTCCAGTTGGCCCGCATCAAATTGTCTGCAATGTGGGGAAGTGTTTCTCCCGGCTTTGAGCGGGCTAGCGGCAACCTCGCGAGTATTCCCTCCCTTCCGGAGCTATCCGTGCTGGAACTTCGCATGGAGGCGAATCCTGACCTCGCTCGATGGGCTACAGAGCTCGAGCAACGTCAGGCCTCTTTGGTGCAGCAGAAGGCGGGGCGCCTACCGGACCTGACGGTTTCAGGGGGGATTCGGCGCTACTCGGAGACAGATAGCCAGTCCTTTGTTGCGGGGATTTCCGTTCAGTTGCCGCTCTTTGATCGTAATCAAGGCAAGGTGCGAGAAGCCGTAATTATGATCGAGAAGGCCGCACAACAGCATCGAGCCATAAAAGTGACGGCGAGCGCCGTGTTGGCTGAGTCTTACCAAGCGCTCTCTGTCGCATGGGATCGAATCTTTGTTTATAAAAATGAAATCATTCCCCGCACCCAATCAGTCTTTAACGCCGTCCAAGCCGGGTATTCTGAAGGCAAGAATACCTATCTTGATGTGTTGGACGCTCGGCGCACTTTTTATGAAGCGCGCGCCGAGTACATTGAGGCGCTTGTTTCCGGGCACACGGCCTTGGCAGATGTCGAACGGGTTGTGGGGGATGGACTTCCCGCCTCAAAACAGAATTAAAGTAATCGTAAGGAGAAAATCGCAATGTTTAAATATTTCAGAATGTGCCTGTTGATGTGTGGTGTGGCTCTGGTTGTGAATGGGTGTGGCAAAAAAATAGCAGTAGATCGCGAGGTTAAATCGGAGGGCAAGGAAGAGCAGGAATTGCCAGTGGGTGACCTAACAATTGAACAGGTGATGCAGGCAAAGTGCCCCCATGGATTGACCCTCACCTGTGCGGAATGTCGCTATGAAGTCGGCGTTGTGAAGGTGGACCCCACGCTGTTGAAGCCGGCTGACGGGGCAGGGGCCGGACTACTGAAGACGAGCCAGGTGGCACAACGCAAGATGACGACGGCGGTAAACATCACCGGTGAAGTTCGGATGAATGAAAACGCAGCGGTTCATGTCAGTCCCCGAATTTCAGGCGTTGTCCTTTCAGTGAACGTGGATATCGGAGCGGAGGTCAGGAAGGATGACGTACTCTTTACGATTGATAGCATCGAACTCGGGCAAGCGCTAAGCGACTATAAGAAAAATGCGCTTTTGGCGGCTCTATCCGCAAAAACTTTTCAACGCGAACAAAGTCTTAATGAGCAAAAGATCGGCTCAGAAAGCGAAATGATTGAAGCGCAGATGCGGTTCGAGGAACATCAGACGGCTTTGGAGGTAGCGGAGCAAAAGCTTCACGTTTTAGGATTAACCGAAAGCGACATTACGGGAATTGTTCTCACCAAACATAACAGAGTGGGTAGCTCACTTGCCGTGCGCGCTCCGATGAATGGGACGATTATTGAGAAGCATGCGGTAATCGGTGAGCTGGTTGAGCCGGGGCGGGACACCATGGTTCTGGCGGATCTCGATACCATGTGGGTATGGGGGGGCGTGTATGAGCGCGACCTGTCGCTTGTGGTGAACCGGAAGCTTGATGATACCATTCCTGTCGAACTTTTCGTTCCCGCCTATCCTGGAGCCACGTTTCACGGGCAGATGAATTATATCAGTGCGACCATGGATGAATCGACCCGTACAGTCAAAGTCCGTACCGTCATCGATAATAAAGATCGGCGCTTGCGGCCAGGTATGTTTTGCCAGGGCCGGATTCTAGTGAATACGGATGAGGAGGTTCTGGCTATTCCCAAGGCGTCGCTTCTCTCCGACGAAGGGGTGGACTTCGTCTTCGTTCATATGAAGGATGACTATTATCTCCGGGTGAATGTGGTTAAAGGCCGGGAATTTTCCGATGGGGTGGAGATTTTGAAAGGCCTAATGGCTGGTCAAACCCTTGTAACCGAGGGTGCCTTCGTTCTCAAATCTGATGTGCTCCGATCGAAAATGGGAGCCGGCTGCGCGGATTGAGTAGCGGCTTAAAAGTGCTTTTAGGAAAACATATTATGAATAATTTTATAAGATTTATTCTCACACAACGCTTACTGGTGATCATGGTCTTTATTGTTTTGACCATTGCGGGGATTCTCGCATGGAGATCACTCCCGATTGATGCCTTTCCGGATGTTACGAATGTCCAGGTTATGATCCTCGCGGATGCGCCCGGGCTCGCCTCTGTAGACATCGAGCAGCGCGTGACCTTTCCTGTCGAACTGGCAATGCAGGGCCTCCCGCAGGTGCGACAGATACGGTCCACGTCCAAAGCAGGGTTCTCGCAAGTCATTGTCGTGTTTGAGGACGATGTGGATATTTACTTCGCCCGGCAATTAGTTTTTGAACGGCTTCAGGAAGCGAAGGAGAAACTCCCCGCTGGAGTGGAGCCTGAAATGGGGCCGATCAGTACCGGCTTAGGTGAGATTTATCAGTATACCCTAGAAAGCGATCGCCGCTCTGCCATGGAATTACGAACTTTGCAGGATTGGTATATCGCGCCGCAGTTACGGCCGCTTGCCGGAGTAAACGAAGTCAATAGTTTCGGGGGATTTGTGAAGCAGTATCACGTTCTGGTCGATCCTGCGCGTTTGTTGAAATATCGGCTGGCGATTCAGGATGTCCTTGACGGCCTACAAAAAAACAACGCCAATGCCGGTGGGAATTTCATCACGAAAGGATGGGAGCAGGCTTATGTCCGAAGCGTGGGAATGATCCAGACGATTCAGGATATTGAGGATATTGTGCTCCACACCAAGGATGGCCCAGCGGTTTTCTTGAAAGATGTCGCCGAGGTGAAGATCGGCGCTCAGACGCGGCAGGGCGCGGTGACTCAGGACGGGCACGGTGAGACGGTGGCGGGTATGGTCATTATGCTGCGAGGCGCCAATTCCCAGCTTGTGGTCGATAGCGTGAAGAAAGCGATCCCCAGAATTCAGGCCAGTCTACCCAAGGATGTTCGTATCAATCCGTTTTATGACCGGACGACACTGATCCATGCGTGTATCGAGACGGTGGCCAAGGCCTTACGGGAAGGGGCCATTTTTGTGGTTATCATCCTGTTTCTGTTGCTCGGAAATTTCCGGGGGGCGGTGATCGTCGCACTCTCGCTCCCCTTTACGGCTTTTTTTACGTTTGTATTAATGCAGTCGCAGGGCCTTTCGGCAAACCTTATGAGCTTGGGAGGCTTGGCCATTGCCATCGGAATGGTGGTGGACGCCTCCATTGTCGTTGCGGAAAACATTGCGCGCCATCTTACCGAGAGAGCCCATTCAGGAGAGCCGAGAAAGCTCATCATTCATGAAGCGGTTCGGGAGGTCGCGCGGCCCATCATTTTTGCGATTCTCATCATCATTATCGTTTTCCTGCCATTATTCACTCTTGAACAGATGGAAGGGAAGATGTTCAAGCCGCTGGCCAAGACCATGTGCTTTGCGTTGATGGGATCGCTTCTGGTGGCCCTGACCATCATTCCCGTGTTGTGTTCGTTCTTTTTGCATGGGCACAAGACAACCCGCGACAACCTCTCGCTCCGGCTACTGAAACGCTTATATTTGCCGGTGCTGTCATTAGTCCTTAGACGCCGGTGGACGACCGTGGTCATCGCCATGGTTATTTTCGGAGGCACACTCACCCTGATCCCTTTGCTGGGAACGGAATTTCTGCCACAACTCGACGAGGGGGCGATTGCGATTAATGTCGTCAGACTTCCGTCGGCTTCTCTGGAGGGATCGGTGGCCGTGGGAACGGCCATCGAAAAGCGACTTCAAAAGTTCCCTGAGGTTAAGACCATCGTCACTAAGACCGGGCGCGCAGAAATATCCGAGGATCCTATGGGCCCCGAGCAGAATGATATCATCATCATGCTTCATCCGGAAAGCGGGTGGAATACCGGGCGGACAAAAGAGAGTCTCATCGCGGTCATGAAAGAGGATCTAGTCGCCATTCCCGGCGTTCGCCTCTCGTTTTCACAGCCGATAGCGTTGCGTGTCAACGAGCTCATTTCCGGGGTTAAAAGCGATCTGGCCGTCAAACTGTTTGGCCCGGACTTAGAGGTCCTGAAACCGCAAGTTGATAAGCTTGCGGCGATCATCGGCGGGATTCGCGGCGCGGAAGATGTAAAGGTTGAACAGATCTCCGGTGCGGCTCAGGTTCAAGTGATAGTGGATCGGAAGGCCATTGCCCGGTACAAGATCAACTCGGATGACATTAATGAACTGATAGAAACGGCAGTCGGGGGTAAGGTGGCCACCACCGTGATTGAAGGTCAGATGCGTTTCGCCGTTCTGGTTCGGTTTCCGGAACAAGATCGGAGTGACCTTGCGGCATTGGGGCGGCTGCTCGTCCCCGCACCGGATGGCACACGAGTTCCCTTGGCTCAGCTGGCTCGCATTGAAGAATCAGAAGGACCGGCCCAGATCAGTCGCGAGAAAGGCATGCGCCGGGTCGTTGTGGAATGCAATATCCAGGGGCGCGATATGGGAAGTTTTGTGACTGAAGTTAAACAGAAGATTCAGCCGGTGGCGTCATTGCTTCCAAGTGGATATTTCATCGAGTACGGGGGCCAGTTTGAAAATCAACAACGTGCCATGACACGGCTCAAGATTGTTGTGCCCGTCTCCATCGCGTTGATCTTTCTGATGCTTTTTTCCGGACTGGGCTCGATTCGGAGCGCTCTGATAGTTTTTGCTAACCTTCCGTTTGCTCTGGTGGGGGGAATTCTGGCGATGGTTCTGCTCAAGATCAACTTGAGTGTATCCGCCGCGATTGGATTTATCGTTTTGTTCGGAACCGCCGTCGGAAACGGGGTGATGCTGGTGGCTTTTTTCAATCAACTTCGGCAGGAGGGGTTGAGTACGGCTGACGCAGTTAAGAAAGGATGTGATTTACGGTTTAGACCCCTCCTTATGACAGCGCTTGCAATGCTGCTTGGTTTAGTACCGATGCTCTTTGCAACTGGGAGCGGTTCAGAAATTCAGCGCCCTTTGGCGGCGGTCGTTCTCGGAGGTTTAGTGTCTTCGCTATTCCTGACACTTCTCGTGCTGCCGGTGATTTATCACATAGTGGAATCGAGACGCGAACAAGGAGCGATCAGATAGCCTGAGATCCTATGCTCTAAAACTTAGAAGAGAATTATTGAACGTTGTTCGGGAACCCCTTTTCGGACGATATCTAACTAAAATATTGCTTTGCGATCTTTCTGTACTTCTGTTCAAACTCTCCGTCGTAAGGAAATTTGAATATGAACGGGAATAATAAACATGTTGTTGTGGTAGGTGGCGGATTCGGCGGACTGCGTGTGGTGCGGCATCTAGCGGATGCACCGATCCAAATCACATTAATTAACCGCCGAAATTACCATCTTTTTCAGCCACTGCTGTATCAGGTCGCCACGGCCGGCTTGGGCCCGACGGATATCGCCCACTCCCTCCGGTCCATACTCCAGGCTCAGCGGAATGTGGATATCCGGCTGGCCGAGGTCACCCAAGTTGACCTGGCGGGAAAGACCGTGACCACGAACTCGGGGATTCTGCCCTATGATTATCTCGTTCTGGCGGTAGGCGGAGAAACCAATTTCTATGGGTTGAATTCTGTTACCGCGAACTCGTTCGGCCTGAAAGATCTCGATGATGCCGAACGTATTCGCAACCACGTGCTATGCCGGTTCGAATGGGCGGTGCAGGAATCGGCCCCTGAAATACGCCGGGCCATGCTAACTTTTGTAGTTGTGGGGGGCGGCCCTACAGGCGTCGAATATGCGGGGGCACTATCCGAACTCATCCGCCTGGTGTTGATCCGCGATTATCACCAGCTCAATATCAAAGATGTGCGAATCGTGCTGCTTGAGGACGGCGACCGCCTGTTGGGCGGTTTCCCGCCCAAGCTGAGAGAAACAGCGGAAAAAACGCTGTGGAGCAAGTTCGTCGAAGTTCGCTTTGGGGCGGCAGTGAGTGATTATGATGGTCACAATGTTCTATTGAAAAGTGGGGAACGGATCCCTGCGCAAACGCTAGTGTGGGCCGCAGGCGTACGGGCGGAGCGACTGACAAGCGCTTTGGGCATACCATTGGATCGCTTCAAGCGCATCCGAGTTCAACCTACACTGCAACTGCCGGATCATCCGGAAGTCTTTGCGCTGGGTGACTGTTCACAGCCTGAAGGGGAGGGGCAATCCGCCTATCCCATGATCGCCCCTGTGGCAACCCAGCAGGCAGAGTTGGTGGCGGCCAATATCCGCCGGCATCTATCGTCAAAAACGCTAATGCCGTTCCGCTATCGGGAACCCGGCGCTATGGCCACGATCGGGCGCAATGCCGCCGTAGTGCGACTAGGCCCTCTCCAGCTTAAAGGTTTTCTGGCCTGGCTGATCTGGCTACTCGTCCATATCGCCTTCCTGATAGGTTTCCGAAACCGTCTTCTCGTGCTGATCAACTGGGCATGGGACTATTTCTTCTTCGACCGTGCCGTGCGGCTAATCACCTCTGAAACTGGCCCGCTTCCACCCGCTCCAAAGGCCGGTGAATAGGGAGGCGCATTCTGAATCCTGGCTCCTCTTTGAGGCTCTTGCAAAACCTCCAGAGAAGACGGTCGTGACGGAGCACGACCCTCCAGAAAATGATGGAAACGGCCTGTCTTGCAATATGGAGGGACGACCTCCGTGTCGTCCACAGGGTTTTGCAAGAGCCTCTCTTTATTTAAAACTTTGCCATTCATACCGGCTTGAGGCACAGTTCTTTTCATGGCGAAAGATCAGAAACAAAAGGGTGCTAAACGGCGGAAGCCGTGGTACCTCTACCTCATTGAATGTGAGGATTTGAGCGTTTATACTGGGATCGCGGTGGATGTGGAGGCTCGTTTTGCCGTCCATCAAAAGGGTGCCGGTGCCCGTTACACGCGCGCCCATCCCCCGAAGAAACTGTTGGCGGTGGTGGAGTATTCCAACCGCTCGGCGGCCTCTCAGGCTGAGTATGTGATCAAACAGATGTCTGCACGGGAGAAACGGGCCTTCGCGCACAGTGTCACGCGACAAACCTGAGCCGATCTGCCCGCATCACATATCCGTAGTGGGTGTAGCAGGCGTGCGTTTCAGAGGCGAATAATTGTAACATTTAACCATCCATAATCGGTGTTTTCGTCCGTCGAGTGGCCGGAACCCCACCTCTTTGGGCGTTCCTACGGTTTCGAAATAATCCTTCAATTCGCTCATGACACGGGTGTTGTTCGGGTGCATAACCACAATCGCTGGCGCGCCTGTCCAACGGTTCAGATCCGTCCAATACCGGAAGCTCAGCCCGGGGTAGTCGAGTGCGTAGAGGTTCACTACCTCGTTAGGTGTGTTCAGGTAGAAGCCAAGTCCGGCGGCCAAATAGTAGCGATCGGCGCCCAGCACGAATGGGTCGCGGCCGGTTTCTTTGCGCAATTCGTCATGCGCCGTTACGGTCAATGCCGCCATTTGATGCCAGCTCCCCGCCATTCGATAAACCCATGCCCGCGGGATCCCGAAGGTCAGCGTTGAGATAGCCACCAAAGCGACTAGGAAGCAGGCGGCTCCGTTGATCCAAGCTAGGCCGCGCCAGCGTGGGGCGCGCACTGAACTCAGTCCGGCATCCATGATCACGCCTGCGGCCGGTAGCAGCGATAGGAATACCGGCGCGGTCCAGTTGGGGCGGATGCCGGTACGGGTACTCGCCAGAATAAACATCGCAAAGAGGGGTAATGCAAACGAGGCTGCAAAAATCCACGCTTCGGCATCCGGCGCCTTCTGCCGGATTTGTCGCCAGACCCGTTGCAGAGCCAGAGCCAGCAGGGCGAAGAGGCCTGGAGAAAGCATCAATATTTGTAGCAGCCAAAACTCCGGCACGTCGACCAGCGGATGGTGTTTGGAGGTTGCGGTCCGTGATGATTGAAACAGAAGTGAGGCCCAGTCGTGTTGCCAGTTCCAGATTAGAACAGGGGTGAATAGTGCCGCCCCCAATAAGGCCATTACCCACGGTTGAGGACGCCGCAACCAGTGCCGGTGGCGTGGGACTGCCAATATAAATATCAAGAAAGAGGCACCCAACATGACCGCAGTATATTTTGACAACATTGCGCAGCCTACTCCGATACCGGCTAGAAGCCACCAGCCCCAGCTCGTCACTGGCTCCCGAAGTGCCCGGGTCAACGCCCACAGCGTGAGCGACCAAAAAAAGATCAGTGGCCCATCTGGGAAGGCCAGGACCCCGCAGCCGGCATAGATCGGCGCCACGGAGAACAGGATGATCGTCCACCAGGCCGATCGGGTGCCAAACCACGACTGAGCGATTTTATACAGGAGTACGGCGGTGCCCAGCGAAAGCAGGAGCGTCGGCAACCGCACGGCGAATTCATTATGTCCGAGTAAGGCGGTTCCGAGGTGAATGCCCCACGCCACCATGGGGGGGTGATCGAAATAGCCAAGCGCCGGATGGGCGGCATACATCCAGTAATAGGATTCTTCGGGCAATAGTTCCCACGTCAGTGCTCCAATAACGCGGAGGAGGGTGATGGATGCCAGCACGACTAAAGCGAGTCTGGGTAGCCAAATGGGGGTGTCATTTTCGGTGTTAATATTATCGCTCCCTGTTTTTAAATTTGAGAAACTTTAGCTTGAAGTTAATTATTGTGCAATCTGGTATATTCAAATTAGTCTGTTCAAATGCTTCAATTCCAAAACCGTTTTTCCTGGTTCCGGCGCGGGTATTTCTTCGGAATGCTCGCTTTGGTCGCGCTATTTTTCGTTTTGTGCCTTCCTCTGCTTCCGAGTGTGTCACGCTGGCGGGGAGATGAGCGCTTCTACACGGATGCGGCCATTGGCATGACACAAAATGGAAATTATTTTATTCCAACCTACAGTGATGGAACCCTCCGGTTTAAAAAGCCGATCCTCACGTACTGGGCCGTGCTGCTAAGTTACAAGGCCTTAGGGATCAGTTATTTGTCTTCAAGGCTTCCGTTTCTCGTGGCCGGGACACTCGTGGTCTGGCTTACATATTGGTTCGCCCTGCTGACGCTCAGGCGTCGCCCAGAGGCGCTCGTTGCGGCCGCCATCATAGCCTCCAACCAGACTGTGATGCACATGTCCATCCGTTCAACGCCCGATATGCTACTTACACTTTGTTTGCTGATTAGCATGATCGGCTTTGTGCGTCTTGTTTTCAAGGGCGAGCGCTCGTTAACGCCTTTTGTTTTGGCTTATCTGGGGGCAGGCTTGGCGGTGATGACCAAAGGCTTGTTTGGATTGCTCCCAGTAGCCTTCGTGTTCGGCTATGTTTTAATCGCCCGCCCGCCCGGGGTTAAATGGCGCGACTTGATTCAGGGTCCTGTGATGGTGACGGCTCTGGCTGTGGCGATGTCATGGTTTGCCTTAGCTTTTTTCTGGCACGGTTCAACTGCCGCCTCAGACTTCCTGGGGGATCAAGTTGGCGAGCGTTTCTCCGGTAGCAAGTGGTATATCCTTTCGAATGCGGGGGTCTATCTGGCCTCTTTTTTGGTTCAGATGCTGCCTTGGTCGATTTGTGCGGCAATCCCGCTTATTTTTGTCTGGCAGAAACGACTAAGAGTATTTGTCAGTCATCGCCGCGAAATGGGGTTCATGGTCGCTTGGATTGTCCTGCTTTATGTTGTTTTTACTTTGGGCAACATTCAGCGGGCCCGTTATTTCCTGGCCGCGTTTCCGCAACTCGCGGTTTTATTTGCGGTTCTTCTGTGTGCGGGATTCCGCCAGTCGCATGCGAGGCTCTATTTACGCAGGATCTTTCAGGGGTTTTATTGGGTGTTATTCGCGTTGGGGGTGGGATTGATATACGGAGGCTGGAAGATTGATGCCCGTTTGATAGCGGCTGGTTTTATTTTTGCCGGGCTCGCTTTGATTTTAATAAGGGGAATTACGCGCTGGGTTCCGCCCGTGTGCTTGACGGCATTTGGGGTGTCGCTGTTGTTGGTCGCATCGGTATTGGATAGTATGGTGAGGCCCGTATTCTTTATCTCGGCTGCCCCGGAAATGACCCATAAAATTTTATCCGTCTATCCTGCAGGGACACCGATTGCAATGCGCGGGGTGAACCTGGTTTATGTCAGCCAGATCCGGGTCTTGTCCGGCGGGTTGATTACCCCCCAGGAGATCTCTGACACCTTAACGCCGGCGGATATTCGAAAATTTCCTCTTTTGGTATGCCCCCGCGAGGACTTTGAGTCAAGTGTGTGTGGGGCTGGGAAAGTGGTGGGATACGTGCAGGGCTATATCGGTTGGCGTTCCAAGGAATTCCTGGGGGTGATGTCCGTTAAAAAATGGGCCAAAGCGAGAGCCAAGCGCTGTCAGACCTTCGCTTTGGTGATTCCCGGACCTGCATCGGGCTATTCTATGTAGGGCCGCCGCTTGCGACGTGCCGTTGGACTTATTAACCTTCCCCGAAATGGTCTGGACATGCACACAGGAGGGAATGTCGCGCTCATAGCGCGCGACCTACCCAATAAAGTTTAGTCTGTTTTTCTTTCAAAATGGAGGGACGACCTCCGTGTCGTCTGCGGGGGGGCAAGAGGCTTTTACGGGTGAAAATTAGTGGTGAAGTCTTGATACCCCTTTTCTATACTTTGAAATCATGAATTTGCAAAATGGTGTATTTATAACAGGAACCGATACCGGGGTGGGGAAGACCTTTGTGGCGGCAGGGCTATTGGCGGCCCTTAGGCTGGAAGGCTGGAATGTGGCTCCCATGAAGCCGGTCCAGACGGGGTGTCATCAAAGAAAAGGAAGTTGGGTGGCGCCTGACTTGCAGGCCTCGCTCAAGGCCAGTGGATTACGCGTTTCGACTGCTGAGAAGGCCGATATGGCGCCCTACTGTTTTCAACCCGCCTGTTCTCCGCATTTGGCTGCCAAACTAGCGGGTAAACGTATTTCCCTCAAACGCATAGAAAATGCGTATCACCGGTTAAGGCAAAACTATGATGTGCTGATCGTTGAGGGGGCGGGGGGCGTTCTGGTACCCTTGAACCCGCAAGAAACCATGCTGGATCTAATGGTTCGCCTACAGCTTCCGGTGGTGTTGGTAGCTCGACCCGGGCTGGGAACCATTAATCATACGCTGCTTTCACTACGACTTCTGAATGCAGCTAAACTGGCCGTTCTGGGGGTGGTATTGAATCAAGCCACCCCAGGCCGCTGGGGGCAGATTGAGAACGATAACCGGGTTATGATTGAGCGGATGGGTAACGTCAAAGTCTTAGCCTGCATCCGGTATAAACGCTAAGGTTCAATGCGTGTGATCTGGGTGCCGGCGGGGGCCTCGATGGTGAGATAGCCGTCTAACTCGGAAAATTTACCCTTCGGGATACAGGTGAATCGCATGAGGGGGATCCCATTGGTTTGACCCCAGGTGACGTGATAGGGAATCCGGCTCCAGGGCCAGCCAAATCCCTGCACTTCACCTGATATGAGGATCCGGTTGGAGGAATTTGTAGCGACCTTTTCCTCCACAAAACAGAAATCGGTGAACCGCTCACTAGGCTTTGCCACCACCATTTCCACAATAACCTTTTGGCTTCCTGAGGGAATGGCTTCATTAATCTCTATTTTTTCAAAAGCAGGAGTGGCCAGAAGGACGGCCGCAATGGTTGCCGCGGCAAGCAAGGGCGCAATCCAGAGTAGCCATTTGGTCTGCCAGACAGAAGAGTCTGTCAGGTCAGTTGGCTGATCCTCGTGGAGCGGCACGTTAAGAACAAAATAATAGAGAATCCAGGCAGCAAGGCAGGGAAAAACAGCCGACCAGACTACATCGGATGCAAAATGAGCGCCCGAAGCCATGCGCGCGATTCCAATTAAAGAGCCATATATCATCGCTGCGGCCAGCAAGGAAAACCGGATCAATTTGCGACGACGCGCTAGAAAATAGAGCACGACAAAATAATACCCCATGGAGCTGTGTCCGCAGGGGAACGACTTTCCTTTGCTTCCCGGTTCTATTTCATAGAAGCATTGGTATTCCTGGTGGCCCCTGAACTCGGTGACCATTTTGGGGCGCGGTCGCCCCCAATGATCCTTGAGGAGGGTGTTGACAAAAAGGCCCGGTCCGATCACTAGAGTCAGGAATACAAAAGCCGCGTGCCAGCGCCAACGCTTCAATGCCGGGCGGGAGCGAGCGGCAACGAGCGCGCCCAGACCTGCCAGAGCGGTAAACAGCGCCGGGAGCGTGCCCAAGGTGTAAAAGAAGCGAAAGAAGCTGTTGAATTTGAACGGCCAGGGATGCAGGTCGGAGCCGACCTGATAGAACAGGGACATCAACTTCAAATCCAAAGTCGGGGTTAGGAAGGGGACGACGGCCACAAAAATAAGCAAAAGGATCCAGGCCAGGTCTGGGAGCCATAGTTTGCGGTATGAAGATGAGGAGATTTCAATCACAGCGCTTAATAAGAATCAGTCCGAGTCCGGTGGCCAGTACCACAGGTATCCATAATACCAGATGGGGTTGGATCCACGGATACTTGACCAAGGTTTCAGCCACAATCACAAAAAGATAGAAGGCGAAGATCAAACCTAGGCTGATGCCGATCCCGATAGTGGTTTCTTGACGATGGGTTTTGGTAGCCAGCGGGGCGCCCAACAGGACGAAAATGATGCAGGAGACGGCCAGCACAATCCGTTTGTTGAATTCGACTTTTAGCGACATATCTTGCTTGGCAAGAGACAGGGAATCCATTTCTGGATAAAATTGTTGCAGGTTGGCCCGCGTCTCCATGATTTCGTCTAGCGACATATCGCTTTTGCGTTTCGCTTTTTTGGTGGAATCACCTCCTGTCAGCCGGGAAAGATCAATTAAATAGGGAAAATGGCTAGCGGTTCCTGCGCCGGGGCGGTCTTCGTAAAAGGGGTCGATGCGCACATTATACAAATCAACGAGAATGCTTTTTTTGTCTTCCGAGGATGAAACGGTTCCCGATTGCGCTCGGATTTCGCGCGCAGGAGAATTCTTTTGTGAGGACTGGTAGATGATGATGTCCTCAATTTGATTGCCGTGCTTACTGCCAATATAAAAGGTCATTCCCGGGAAATCGCGGATGGGGCGTCCTTCCTCAATTAGTTGCAGCGGGGTCTCCATTCCTAGTTGGCGGAGCGTATCGCGCCGGATGCTGTAACTTTCCGGAATCAGTGTGGAATTCAGGTAGAGGCATGCGGTGGACATCAGTATCGCGAAAAGGATGGGCTGCCGCATGATTTGAAGCATACGTATGCCACTACTTTTCATGGCCGTAATTTCGCCATTAGCCGAGAGCTTGCCAAAAGTCAGAAGGGCGGCCGTGATGATACTGAACGGAATGGAGAACCCGAGGGCGGGCGGGAGACCTGCGACAAAAATCTTGCCAATCAGGTAAAGCGAGCCCCCCATGGCAATGACGTCCGCAATGCGGAAAAGTACCATGACGCACATGACGAACGTCAAGACGAGCAAGGTCATCACAAACGTGACCAGATAGCTATTGCGGACATATCGTGAAACAATGCGCAAGTTAGGAAATCTCCTCAAAAGTTATGCTTTTATACTGGTGGAGCGGGGTCTAAGTCAACGCGGAAGGAGATGTAGCACCGCACTGTGTGCGGAATCTCCCGGAATTTCCGATCATAGATCGGTGCTACATCGTGAAAACATCGGCCTTGAAGGTCACCGTGTATGCTTTTCACGCCAAGGGCCGCGATACTCATAAGCAAAATAAACGCGCCCCGGAAAACGAGAGCGCTCAATGACCTGAAAATAGAGAGACTTCTCCCAGATCCACTGCTCGTTATCCAAAAGAATCGCAGGGCGTCCCAGAAGCTGCGGATTGCCCAGATCGGTGTCCGGGAAATAATCGTAAGAGGATTCCCGCCCGCCAAAATAGCTGTTTGCACTATACACATGCGGCTGACCTTTGCCGTAAAAAGCCAGTAAGGCGGCCCGGCCATAGGATGAGGCGATATAAAAAGGGTCCTGCCCCGTATCGTTGGCCAGTTCGCGGGCTGCACGCTCAACACTCTCAACCGTATCTTTGAATCCAGTGATGCGCTCCAGGATGGGTGATGTATCGACTTTGAAGCCTAGGATTTCGGCTCCATTAATGGCCGCTAAGGGTGCTTTTCCCTCGCTAATAGTGAGGATGCTGATAAGCCCGATGCCCACCGTCCAGCGCCAGAGATTACGGGCGAGGGAACCGGGGGTGGATGATGTGGCGAGAAAACAAGCGACAGGGACCAGAAGCACCGTAAATCCTGCTGCCGGCCAATTGAGTTTGACGTCAGTGCGTAAAGAAACCAGCAGATAGAAGACCAGAATGGGAAGGGCGGTATACAGCGCATAAGAGGAGATATTTCGGAATGGAGTATGACTGTTTTGCGGCTTGAAGGCTTCGCGCAGGGTTTGGAAAAGTAGGATAGCCGCTGGAGGCGCCAGAATGATGAGGGGAAAGAGAAAGTAGGACAAGGTCCACAATGGGTTATAGATCCAGTTTTGGTGGACCGGAACATCGCCCCCGGGAAGTCGGGTCGCCCCCATCAAATGGGCGAGGGTCGGCCAATCCCGTTGAGCATTCCAGATATAAATGGGAAGGGAAAACAGAATGGCGCCAAAGAGGGTGGCCAGCAGGGCGGTCAGCCGTTGGACACGGGTGTAAACGCCGTGGCGGAAGAGGTAGATCAGGATGCCGGGCAGCACCAGCAGGATGGTGTATTTGCATAGCATGCCAATGCCAATGATCGCCCCGAGCAAAAAGAACCAAGTAAGTGAGGAGGTCGGGCGTTTGGCCATGTGCCAGCCGACGAATGCCGCCGTGACCCAACCGACAAAATAAAGCCCGTCTGTCGTCATGAACTGAGCGGTTCCCTGAAAGACGGGAATGAGATTGAAAAGCAGAAAGGCAAACCAGCCGGCCCGACGGTCACCTCCGGAGGCCGAGATGGCGAAGCGGGCTAATAGCAGGCTTGCACCACAAGACGCAAGCGCGGCCGGCAGGCGAACAGCCCACTCGGTGTTGCCAAAAAAATGTACGCTGGCGGCAATTAGCCAGGCGATGGCGGGCCCCTTACTGTAATAAGACCAGTCGAGGTGCCGGGACCAGTCCCAGTATTGGGCCTCATCAGGGACCAGATCGTAAGGGCAGACCCAGATCAGGTAGGCAATACGAATAGCTAAAAGGAACAGGGCGGCGAGCAAAATGCCCGACCCGCCCTGAGCCCATCGCTTGATAAAAGGGTGATCCGAAATCAGCATGAAGCCCTATTTCAGACCTCTCTTCATCATCATCTCCATATCTTCCATGAGGTTTTGCAAGTCTTCTTCGTGGGTCACCTCGTCCTGGAGAATCTGTAGGACCATGTTGTAGGTCACGGGATCCCGGTCTCTGCTGTATTTGAGCAGCTCATTGTAGTTCTTGATCGCACATTGTTCGCCACCGATGTTCTGGTCGAGGATCACCTTGACGTAAGGATCTTTGGGGGCGTCGTAACCGCAATTGGTCAATTTCAGCCAGACGTCCGGGCTGAGCGCCGGGGTCCCGCCCAGTTGGATAATCCGGTCGGCATCGAGTCCTGCATGCCGGAGTTCGTCTGTGGCATGTTGGATCAATTCGGCCATGACCGCATCTTTCATGGGCCCTTTAACTAATTTGGCGCCAAGCCAATATTGGTAATAGGCCAGCCATTCATCGCAATAGAGCTTGTTCAGCATGGCGATGATTTTGTCTACATCCTTGCCTACGATTTGTCTTCCTGCGGTACCCATGGCGTTCTCCTTGTTTTTTGAATTATCCAAGACACATGTTTCAACGTCGACGGCACCCACATTAGTTCTGTTTTAGGAGAGCGTCAACACTGACATCAGAAATTCTCATTCGGGCCACCTCACCATGCCTTATTTTTTTCGTAGGGCCGGCGCTTGCGCCGTGCCGAATGATGATCCATGGATGGATATCGAGGTTCGCGCGGGCGACCCTGTTCGCCTGTACTTGTTAGGTATTATCTTTATGATGTGGTGGAGTTGGCCGATAAAATGTAAGAGGCTCATAAGATAAAGAACTGCAAAATGAACACTCGTTTCCTGTCCAAGATTCTCGGTTTGACTGGCGTGATCTTTATCAGCCTCGTTGCCGCTTTGCCGGCATTTGCTTTGCATCCCGATCTTCCCGATCCGACCTTCGGGTTCCGTTCCTTCTATGTGACTTGGGGTGGTACCACGAACGCGGTATTCGAGAAGTTTCTCCGCGAAGTCCGCCCTGAAATCGTGCAGTGTGGCTTCTACGGCCCCATGTTCCATGGTTACGCCGATGACCCGAAGTCGGTAGGATATCCCATGCAACTTCCCGTTTCCGGCCAGCGCGAAGCCCTCGCCGTGCAGCGCGAGACCAATCGCCTCATTCACAAACTCGGCCTTAAGGTGGTGGGCCATTTCCAGATGGTTAATGTTATTGCCGACCTCTCGAAAACGAATGGGTTCCTGGCCTTCTACGAAAAAGGGTGGCCGGAGGATTTGCTGGGACCGCGACCTTGCCCTGATGTGCGGGAACTGCTGATGCGCGACGCCGCCGGGAAAATCCTGGCGACCGATTTTACCTCGGGCTATGTCCCAGCAGTCCGTATGCACGAGCCCTGCTCAAATCCATGCTCAAACTGGCCGTAGGGACCGGGCTTGACGGCGTGATGGTGAACTATAATTATCGCTGGAATTGCGCCTGCCCCTATTGCCAGGCCGATTTCCGCCGCTGGCTTGGCGGGCGATTTTCTGCAGACGAATTACGAAAAAAATTCGGGATCGTGAATTTGGCCACGCATCCGTTCGACGAAATCAATGCCCGGATTCCGGGTTATCCTGCAACGAATGCACCCGCCCTGGATCGCGAGGAGATGCGTTGGGCTGCCACAGCCTACAAACGTGTTTTTGACGAAATTTTCATCGACTACGGGCGTTCCTTGAAAAAGGATCTGATCGTGGCCACGTGGAATCATCTTTCGGATATGTCAGTTTTCGAGGAGCGCGCCTTTCTACCATTTGAGCAGTGGGGACGCGGCGAAAACTATTTCTGGTATAGCGAGGGGAACGTCCCGACCAAGCTGGCGGAACATAAGTTGGGAGACAGTTGGGTCGATTGCCTCTGGCTGCGGGAAATGGGCGGCGGCAAGCCGTTTATGCTGGGTAAGTATGAACCGATCCGCGTGCGCAACAATGTGGCCGAGGCCTTGGCCACGGGTGGGAGCGGTATGGGCTTGTATATGACCATTTCCGAGCCGGAAGGCTATCGCCAGCTGTCGGCTTATTTACGGTTTCCCCGAAAAGCCCCGGAATTGTATCAGGGCTTAGAACCGGCAGCGGACTGTGCGTTTCTTTGGCCGCGCGTCGCCATTCAGGCGGGAGACTTCAAGGCGGCGGGGAATTTCCGCGATGCCGTCCGCATTCTGAGTGAGCGCCAGGTTCCCTTTGAAGTGCTGGCCGACGGGAACGTTACCACCTGCCGCCTCGCCCGCTACACGACACTCCTCCTTCCCCAGGGAGCCACGCTCTCACCTTCGGTCAATGGCATGCTGGACGATTTTGCGCGGCGGGGTGGTTCTGTACGCCCCGTCACCAAGGAGGCCGCCCTGGGATTGGCCGATCAACTTAAAGCGAAGGCTCAATATGCGGTTGACGCACCCTGGACAGTCAAGGTGATGCCATGGACGGGGAAGGGTCGCCGCGTTCTGCATCTGGTGAACTATAATCGCGACGAAGCCCGGTCAGCTGGATTACCGCAAAATCCGGTCGCTGAATGCCCCATTGCGGCAGAAAAGATCACATGCCAGGTGGTCATGCCTCGCGGGGCACAGGTTTCGAGCGTGCGATTATACGCGCCGGAAGCGGCCAAGCCGGAGTCGCTTCCATTCGAGGTAAATGACGTCCGGGTCTGCTTTGTCATCCCGCGCGTCGAAGTCTACGCCGTGGTTGAAATCCTATGTTCCCTGCTTTTCTCACCACAATAATCGCAAGCCTTGGATCTCATATTGAGCCAGGCTGGGATCCGCTGAGATCAGGACGTTGTGGCGGCGAATAGCCTGATGCACGAGCATTCGATCAAAGGGGTCCTTGTGGTTTTGTCGTGGAAGCCGGTGGAACGCGGCAGACTCCTCGGCTTCCATCGGGATTAACTCGAATCCCATTCGAGTGGCTACATCAGGAAGTTCTTCGGGAGAGACTCCTTTCAATTCGAGTTTGCCCAAGGCGAATTTCAGGGAAATCTCCCAAAAGGTCACGGCGCTTACGAAAATGTTGTTGTCAGGATCGGTCAGAATGGGGCGAACGCGGCTGCTAAGTTTCTTGGGCTCGAAAGCAGCCCACAGGAAGGCATGCGTGTCCAGCAGGCAGTTCATGAGGTGACGAATTCCTCATCCGAGAGGGAAAAATCTTTCTGAAAACGACAGGAGCCGTGGTCGGCCAATATCCCGAGTTTGCGCACAGCCTGTTTGCGAAACCGGGGGTAGGGTACCAGCATGGCAATTTTGCGCTGTGATTTGCCATAGCCCACAGCGATCGTGTGCCCCGCTTTGATTTCTTCGAGAACAGACGAAAAATGGGTCTTTAACTCGCCTACTGCCATCGTTTTCATGGTGCTAGTCCTTTCCTGTTATAAAGATAGAATAGGCCTTGATCCGTTTTTGTGTCAAGTTGTCAAATTGGGTATTTTGTATGCACTTAAAAAGGAGAGTTAAACTACGAAACACGCGAAAAACACGAAAGAAAATCATTGTATAGTTTAGTGTCACCAAAAACTTCAGTCGTTTTCGGCACTTTTCATGGTCAAACTTCAATCCGGCTTGGCAGGGACACCTCGCCCTACCTGAGAAAAATCTTTTTTCAATCACCCGATTCAAACCCTTATTCATCCCCAATCTCCTGGCTCGCCGCCTGACCGCCGCCTTCTCGCCGATCATTCCCGCCCGCCATGATCGACTATCCATACGAAGCTGTATGATCAAATGGATGTTCTGGTGCGTACGCCTGGGCAAATCAAAAAACGTGTGGCATTGGGCAATTCTTTCATGCGCGAGATCACGGCTATAGGTGCGAACTGTTGAGCGTCGTTCCTGCAAGCACGACGACTCATAGCCGCGGTTTCCAAAAGCCATCAATGGCGTCACTCAGTGCGTCGACATGCCGCACCCGGACAAATTTCCACCACGCCGGAAAGAGACGCCGATAGCGTAGCTCACTGAACCGGGCGTCAATGAGAAGAACCACGCCGCGGTCGGTTTCCGAGCGGATGACGCGCCCAATAGCTTGAAGCACACGATTCATGCCCGGAAAAGTGTAGGCATAACCAAAGCCATCCGAGTTCTGCTCCTGGAAGTAATCGCGGATCAAATCTCGTTCCACCGACAGTTGTGGCAGGCCCACACCGACGATGACCGCCCCGATCAAGCGCTCGCCGACCAAGTCAATCCCTTCACCGAAAATCCCGCCCAGTATGGCAAAACCAACGAGGGTGTCACCATGCTCGATTGAAAAAGCGGCTAGGAAGTCATCACGCTGGGGTTCGGTCATGCCGGGTCTTTGGATGAGAACCGGGAAACTTGGATACCTAGCCTTGAATTCCGTTAGCACGCTGTTGAGGTAGTGATACGACGGAAAATAGACGAGGTAATTGCCCCGGCGACCCTGTACCAAAGTTCCGATCGCCTCGGCCACATCCCCCAGCGACGCCACTCTCCCCTTGAAATGGGTTTGAATCCGATCTTGAATCATCACGGCCAAATGGTCGGGAGGAAATGGCGACGGCAGTTGCAGTCCCGGATCTTCCGGTGTTCCTCCAAGGAGCGTGCGATAGTAATCCAGCGGCGTGAGGGTGGCAGAGAAAAAGATCGCGGCTTTGCCACGGCCTAACGCCAGACGGAGCAAAAACGAAGGATCCAGGCAATACAGCCTGATCTTCACATTCGAACCCTTTTCGATCATCGTCACAAAACGCTCATCGTATAGTTCAACGGTACGCCGGAAGGAATAGAGGCGGAAATAGAACGCGAGGAGAGCCGCACGAAACTCGGTCGGCTGGTTTTTCGCTAGCCAGGTCTCCATCTCATCGAGGGCGTTTTCCAGCAACACGAGCAACGTCTCGGGACAGTCGGGACGAGTGCTGATACCGCATTCGCCACTTCCGTCGGGTGCCGCTTGAACGGGGAACAAATTGAGTTCAACGGAGAGATCAGAAGCCCCCATGGCGTCGGTGGAGGGTGCCGGGAAACCGCCCAGATTTCTCAACTCTGAATATAATTTCGTTAGCGCCTTAGCCGCCAGTGGAGCGCTGCGCTTGATCGCCTTTGTGACAGTGATAATTTCGTGTCCATCCAAATCGGCGGAAAACATTTCACGCGCCCGATCCACCAGGTTATGAGCTTCATCCACGAGAAATCCGTATTCGCCGCCCACCTCGGAAAAGTGCCGGCGTAGATAAACCTGGGGATCAAAGACGTAGTTGTAATCACAGATCACCGCATCGCTCCAACTGGACACATCCAGAGAGAGTTCGAAGGGACAAACCTGATGTTTCAGGGCGACAGATTCAATCACGGCCCGGGTTATTCGCTCCCGTTCCAAAGCCTCGCGAATCGCAGGTTTGACGCGGTCGTAATATCCCTTGGCCAAGGGGCACGTCAGCAGATCACAGGGTTGGCCCACGCGAATACATATTTTTTCCTTCGCGGTGAGCGTCAGGACGCGAATCTTTAATCCTCCTTTACGCAAATCAGTGCATGCTTTTTCAGCGATAGAGCGCCCGACCGTGCGTGCGGTCAGGTAGAATATCCGCTCGATTTTTCCTTCACCCAAGGCTTTGATTGCGGGAAATAAAACGGAGATCGTTTTACCGATGCCGGTCGGCGCGGCCAGGAACAGCCGGCCCCCATTGTTCAAGACTCGAGATGCCGCAGCAACCAGTTCACGTTGCCCTTTACGATAAGTGGGAAAAGGAAACTCAAGAGTATGTATCGACTGGTCCCGCTCCTGACACCATTGATGACGTTCACGGAGCCAATCCACATAGACGGCGGTGGTGGCATCAAAGAATTCTGCCAGTTCGGCAAATGAATAGACCTGCCGAAACTCGGTGACCTTGCTGGTGTCAATTTCCAGATACGTCAATTGAATGGCGAGTTCGTTCAGGCTGTGAGCCCGAGCATGGCTGTATCCGTAGAACTTCGCCTGCGCCCAATGCAGCGGATCGGCAACATGATCCCACGTTCCCTGGATTGTTTTAATTTCCTCGAGCCACACGTCCTGGGGTGTGGCCAACACGCCGTCGATGCGACCCCGGATCAACAGCGTGAATTTATCAGCCTCCACCCGGAGTTCAATGGGAATTTCGGATTGATATTCAGCGGGGCGGGATCGCTGAACCTTTTGGTGTCCACGGATTCCTGCCAGGGCTCGTCGCGGTCCGACAAACTGCCGCCCTGCGCCGAGATCGCCGCATTGCAGGACAAACTCAACCAACTCGCGCACCTGCACCGTGTGGATAGGTTTTGGAGCGATGCCCGTCATAGAGGTGTTCATAATGTCCGTCACATCTAATGGATGAAAGGTTTGGAGTCTATCATCTTTTTGCCCATCAACCCGACGTCAGGCCTTTTCAAACCCCTATTCAGCCCCAATCTCCTGGTTCGCCTCCTGACTGGCTTCACTCCAACTTTGTCCCCGGAACTCGCGGCCATCGCGGAACAATGGGCCCGCACAGCGGCGGACCCCGCGTTTCTGAACTTGAACGAGAAGCCTCTTCAAGGGCAATTCTTGACCGACATCTTCGCGCACCTGCTCGGCTTTGCTCCCGCCGCTGATTTACCGCCTGACATTGCCGCCGATGCCTTCGATTGGCGCGCCGCCTTCCCGCAAGTATTTGAGGCCGGCGGCTTCGATTGCGTGGTCGGCAACCCGCCATACATTCGCCAAGAGTGGCTGGGCCCCTGCAAACCTGCTTTTGAACGTGAGTTCCGCTGCTATGCCGGCACCGCCGACGCCTATCTCTACTTCATCGAACGCGGCCTCGACGTCCTCTGCCCCGGCGGACGCCTCGGCTTCATCACCTCAGGCACCTTCAACAACGCCAACTTCGCCGCGCCCTTCCGCGCCTGGCTGCCGACTGTGGCCCGGTTTCTCC
>JBBQNS010000055.1:0-22686 GCA_038330175.1 Kiritimatiellia bacterium
CCTCGCTGACAGACCACGGGGTCGTATTTCCAAGAATCTGCTGGTAAAGCAACGTGTCTTTCATGTTTTTCATGACCCCAGCTTACACGTAAGTCAGGCTTTTGACCGGAAAAATCCCCCCACAAACCCAGAAGCGCCAAAAAAACACCCTCCCAAAAGTATTGTCTTTAAACCTTTTTTGTGAATAGTATTTCTCCTTTTGCGATTTCTACGACGAACATTTTAACGAAGGATTATCCATGAAAATCGAAACAGGCCTCTTGAACCATATGGTTACGCAACGGAATAAAAAGAATGTTAGCGAGGCCGTTTTTTCGGGGCTCTGCGAAACCAAAGGGCCCGTTACGGCGTCCGTTCGCCTTGGCAAAAATGTGGTAAAGGGCTTCGCAAAAATTAAGGTTGGGATAGCAGCGCGCGGCAAAATGAGCGGCTGCCTCAAGGGCTTACCCGTGGGGGGGCCTTACACCATCGAACTTCAGGCGGGTGACGAAAGCCTGACCATCCAGGATATCCTGGTAGGTGATGTTTGGTTGCTTGGCGGACAATCCAATATGCAAGGTTGTGGATTATTTCCCCAAAAAAGGCTCGCAGTTGATCCTCAGGTTCGCGCTTTCTTCATGGAGGATCGCTGGGCTAAGGCCCAAGACCCCGTCCATAACATGTGGGAGAGCGTCGATCCAATTCACACCGATCTCAACGGCGGAACACGCCCGGGCAAACCGGACAAAGATTGTGGCGTTTGTCCTGGACCTGCGTTTGGAGTTGAACTGTACCGCTTGACCGGTATCCCGCAAGGGATGCTGGCCTGCGCCCATGGAGGAACATCCATGGAGCAATGGGACCCCAAACGTAAAAACGAGGGGGGCAAAAGTCTTTACGGCGCCATGATCCGGCGTCTCCACAAAAATGGCGGCCGTGTTGCAGGCATGATCTGGTATCAGGGTTGCAGCGATGCCAACCCCCAACAGGCCAAAGTTTTTACCGCTAAAATGAAGGAATTCATTAGCGCCTTGCGTCATGACGGCGGCGACCCAACACTGCCCATTGTAATGGTTCAGATCGCGCGCGTCATCGGCTGGGGCCCGGAAAATGCCGCGAGTTGGAACTCGATTCAGCAACAACAACTTGACCTGCCTAAAATAGTCAAGCATCTGGCCTCCGTACCCGCCATCGATTTGCCACTGGATGACGCGATACATATCAGCGGTGCTGGACAGTATGTGCTTGGTACCAGCCTCGCAGAGGCCATGCAAGTTCTGCGTGTAGGGCGCAAAGCGGGCCTCCCCCCGATCTCGCCCAGGGAAGTCTCCATCGAATCCGTACGCAACCTCGGCGTAGCCGTTGTGGAATTTGATAACGTGGTGGGTAAGCTGCGCTCCAAGGACCGTCCTAGCGGGTTTTCAATTGTGGGGCCAAATGGAAGCTCCAATCATTTTGCCATTGAGCTAGAGGGCTCACGCGCTCGAATTCGCTCAGGTTTATCTCCTGCCGATATAGCAGAAATGTCTCTTCATTATGGTTACGGCACGGACCCCTACTGCAACATCACTGATGAAGCCGGCCGCCCCTTGCCAGTGTTCGGCCCCCTCCGCATCGGGCTTCCGCGTGCCATCACCCCTTTTACCAACACCCTAAGGATCAGCGCTTTTCAACCTTCGGCAGGTAAACTTGAAACGTTGGAATGCCCTACCCAGCTCAAGGCGTTACAGATGAAGTCCCGGACGTTCACTGAACCGTTCTGCAGTATCCGCCCTGAAATCGCACAACGCGGCACCCAAGATGACTTAGTGTATTTCGCCTGTCGGTTCATTTGCAAAGAAGCGATGCCATTAATGTTGGTGCTTGGTTATGACGGTCCCGCCAAGGCATGGGTCGATGGGATATTGCTGGTTTATGACCAAAATGGAATCAATCCAGCAACGACTGAAAAAAACAGAACGGCGTTCAAGGCGGCTGCCGGTGAACACGAAGTGATCGTTGCCTTGGGAACCAATCATAGCGCGGCCTGGGGTATCTTCCTTCGATTCGAAAGAACCGGCGTGTCAAAAAGACAACTTATGACCGGGCCTGAAAGCTATAGTCTCCCGGAGATTTTGGGCTAACCGCATTGTCCTATGTTCCGAATCCCCCTGCGCGTGGGGACACGCGCAGCTACACCCATACAATGCGCATAACGCATTATCAGTTATGCGCAAGTGATTCTAGGTCTCGCATGAGCAAGGTCTTTGGGCTAAAACCTACCCGATGGGATCAATAAAACCATTCTTTCCCGGCCTGGTTTTTCAGCGGCGAGACGCCGCTGTCACTTTAAAAAAAGCACAGTTTCTCCTTGCCTGTCGCTTTCCTCATGACCTATGGTTTGCGCCATGCAATACATCAGCACTCGTGGTGAAAAGGAGAGTCGAGGATTTCAGGATGCCGTCATGACCGGTCTAGCACGCGACGGGGGGCTCCTGCTCCCTACCGTGATCCCGGACGTCTCCGCCAAACTTCAGTCATGGAGCTCTCTATCCTACCCCAATCTGGCCTTTGAGGTCATACGGCTCTATACCGATATTCCCGAGTCGGACTTACGCGACTTGATTACCCGAAGCTATGCCACCTTCCGGCACCCTGCCGTGACTCCTGTTCGCAGCGTCGGAAACCTCCATATCCTCGAACTTTTCCACGGCCCCACCCTCGCCTTTAAGGATGTGGCGCTCCAGTTTCTGGGCAATACTTTTGAGTATATCCTAAAAAAAACCGGTCAGGAAATGAACATCCTTGCCGCCACCAGTGGCGATACGGGCAGTGCCGCCATCGATGGCGTCAAAGGCCGTGAGCGTATCCGCATCTTTGTGATGCATCCGCACGGTCGGGTGAGCCCCTTACAGGAACGGCAAATGACCACCGTCCCCGATGCCAATGTTTTTAACGTCGCGGTGGACGGTACGTTTGATGACTGTCAGCGGATCATGAAAACCATTTTCAGCGACCTGGAATTCAAAGACCGCTATTCACTCGGAACCGTCAACTCCATCAACTGGGCAAGAGTGTTGGCCCAGGTCGTGTATTATTTCTTTGCCGCCTTCCGCGTCATGCGACTGACAGGCGCGAAGTCCGTTCAATTCTCAATCCCCACCGGCAACTTCGGCGATATTTTCGCTGGCTATGTGGCGGCTAAAATGGGGCTACCCATCAACCGCTTGGTGCTGGCCACCAATGAAAATGACATTTTATCGAGATTCTTCAACACCGGGGAGTACCGTAGTGACGCCGTCCATGCCACAATCAGCCCCTCCATGGACATTCAGGTTGCCAGTAATTTCGAACGTTACCTCTATTATCGACTGGGCGCCGACCCAGTGGCCCTGCGCAAGGCGATGAAGCAGTTTGATACGGACAGAAAAATCACCGTGCCCCCCCTTGCGAATGGCAAAATCGACGACCTGATCTGTGCGGGTTCGGGCAATACCCAGCAAACCCTGGCGACAATCAAGGATTTTCAGACCCGTTATGGCTACCTGCTGGATCCGCATACCGCCGTCGGAGTGCATGTGGCTCAACCCTACATCACACCGGACTCCCCCATGATTTGCTTGGCCACCGCGCATCCGGCGAAGTTCAGCCAAGCCATACAGGATGCTACCGGCGAAGATCTGGCACACCATCCTATTCTTGAGGCATTGCGCGATCTCCCCACCCGCTGCGCGGTCCTCCCTGCCAGTGAAGCGGATATCCGGCGGCATATAGAAAAGAACATCCGATAATCCAGAGCAAAAAGGTGCAACGTTCGCACAGCAAAAAATGGCTACTCTGCTCCACCGTCAAAAGCCTCTGGTCACCAATCTGATCCTTGCTGACACTTTCTGGAGGCGGAGTGTCGGGCTGATGGGAAAACGCGAACTTGGCGCTGGCACAGGATTGCTTCTGCGTCCCTGCGGCTCCATCCACACCTGCTTCATGCGTTTTCCGCTCGACCTCATTTTTCTTAACGCACACAACCAGATAACCAAGATCGTGCTGAACATAAAACCGTGGAGGATGGTCTGGGGCGGCTGGAGCGCCCACTCCGTGATCGAATTCCAAAGCGGCTGGCTTGACCTGATGCCCGCTATTGGTGAAACAGTTGAGATCATTGACGGGAAGATGTTAATTATGGCAGAAAGACCTATTGGATAGGATGACGCCAGCTAGACGGCGTAACACGGGGAGACTATAAATCATGAGATATGCTGTAATTATGGCGGGCGGATCAGGAACGCGTTTGTGGCCCATGAGCCGGGATGCGATGCCCAAGCAACTATTGCCATTTATCAATGGTCAAAGTCTGGTTCAAATTGCGATCCAGCGGCTAGAAGGCCTTGTCCCGTCAGCGCAACGCTATATTTGCGCGGCGAACAAACAAGAATCCCTGATGCGGCAAGCGCTCCCCGAATTGGGCACCAATCAATTTCTAGGCGAACCCTGCGCCCGTGACACCCTGAACGCCGTTGGTTTCAGCGCCGCGATCCTCTCGAAAAATGATCCTGATGCCGTGATCGCCATTTTTACAGCGGACCACATCATCGAGCCTATCGCCCCATTTTTAAAAATTGTGGATCAAGGCTACCGCCTCGCCGAACAAATGCCTCAAACTTTAGTCACCTTTGGTATCGCCCCCACCCACGCGGCCACAGGCTATGGCTACCTGCAGCTCGGCAAATCGCTCGGAGAGGGCGCGTCGATCGTGGATCAGTTCAAAGAAAAACCGGTCGCCGAGATGGCTGACCTCTATTTCAAGGCAGGATCGTCAAAATACCTTTGGAACAGTGGCATGTTTGTCTGGCGCGCCACGACCTTGCTGGATTGCATCCGGCGCTATCACCCTGAGAATTATGCCGGCCTGATGAAAATCGCAGACGCTTGGGGAACTCCGCAGCAGCAGAAGACCCTTGAGGAAATCTACCCTACCTTAAAAAAAATCAGTGTGGACTTTGCCGTTATGGAGCCCGCCTCGCGTGACGCCACGGTTCAGGTGGCGGCTGTGCCCATGCCGTTGCAATGGTTGGATGTAGGCTCCTGGCCGTCCTTTGCCCTCACCTGCCCTGTAGATGAAAACAAGAACGCCACCGGAGCCGGGAAATCACTGCTTAGGGATAGCCACGGCATGTTGGTCGCCTCGAGCGATCCCCAGCACCTGATTGTGACCGTCGGCTGCCAGAACCTGATGGTCATTCATACGCCCGAGGCGACGTTGGTGTGTCCGTCCGATCGGGCCGAAAGCATCAAGGAAGTTCAGCGGTTGGTCGCCACCCAATTCGGCGCTCCCTATGTGTGAGCGCTGACGGTTTATTTCCGAGAATGGTCGGCGAAGGTACGCTCGACCAACATGGACGGGATGGGTTGGATGGCGGGGGCGAGTTGCAACGTTCCCAATGCAATCCGCGCCAATTCCTCGACCGCCAAAGCCTTAAGAACGGCCTCCTCCAGAGATTGCCCCCAGGCGACGGCCCCATGACTTGCAACCAAGACGGCCGGGGTATTGAGATGCACCATACGGCCAAAACGTTCCACAATCACAGCGGCCAGACTCTTCTCGTAGCTGCGGTCCAGCTCCGGCTTGCGCAACATGCGGGTAATCGGAATTTCGCCTTTGAAATGGGCCGCATGAATGGAGCCCAGACAGGGGATGGGGCGCAAGGCATGGGCAAACATGGTGGAATGCGGGCCATAACTGCTGGCGATGGCATTGACTTCTAAAAACGCCTGCGCCAGATAAAGATGCGTGATGGCATCCGGACTCGGGGCCAGGGTTCCCGCCAATAAAGTCCCCGTGAGGTCCAATACCAACATGTCATCGCGGGTCAAGCGCTCATGCGAAATGTTGGCGGGCTTCACGACCATGACCCCATGCTCACGATCAAATCCACTCACCTCACCCCGCCCCAAAAAAGTCAGGTTCTTTTTCTGAAGCTCGTGATTGGCGTCACACACCTGTTGTCGCAAAACTGTATACGTCATAAACCATCAATCCTTTTATTCAAACTCCATTCCCAAGCAAATGCTGACCGCCATCCACAAAAAGGGTCTGGCCGGTAATACCCTCAAGCCTCAGCAACGCCACCACTCCAGCCGCGACATCCTGCGGCGTAATGCGGTTATTCAGCGGGCTTCGCCCCGCCCGGTCCTTCAAGTATTGCTCTCCTTTGCCCGGGGGCGGTAGCACGGCACCCGGTGCCACCGCATTCACCGTAAAGCCGGGGGCCAAGGCTAACGCCGCCTCCTGCGTGAACGCCGCTAATGCCTTTTTAGAAAGCGAATACGGCAGACAATCGATATCGTTCGCCATGATACGCCGATCCAGCAAATTAATCACAGCGCCCTGCTCCACTTGCTCAGCGAATAAGCGCGTCAAACAAATCGGGGCGAACAAATTGAGCCCGAACTCGACGGCCAATTTACGCTCCGTAACGGTGGCGATCCGGCTTTTATGAAACACGGCGGCATTATTGACCAGGATATCGAGGCGCTTGGCCTGTTTGATGGAAGCCGAAATCAAGGACCGGCAATCGGCCTCGGAATCAATGGCCTCCCGCACGACCCAAGCCTTTACGCCACGTGCGCGAATCGTCTCGGACAATTGTTGAGCCGCTAGCGTTGAGCGACTGCAATGGATGACGATATTGCAGCCTTCATCCGCGAGGGCTTCACAAATAGCCTTGCCAATCCGGACCGCACCGCCGGTCACCAATGCTGTTTTTCCACGAAGTTTCATCACTAAACTCCTTAAATTGTGCTCAACCAAGCTCCCAGCTTTTCACTCGCATGTCCACCTGGATCCGGCAGAATCATAGCCAAACTGGCTTGCTCAGGACGAAGCAGTTCGATAGCCAAATGTTGGATTTCTGCTGCGGTAACGGCCTTAAGCGACTGAATTCCTTCCTCCGGATTCTTCACGCGGCCGTAGGCCAAAATGTGTTCGCCAATCCACATCATCTGACTGGTTGTACTCTCCAGCCCCAACTGAATCTGCCCAATCGAATAATCCCGAGCACGCTCCAATTCCCTTTTGCCAACGGGCTTCTCCTTGATTCGACGCAACTCGCGGGCTACCAGCGCCATCGCCCGGTCCAACCGCTCGCGGTCCAGTCCGCCGGTAATGACGAATCCCCCCGTATCGCGGAATAGATGGCCGCCACATTGAATCGCATAGGCCAGGCCATACTGTTCCCGAACTACTTGAAACAAGCGGGAGCTCATATTCTCGCCCAAGATGACACTGAACAATTTCAGAGCAAACCGGCGGGGATCCCTGCGTCCGAAAGTGCGGAAGCCCAATGCCAGGTGCGCTTGTTCCACATCCTTTACCAGCACATCCAGTGGCTTACGTTTAACCGCCTGGCCTAAGGGCTGAAAGGCAGCAGGCAGGACGCCGCTCTTTTCAGGAAAGGCGGCCTGTACACGCTCGACACAGGCTTGATGATCCACCTTTCCGGAAAACGCAATGACCATGTTCGCAGGAATATAATGGCGATTCTTATAAGCCAGCAATTCTTCACGCCCGATGGCGTTAACGGTGTTGCACGTACCCGCCAAAGGTCGTCCAAGCGGATGGTTTAGCCACATTAACTCGCCTAGAGTTTCTTCCACCTGCTGGTGTGGCTGATCCCGAACCATCATGATTTCCTCAATGATGACGTCCCGCTCTTTTTTGATATCGACTGGAGCAAGGCGGGGATGCTGAAGCATATCGATCAGGACGTCCAGTGCTTGCCAGGTGTGCGGTGTTGCAACGCGAGCGTAATAGCAGGTATTTTCCTCCTGCGTAAAGGCATTGATATCCCCACCTCGTCCTTCGATGGCTTGTGAGATTTCACGGGCCGTACGGCGGGACGTTCCCTTGAAAAAAATATGCTCCAGAAAATGACTGATTCCGGATTGGGCCGCAGACTCACAACGCCCTCCCGCTCCCACCCAAACGCCCATCGAGACACTTTCGACATGCGGCATGGGAGCCGTGACCACGCGAATTCCGGAAGGAAGGCGCTCACATTTTGATTCAATCATCATAATCAGGGAACCGATCCTGCCGCCTCTTTCATGGCGGAAATGGTTACGGCCCCTTCGTAAAGCGCTTTACCCACAATGACTCCCTCTAAATTGGGCAGCGCTAAGGCCGCGAGTGCGGCGATATCCTCGCATTTAGAAATGCCGCCCGAGGCAATCACATGGGCCTTCACCGCCCGGCAAAGCGCTTTCACGCCTTCTAGATTCGGTCCCGTCAACATGCCGTCCGTAGCGGTATCCGTATAAATAAGGGTTTGCACACCCGCCGAAGCCACCTTTACAGCCAAATCAACAGCCAGTGTGTCCGTGGTTTCCACCCACCCCTTGACCTGGACTTTCCCATTACGCGCATCGATGCCTACTGCAATCCGGTCACCGAATAGTTTGACCAAGGAGGCCAAGGCTTGAGGATCAGCACATGCGCGGGTCCCCAGAATGACGCGACTGACGCCCGCATCCAACATCTGGCGTATATCGGCATCGGTGCGGAGCCCTCCACCCAACTCAAGAGGGATGGAAATGGCGGAGGCCATCGCCTTGATCAATTCATAATGAACCGGGTGTCCGGCAAACGCTCCATCCAGATCCACGACGTGGAGCCAATCCCCGCCAGCATCGGCCCATTGACACGCCATCGCGATGGGGTCCTCTGAATAAACGGTGACCGCATGCGCCAAACCCTGGCGTAACCGGACGCATTTACCGTCCTTCAAATCGATAGCAGGATAGATATTCAAATTAGATGGCCCCTTTACTTGACGGCACGCCTTTGACCCGTGGATCCCGCTGACACGCCGCGCTCATCGCACGGGCCACAGCCTTAAAGATGGCCTCATAAGCATGGTGGGGTTCCTTGCCGTAAAGCTGGGCAATGTGCAGATTCATTCGGGCTTTTACCGTAAAGGCCTGAAAGAACTCGCGGATCAGGAGCAGATCGAAATCACGGATCTTCCGAGTCCGATTGGCTACTTCATAGACCATAAAAGGACGGCCACCGAGGTCCACCACCGCCCGGCTCAAGGCATCATCCATGGGAATATAGGCCGAACCATACCGCACAATTCCCTTGCGATCGCCCAATGCCTGGTCAATGGCATCCCCGAGCACCAAGCCCAAATCCTCAACGGTATGGTGGTAGTCGACTTCCAGATCGCCATTGGCCACCACGTTCAAATCAATCAGCGAATGTTTGGAAAACAATTCCAGCATGTGGCTGAGAAACGGCATTTCTGTCTCAATTTTACTGACCCCGCTACCATCAAGATTGACGGAAACTTTGATGTCGGTCTCGCGCGTTTTACGCACTACTGTTGCTGATCTGGTCTTCATAAATTTCGCTCCCGGATTGCGTTACAAATTTCGGTAGGTTTATCATATCCCTCCGCATCAGTCCACAAACTACCGGCACCCCCCTAGCAGCCTGTCGGGCTTCGCGCCTGTAGGGGGGCTACCGGCGGAGACCGCCGGCTCCAGAATATAATTTGAGTCAGCAAACAAGCGTCACGTGCTGCCCATTGCTTAATTCACCGAGGATAGCCCGCGCTTTTAATCTTTGGAGCCGGCGGTCTCCGCCGGTGGTGACTGTTGAGTTCGGAGGCTGTGCAAGTCCGACACGCTGCTAGGACGCCGGGCGCATCTGCGGCTCAGCAAGCTTCTCCCTCCAGAAGAACATGATCTATAAAGACGAAATTTTTCTGCTGGAGGGCGAAGCTTGCTGAGCCGCGTCAATAAAGCGTGCATGATGAAGCCTCTAAGAGAGATCAAACCCTTAGACGACGATTTTTGGAGACGCTAATGAGTTGAAATAGTGAATACGCTTCCTGTATCTTGATGCGTAACAAGAGAGGGTCTCATGCCTGAACTTCCAGAAGTCGAAACCGTTGTACGAGATTTACGCGCACATGGCCTTGAACAGGCCGTCATCCAGTCCGTGAAGGTTCACTGGCCCCGGATCCTCGTGGGGATCAAGCCAGCTGCCTTCGCGCAAGCTCTATGCGGACGCATGGTCATCCGCATCTCACGACGCGGAAAATATATTGTCGTCACTTTTGATAATGGATTGAACCTGCTCATTCATCTTCGCATGACGGGAAAGCTTCGGCATGTTGAGGGGATCCCCCCGCGGGGCAAGCATGACCACGTGGTGTTCACCTTGGCTGGCGGGCATCAGCTCCTCTACAATGATACCCGTAAATTCGGCCGCTTCCGACTGGCGCAGGAAGACGCGCTAGGCTTGCAACATTTAGGCCCTGAACCGCTTGATGATCAATTCACCGTTCAGGTACTCCATAAGCAACTCAAAGGCAAAAGCCGTAAGCTCAAGCCCCTGCTCTTAGACCAAACCTGCGTAGCGGGTTTAGGTAACATCTATGTGGATGAAGCCTTGTGGCATGCCAAGCTCCATCCCGAACGTAAGGCCAACACCCTGACCTCGGCAGAAATCAAGCGACTCCACCACGCGATTCGCCTTGTTTTACAGCGGGGAGTAGACAATGCCGGCACTACGCTGGGGGTTCGTGAAAGCAATTTTTATAGCGTAGCAGGTCGTCGCGGGCGCAATGCCGATGAGCTCAAGGTATTCCGCCGGACAGGCGAGCCCTGCCTTCGCTGCCATCATCTCATCGTCCGCACGGTCGTAGGCCAGCGCGGCACTCATTTCTGCCCAACGTGCCAACCGCTGAGCCGCCGAACGCAAGTTGAGGCCGCGAAGAAAAAATAATTGCGCCAGCGGCGTACTCGCCGCTGGCGACCTGCCCTGAGCCTGTCGGGCGTCGCGCCTATACGAGGACTACCGGCGGAGACCGCCGGCTCCAGGATAAAATTTGCGTCGGCAAACACACGTCATGTGCTGCCGATTGCTTAATCCACCGAGGATAGCCCCCGCTTTCAATCATTGGAGCCGGCGGTCTCCGCCGGAAGTGACTGTTGAGGCTACTAGGCCGGGTTAGTAGGGTAAGGTGACCTGCAGGAAGCGATCTTGTGTCGCGATTGCGGGCACTGGGCGAACATCGCGCGCAAGCGCTGCTCCTACAAAATGCCATGTGCGTCCTCCATACTTTCGAATTTGAGCTAACAGGTTACAAATAATAAGACTACCTAAAACGCCTTGTGCCCCTTCCCTCCAAAAAAACCACAAAATAAATTGTGTTTTCGAGGGACTGCGTCAGGATACAACCAGTTTTTCAGCAAATAGATACTGCGGAGTGAAATGATTATGTCAGGAACTGAACCCCATAAATCCGAATTTTTGAGTGTCGACAAGATTCCGGACGTTATCCGGAAAAAAGCACTGGAGATTGGCTTTTCAGATCAAGATCATCTTTTTTCGATGCGCGCGGATCTTGATTTGGATGGAAAAGCGGGGGCGGTATGGCTGGTGGTAGGAAAAAACCATCTGGCCTCAGTGAGCGCCAGTGCGGAAGGCGCAATGGTCTGCGCCCCGATTGAAATCACATCGATCCAGAAAGTACGTAGCACCCAAACGGTGGGGAGCGCTTTCTTGCAGGTTATGGTCGATGGCGCCTACGTTGATGTCGTTCGCTATACCAATGGAAACCGGGAATTATTCAGTCGGGCTTGTGGAGAGATTAAACGGCTGGTAGAGGGAAAACCTATCAAGCCCGATGCCTTGACGAATCCAAGCGAATCTTTTTGCACCCAATGCGGGCTTCCTCTGCCGGGGCGAAAAGCCGACTGTCCCCGATGCAAAGGACATGGGGGCTTATTCAGCCGGACACTTGGCTTGATGAAGCCTTATAAATGGAGCATCTCCCTTCTTTTCCTAATCATGTTGAGCGGGGTAACCCTGGATCTGTTGCCCCCCATGCTGACCAAGATGATGGTGGACAAGGTCTTTACTCCCAGCGCGGGGGGGCCGCTCCTCAGCCACGCAGAGAGTATTCGCCTGTTGCTGGTAGTCTTGATGGTGTTGGTGGGCGCCTCACTTGGCCGTCAATTGCTGAACATTGTGATTTCCTATATCACCAGTCTGATCGGCACCCGGATCACCAAGGAATTGAGGGAACGACTACAGGCCAAATTGATGGGATTGAGTGTGGAATATTACAACCGCCATTCCTCCGGCAGCTTGATGAGCCGGGTGTTGTATGACGTTGATTACTTCCAGAGTTTTGTGGCACAGGTGGCCCAGGGATTCCTGCTCAACCTGATGTTGGTGCTGGGAATTGGAACCATGCTTTTCATCATGAACTGGAAGCTGGCCCTACTGGTCATGCTCCCCATCCCCTTTGTAGCCGTTGGGACGACTTACTTCTGGCGGTATATTTATCCTCGCTATTACCGACTCTCGGATAGCCAGTCGAAAATGTACCAGCTGCTGGGCGGCCTATTGAATGGGATCCGCCTGGTCAAGGTTTTCGGGCAGGAGGAGCGGGAGAAAAAGCGTTTCAGCGACTCCGCGCGGTACATGCAGGACACCCTGCGTTCCCTCCAAATCAGCCAGGGAATCTTTAATCCCATTATGGGCTTTATTTTCGGTTTGGGCGGCTTAATCATCTGGTTTAGTGGCGGCCAGATGGTGTTGGAAAAATACATCACCTTAGGAACCTTGATGGCCTTTTTGGGGTATGTGGGAATGTTTTACGGGCCGATTTCCTCACTCACCATGTTCTCAAACTGGTTAACAGGATTTTTATCCGCAGGCCAACGCGTATTCGAAGTCCTCGACTCCCACTCGTTTCTGCAAGGGAATAAGGATCCGATCCGGATGCCTAAGATCGAGGGCGGCATCGAGCTTCGCAATGTGGTCTTTGGCTACGACCCCTACACCCCTGTTCTTAAAGGGGTATCGATGAAAATCGAGCCAGGCCAATTCGTAGGAATTGTCGGAAAAAGCGGTTCCGGCAAAACGACTCTGGTGAACCTGATCTGTCGCTTCTATGATGTTCATGAGGGGGACGTGCTACTGGACGGCGTGGATGTGCGGAAGATATCCGAGGAAGATCTGCACCGGCAGGTGGGGCTGGTCCTTCAGGAGCCTTTCTTGTTCCGAGCCAGCATCGCCCAGAATATCGCCTACGGCAGGCCGGATGCGGGCGCCCTAGCCGTAATGAATGCGGCGAAGTCGGCCAATGCCCATGACTTCATCGCCCGCCGGACCTCCAGTTACGACACCATGTTGGGAGAAAACGGCGCGGGCTTATCGGGCGGAGAGCGACAACGAATCAGCATCGCTCGGGCCTTGTTGTGCAATCCCCGAATTCTTATTTTGGATGAGGCGACCTCCTCGGTGGATACCGAATCCGAACAGGAGATTCAGAAAGCCTTGTCGGTGGTATGCAAAGGCCGGACCACCATCGCCATTGCACATCGCCTATCGACCCTGAAGAATGCCGATATTATTTTTGTGTTTGATGATGGCCGTATTGCTGAATCTGGTACGCATGACTTCCTGATGGAAAAACAGGGCATTTATCACAAACTGGTAATGATTCAAACCAAATTGACCCGATTGGAGACCTGAACATGACCGACGAAACAAGCCCCTTGTACCAAGATGAACTGCTGGCCCAGACCGGTGTTCGCCGTTTAACCCCGGACAAGACCAAAATTTTTGAAGGGACCTTCTCACTACTGCATTGCGCCGTCACCGATGACACGCTTTACCGTGGGGTATTTGCCGTTCTCATGTTTCCTATCCGGCACCCCGAGCAATTCGTGTCGTTGCGCTACACGGATCTAGAAGACAAGGAAAAGGAAATCGGCATCATTGAAAACCTGCAGGATTTCTCGCCCGAAGCCCAGAAACTAATCCGCTCCAGCTTAACCAAGCACTATTACGAACGCATCATCTCCAGAGTCTTCAGTATCGAAAACAAATTTGGCTTATTGTTTTTCAAAGTTGAATTGGCCGACGGGAATGTCCAGCATGATTTCATGATGCGCTGGTCCTACAATTCTGCTGAGGAATTCGGCGAAAAGGGTAAGGTCTTGATCGATGCCCACGAAAACCGATACATCATTCCGGACGTCAGTTTGCTGCCCGCCGCCGACCGCCGTGAATTCACCTCCTTCATCTATTGGTAGGCTACATGTCAAGACTCGCTAGATTCGAGTGACATCTCACACAGTTCCAGTTAACGGCCAGCGAATTCGGGGACCAGGTTTCCCCAAACCTACCTCCACAACGTCCACCTTGAGTGCCGCAACCCCCTTGCATACACCATGCGGGCTGTTCACGGTAATACCGTAGCGCACTCCCCGGTATTCCCGCTTCACGGTAAAGACTTTCCAAGCCTTTGGGATGCAGGGCTCCACAGGCAAGCCAGCGTAATCAGGTTGAATGCCCAGGTGCTAAGGACGTTCCGACCACGATGGACTAGCATGATTCGTCCTGCCCACGCGGCTTGCAAGCCTCGCCCTCCAGATGAACGGCATATACAGTGGTGAGATGTTTCTTTTGGAGGGCGAGGCTTGCCGAGCCGCGTAAATATGAAGTTCTGTAGGGATTTCAGGAAGACTTCCCGTTTCTTAGGCGAGGATTTTGGTACTGACAGGCTATATTGACTCTCTCTCCCAAAATTCATATTATATTGGGCTTATTTATTTTTAAGAAAGGAATCTGAAATCCTATGACAACACAGTTAATTGCCGCACGAAAAGGAACCATCACCGAGGTTATGGAGGTTGTCGCCCGCTTTGAAGGCGTCCCGGCCACGTTAGTTCGAGACGAAATTGCGTCAGGTCGCGCCGTTTTGCCCGCTAACCCCGCCCACCCCATGGCACGCCCTGCTATTGCCGGCCGCGCCTTCCGCACTAAAGTAAACGCCAATCTAGGCCGTTCCACGGAACGTTCGGAAGTCGGCGAAGAACTATGCAAACTCGATATCGCGCTCAAGGCCGGAGCCGATTTCGTCATGGATCTTAGCGTTGGCACCGATCTGGCAGGTATCCGCGCCGGAATGCTCAAAGCCAGCCCGGTCCCGCTGGGAACCGTTCCCATGTATGAGGCAATCTCACGACTTAACGGCAAGGCCATGGACCTCACCGCTGAGGTGTTGATTCAGGTTATTAAGGAACAGGCCGAACAGGGTGTCGACTTTATGACACTCCACGCCGGCCTCCTCCGGCATCATGTGCCTCTCGCCTTGAAGCGAAAATTAGGCATCGTCAGTCGCGGTGGCTCTTTATTGGCGGAATGGATGCTGCTCCATAAAAAGGAAAACCCGCTTTTCACCCATTGGGATGAAATCATTGAAATCTGCCGCAAACATGACGTCACCGTCTCCCTCGGTGATGGCCTGCGACCGGGCTGTCTGGCAGATGCCAGTGACGACGCCCAGTTTGCCGAACTCGATACCCTGGCCGAATTGGTGAATTGGTGTCGGCGTGATGGGGTACAGGTCATGGTCGAAGGACCCGGCCACGTGCCCTTCAATCAGATTCAGTCTAATATGGAACGACAGCAGAAAGTGTGCGATGGCGCCCCCTTCTATGTGCTAGGGCCGGTAGTCACTGACATTGCGCCGGGTTATGACCACATTACCTCCGCCATCGGAGCCACGTCAGCAGCCTATTATGGCGCCTGCCTGCTCTGTTATGTGACCCCCGCCGAACATCTGGGCCTGCCCACCGGCGAAGAAGTCCATCAGGGCGTCATTGCTTACCGCATCGCCGCGCATGCTGCGGATGTGGCACGCGGTCTGCCGGGTGCTCGAGATGTTGATGACGCCATGGCTGACGCCCGGTTCGCTTTTGACTGGAAACGTCAATTCGAATTGTCCCTTGATCCCGAACACGCCCGAAAGCGCTACGAGCAAACCCGCATGTGCAAAGAAGGCGAAGACGATCACTGTTCCATGTGCGGCCCTGACTTTTGTGCCATGCGTACCAGCAAGCGAATTTATGAACACAAAGCCACTTGATCGAGTCTTGGAAATCATGCAAAAACTGCGGGATCCTGAAAAAGGATGCCCTTGGGATCGCGAGCAGAATATTGAAACGCTCAAACCCTTCCTGATCGAGGAATGTTACGAGCTGATCGATGCCATTGACTCCGGTGACGTTGAGAAGCATAAGGATGAACTGGGCGACATGCTGTTGCAGATCGTCTTTCAGGTTCAGCTTCGTCAGGAAAAAGGACAGTTCGGATTCGATGACATTTGCAACGTGCTTGCCGAAAAACTGATTCGTCGGCACCCCCACGTTTTCGGGGACGAAACCGTGACAGGTTCCAAAGATGTGCTCACCAAATGGGAGCAGATCAAGAATACGGAAAAGAAAAACGGCAAACGGTCGGTCGTGGACGGCGTTCCCAACCACCTACCCGCCCTAATGAAAGCGCATCAAGTTCAAAGTCGGGCCGCTCGCGTGGGCTTCGATTGGTCTGCTATTCACGATGTCATGGCAAAATTGGAAGAGGAACTCGAAGAGACCAAAGAAGCCATGCGCTCAGGGAATAAGGAACACATTGCCGAGGAGATTGGAGATCTGCTCTTTTCCGTCGTCAATCTCAGCCGTTTTCAGAAATTACATGCCGAAGAACTGCTCGCCGCCACCGTGCGAAAATTTTCACGCCGGTTTCGAGCGGTAGAAGCCTTCGTTCATGCCGCCGACAAGCAGATGACAGACTGTACGGTATCCGAGCTGGATGAATACTGGAACATCGTCAAACGCGAAGAGCGAAAAGACGCTTAGTGACCTCCGTAGTCCAGAATGAACCTTCACGTCCATCACATTGTCGTGTGCCGGGATGCGCAAACGGCTACTTATACCGTCCCCTGCCCGACCATCGCCTTTATCTTTGCCGGGCTTGATTTTCTCGAGGCGCCCGGTTTCCGCATGAACGCCGGTGTCACGGGGATAGCGGTAAACCCAAAGGGCTTGCCGATCCATTTTCGCTTCAATGAACGGCGGGAAAACTATGCCATCCTTTTTGATAGCGACGAGGTGCGCCTCGGAAAGGCACCCCATCAGTTTGAAATCAAACACGGCGGTGAATGGCTGGCTGTCCCCATGTTTGTGCCCATAGATGCCGAACGACTGGATGGCTGGCGGCTGGAAATGGAACGAATACGAACGGCGTTCTTCATGCCAACGGCGAGGAACCGGCTGCGAGCCGAACTTGGAGTCATGAATATGATCCGCCATATGATCGATGAAAATACGGTATCCCTCGGCATCTCACCGGCGGAACGGCTCAAGACTCTTATCGATAATGACTCAACCGAGATACGCTCAACCGACGAATTATCGACTGAGTGCGGCTATTCACCGGATCATCTGCGCATTCTATTTGCAAAAGAATTCGGGACCACGCCCAAGCAATACCGGATCCGACGCCGAATGACAGAAGCCATGGAGTGGATTACTGGAAGCCGACTTTCTACTAAAGAGATCGCTGCGCGATTAGGGTTCTCACAAAGCTCTCATTTTTCTGCGGCATTCAGGGCCATACACGGCAAGTCTCCTCGCGAGGCCATCCGCCAGTTCCGAGTGGCCAGTGGACATCCTTCCCGCCAAAATGCGCCCTTATCACTACCTCGCAAGGAAGCCCTCGATTGGCAAGCCTGCTGCCCGAAGGCGTGATCGCCCTGATCCGGCACAGCCGGAACCAATTCGACAATCTCAGGGCAGGCCGCCAGCAGCGAGTACGCTGCAGGCACAACATTGTTTTCCTTCGCGGCTGGCTGTCGCGAGCTTCTGTCATCATGAGCCTCAACCAGCCACCGGGCTCATCCTCCTGCGCGTGGGGACACGCGCAGCTACACAAACCGTTGTAGCGGCGCATGTCCTCGTGTGCCGAATCCCTGAACCCACGCGAGACCACATAACAATACGCAGGCAGGTTTGCAGGGAGATAGGGATCAGCCCTTAAACCTAAAAACGTAAGTTGACAGCAACAAAACGTCGTTACGGAAGGGGCGTTGGACGGAAAACTTCCCCGCTGATCTTCACTAATTTTCGCTAATCCAGAAGGGAAGAAGACTTCACCACTTATCTGGGAAATGAAAGAAATCCAGATCGCGAAACACACCCTACATGTTGCGGCATCCAGCATCAGTTCCTTGATGATTTTTTCAACTATTTGCGGAACTTTCAGGATTTTACCACGTAACCAGGCATAGAATGCCACAGAAAGATGAATGGCCCAGACCATCGGACGATCCAACTGCTCCGCATTAGCATCGATATGCGATAACACGGTGTGCAAGCGGTCAAAAGTGCGTTTAACAAGGTGTGAGTTTTCATGGAGCGAGCTAAAGCGCAGGACGTTTTCACCTGCATGCGTGGTAAGTGTTGCGATGAGTTGCAACAATTCTGGGCGTGATGTAATCGCCTCTTTATGTTCGGTAGGCTCCGCGATACGCACAAACACATTCCACCAGTTGTAGACCAATGCGTTCAATCGAGCCATGACTTTGCCTCGGCTCAAATCCTGCGTTGTAAATCCCCGTAGGCCCCACTGGTTTTTCACTTCATCCAGAACATTCTCGCAATCGGCGCGTTCGGCGTAGAGTTTGGGCGAAGAGTCGATGGGGATATCTTGACTGCATACCAAGACCGCATATTCCCATTCATGTGAAGCCGCCTCCACTTGCAGAAGAGGAAGCCAATCATTCTCCTTTTTCCGATGGGATTTATTCGCTGGAACCGGACGACGCATCACAACGACACGGCGTTCACGACTCCAGCCCGAGAGCTTCACGCGCGACTCGATGACATCCCATCCACCGGGTGCTGCATCCCATTGATGTCCCTGCTGTATGGCTAGTTTCCTGATCAGCTTCTTGATATTGGTCGTAATTTTGAGCTTGAAGAGATGTGGCAAGTTACGCAACTCACATTCATGCAGATATCGCTCATTGCCAAAACCAATATCGCCGCGGATCATACGCGGAGAGCACCCCGCCGGTAATTTGTCTACCCATTCCCAGATCCGAGGTGACATACATGTGAAGCGGCGTGGGCTTTCCCCCTTTGAACATCAACGGCGACCAACATGCGCAAACTGCCAATCAACCCAACATGCAGGGCCTGACTCGGGCGGCCCGGTTTGGTCGGATTGTAGGCGACTTCAGCGCCTTCCTGATGACCGTACATCGGCTTGACCGATGTATCCACATCCAGAATGTAGGGCTCGCTTAACAGGGGCAAGACTGACGCCAGCTCCGCCTTGAGTAACCATTCATCACACATTGCCCAATTCGCTTTGACCATCTTCTGGAGGCCGCGACGAACGCTGTCTTCTGACACAAAGCCGTCTATAATATCCAATGCCTCCGCACACAATCTGTCGTTTGTGATATGCGATAGGTGGGCGTATCGTCGTGCTCCCTGAAGAACCCCGCCCACAATGGTACCTATAACTCTTCGTTTTCCAGGAGCATTGTTACTGGTATACGTCAGGGGGCACCCCTCGACCAAACCATCTAACAACCCGTTTGCATGAAGATAATGGCCAAAGAAAGCCATCCCGCCCATCGGAGTTACCTTGACACATTCCGTCCATTCGATTCGATAAGAAGCCAGCGATCCAACTTGAAGAAAACTTCCCCCTTGTGTCGCCCTTAAGCCTATGTCACGCTTCCCACTGTCCGCGATCATCGTATTCATATTGCCTCATTCTTTGGTCGGAAAAAAGACGTATGTTACTATGATCGCGAACTTCACCAAATGGTTTCTCGCGGCACACGAGGTAATATCCTGATAATCAGCGTGTTGCGGAATTTGCGGAAATTCAACTTACGTTTTTAGGATTAAAAAGGTTTGGGAGGCGGATCCTCTGATGTGTCCCAAGTGTTCGAAGGAGATGAGGATTATGGCTTTGATCGATGAACGCGCGGTGATCGAACGCATTATGCGCCATCTTGGGTTTTGTTCGGCAACGGGGCCGCCAGTGATTGTGTTCGGGGGAAGGGTTGCCGAACCCTGGTCGGATGACCCTTTTCCGGATTACGACATCGAACCGGTCATGGCGTACGCGAACGGTTGAGCTCTCGCGATGGGACGGGTCTGGCTCACTTTGTCGGTTTCAAACTCGATTGTGTTCCCTGAAGGCGGGTCGGGACTACCCGACCCGCCTTCAGGGAACGTTTGTCTTCATTCTTGCCTTTGTCACCCGCCCTGTGACACCATCGTAACCATGAAAATGTTGTTTCAGGTGGTTTGTGCGGGCGTGTGCCCCTGCCGCCAGAAAAGCGATTTCTTATCCATTTATCCGGTATCGGGGACCGCACACGATGTTGATTTCATTATTATAGCAAACAAATTGACTGTAAAACTAACCAAACAGAATTCGGGCAGACTTTTCGAAATAATTGTAAAAGACCGAGCAACTAAAATCCGGAAAGGAATGAATATAATGGGACAGACAACCTATGAAAAACTATATGATTATTCTGGTTCATTAACTGAGATAATGAATACTCACAGTCATTTTATACCAAATTATGCCGGCGACGCCATTACCTTACATCAGATTCTTCAGATGACTTACATAAGCTGGATTTCCCCTGTTTTTCCGGATACATATGAAGGAAGAAAAGCCTATATTGAGAAAATGAGCAGCAACTCATACTTCCGATGGATGGCGAAATCTGTCGGAGAGCTATATGGCTCGGGAATACCTCTTACCCTGGAAAACTGGGATCTAATTGATGCTAACCTCCGAAGTGCATATCTTGACAAAGATAACAGTGTTAATATTTTAAAAAATAAATGCCTTTATAAAGCGATTATTCTTGATAAGTACGAAAATCCGGGATTTGATGACAGTCTCCCTGAGATAATGACGCCGACCTTCAGATGTGATCAGTTTTTGTGCGGATATTTTATCGACGGACACGATGAAAACAAGAATTATCCTTACCGCACTCTGGGACTTGCAAAATGCCCCGGAACAATCAAAGAATATGTAACTGCCGTTTCATCAAAAATAGCAGAGATGAAAAAACGGGGATGCGTTTCAATTAAAATTGCCATTGCATATGAACGGGATATATTTTTTGAGAAAACCGATCTGGCACAGGCAGACATAGCTTTCAATAATCCTGATGCAAAGCCGCTGGACATAAGGGCGTTCGGCAATTTCATGATGTACCGGCTGTGTAAAATTGCAGCTGTTAATGATATGCCGGTTCAAATCCATACAGGCTTGGGCAAATTAGAACGCAGCAATGCCATTGGATTATGGCAATTGATTCATAACAATCCGGGTACGAAATTTGTGCTTTTTCACTGCGGATATCCCTGGATGGATGACATTCTCGGCTTGCTGCATAATTATAAAAATGTTTACCCCGACCTTTGCTGGCTGCCGCTTATCTCAACGTCCGCAGCGGTACGCTTCTTAAAAGAGGCATTAGAGGTTGGCGACAGCGGGCGCTTTTGCTGGGGCTGCGACACCTGGACCGCTGAGGAAAGCTTCGGAGCGCTGTTAGCCGTACGTCATGTCCTTGCTAAGGCCTTGTCAGAGATGTGCGAAGAAGATGCAATAACCTTTGAAATGGCAACACATTTAATTTACTCGATATTATGCACTAATGCAAAGAATATCTATAACATTAAATAAACGTCGAAGGGAGTGAAATTTAAAAAAGTCATAATGACAATTGCTGTCGACATCCCTTGACATGACGCGGGAAATCCATGATGATGGTGCTAATTTAAATACGCAAAGGAGTACTTATTATGAACACAATAGCAGTACAGGAAATTAAGCGCTGCGGTATTTCGGCCGTAGATAAAGACTTAGCGAACGGTCCTGTCCATCTTATCAAGAGCAATCATCCAGCCTACGTCGTTATGACAGAAAAAGATTATCAGGACATGCTCACCGACCTTTCAGAGGCGCGACTGGTCGCCTCCGAACTGGACGTGCAGGCGGGCCGCACCCGTCGCGGTTCCGCCGCCACATTGATGGCTGAATTACGTTCCGTCGATTGACAAGACAGGAATAAACCATGCCCGACTTTACCCTGATTTGGACGGAAACTTTTGCTCGAGCAGCACGCAAATTCCTCCGGCGACACCCGAATCTAGCCGGACTTTTTGAGGACATAATCAAGCAACTTGAGGTCGACCCTCATGCGTCACGACTGAGATTGCACCCCTTGAAAGGTCGACACAAAGACAAACATGCGATTAGCCTAACCTACGCGTACCGCATTGTCTTAATTGTCGTGATGACCAAACGCGAAATCACCCTTCTCGACATTGGCTCACATAACGAGGTCTACAAAAATTGACCGAACGATCATCGCACACTACCCCCCTGAGAATCGTGTCAAAACCTGGGAGATCGCGTTATGGCCTATGCCATCAATCCTGAATATCCTGTTCATCCTGTTAAAATTGTCTCTGGCCAGGTTTTTCAACGGCGAGACGCCGTTGCCACTTTGAAGAAACAGCGCGATATCATCAGGATCGGTTATCCAAAGGCACGATAGTTATTCGCCAATGATTTTGACCAGCACCCGCTTCCGCCGCATGCCGTCAAATTCACCGTAGAAAATCTGTTCCCACGGGCCAAAGTCTAGGGCGCCGCCGGTTACCGCCGCCACTACTTCGCGCCCCATAATCTGGCGTTTCAGGTGGGAATCCGCGTTATCCTCCGCCCCATTGTGGGCATATTGGGAGTGTGGTTTCTCGGGTGCCAGTTTCTCCAGCCATTTTTCAAAATCAGCATGCAATCCGGCC
>JBBQNS010000056.1:0-22351 GCA_038330175.1 Kiritimatiellia bacterium
GGTAATTGCTTTTCCTGCCGCGCTCACTGCTACTGTAACTTTAACCCAGTCCAGCTGGTTCCTCCGTTGATGCTGTATTCATAAGTTCCTGATCCACCAGTGGCACTGATGGCGATAATTCCGTCGCTGGTTCCGTTGCAGCTGGGCTGGGTTAAAGTTACAGCATAATTGGCGGCTCATTCGGCGGCATGCAGGTGCTCGAGTGGAGCATTCGCTATCCCGACGTACCCGAACGTTGTATCTGTCTTGCTTCCGCCGCCTCGCTTTCAGCCCAAGCGCTGGCCTTTGATATCGTGGGTCGCGAAGTCATCACCAGCGACCCCGGCTGGGCCAAAGGAAATTATTACGGCACCGGCACACAACCTTCCAACGGGTTGGCTGCCGCGCGGATGCTGGGACATATCACTTATCTTTCCCCTGAAATCATGACCCTTAAATTCGGGCGGAAGAAAAAAGAATTGACCACTGAGGAGCGATTCCGAACCCGCTTCGAAGTCGAGAGCTATCTCCAGTATCAAGGCGAAAAATTTGTTGAGCGCTTCGACTCAAACTCCTACCTGCACATCACCCAGGCCATGGACAGCTACGATCTGGCCGAATCCTATGGCGACTTGAAAACCGCCTTCCAGCAGGTGAAGGCCCGTTTTTTAATCGTGGCCTTAAGCTCCGACTGGCTGTTCCCACCAGAACAGTCTCTGGAAATCGCCTCAGCTTTAATTCAAATCGGGAAACCCGTCTCCTACTGTATGCTCAAGGCGCCCTACGGCCACGACGCTTTCCTAGTGGACATTGATCAAACGTCCCAAGTTATCTGCACCTTCCTAGGCGGATGCTCGCAATGCGCTGCGCCCGCCAAAGCCGTAAAGCGCGATGATTACGACCTGATCGCCTCATTGATCGAGCCCGGCTCGCGCGTACTCGACCTTGGTTGTGGCGATGGCGACCTGCTCTCCCTGCTGACCACTAACCGCCAAACCTCCGGTATGGGCATCGATATCGAGCTTAACCATCTCATCGCGGCTATGGGTAAAAATCTGGACGTCTTTCATAGCGATATCGACCAAAAACTCGACATGATTCCCGACCAGACCTACGATTTCGTGGTGCTAAGCCAGACCTTACAGGTCGTTCGTCACCCGCGTGAAGTCCTCCACGAGATGCTCCGCATCGCTCGTGAAGGGATTGTCAGCTTTCCTAATTTCGCGAACTGGCACAACCGGCTTAGACTAGGCGTAACCGGACGAATGCCCAAAACCGCAGCATTGCCTTACGAATGGTACGACACTCCCAATATTCATTTAGCGACATGGCAGGATTTCCTCAACTTATGCCGTACCGATAACATCCGAGTCAAACGGGTCATCCCCCTAGCCGAACGACCTCTCAGTAAATTGCTCATTGCGGCGGGGCTTCAGAACCTTGGAGCAGAACGAATTCTTGTGAATATCGCCAGACCTTGATGTCACACTTATTAGTGGGAGACCTGACCTGCATCGGCCAGAACAAAAATGAAGATTTTTGAACAGAAGCTCGCGAAGATCGCAAAGGCAGAATATTTTTATCGCCTCCGGCGAAATAAATATTTCTCTTTCTTCGCGTGCTTTGCGGACTTCTGTTCAAACTCTTTTCTTACACAAATTCAAATTGCGATTGATTCAAGTCATAAGGAACTAATATGAAAACCACACCTCTTACCGCAACGGATATTAAGCACCTGGCGGAAAGTCTTTGCTCTTGCGAAGCCTGCTCGTCCGCCTCGGATTCCACGCGTGGGTTTCAACTGGCTGGCCGAACGGCCATTTATCAATCGCTCGACAACCTGATCGCGATCCTATTCCCGGGCTGCCATGGACGTGAACCCATGCCCCCCAAGCAACTTTGCGAATTCATCTCCACGAAACTCCTATCCGTAACAGCTGCTCTGTCCGAACAGATCGAGCACGCCTTTCGTTACCAATGCCTGTTTGAAAAATGTAATGACTGTGGCGACTGTCCTGAAAAAGCGGCTACCTCCGTAAAAAAATTGATGGCGTCGCTACCCGAGCTAAAAAAGACACTTCAACTGGACATCGTAGCGGCCTATGAAGGCGATCCCGCCGCACGCTCGATCATGGAGGTGGTCATGAGCTACCCGGGCCTTCAAGCCATCATGGTTCAACGGATCGCTCATATTCTGTATCAGGCAGAGGTTCCGCTGGTCCCCCGCATTATGACCGAATACGCCCACTCCCAAACCGGAATCGATATTCATCCTGGCGCAAAAATCGGACCCGGCTTTTTTATTGACCACGGCACCGGAGTCGTGATCGGCGAGACCAGCACCATTGGCAAAAACGTCAAACTCTACCAAGGGGTTACTTTGGGCGCGCTCAGTTTTCCCAAAGACAAAGACGGTCACCCTATTAAAGGAATCAAGCGGCATCCTCACGTAGAAGATGACGTCACCATCTACGCCGGGGCCACGATCCTGGGCGGCGAGACAACGATTGGAACCGGCTCGGAAATCGGCGGTAATGTGTGGCTTACTCATTCGGTGCCCCCGCATTCAAAAGTATATAACCAGCAACCTAAACCTTTAATCACTAATAAACACCAAAAGACTCTATGATCACACCCCACTTGCACCTCTTCATAGGCGGTCCGGCTTTTTCGGCGTTCCGCAGTCACCAACTCATCCGCGATCTTGTGGCAGAACTTCCTTCGTGCGCCATCGCTTCGGTTGAAGCGGGGATCGTTACCTTGGTGGAAACATCCGCTCAATTTAGCGACGATCTCTGGCCGCGAGTGGCCGCCCTGTTGGCTACCGATTGCCGGATTCCGGCTTCCTCCAAGGACGGCTTCTTCGTAACCCCCCGCAAGGGCACCCTATCGCCTTGGGCTTCAAAGGCCACCGACATCTTTCATAACTGCGGGCTTTCCGAAGTGCAACGCGTCGAACGGGGCATTCTGTTCCATGTCCGCCTAAAAAGCGGAGCCTATGCCTCCCTCGCTCAATTACAACCGGCTCTCCATCTGCTGCATGACCGCATGACCGAAGGCATTTATACTGATCTCTCGGATATCTTCAGTCATATCCCACCTGCCCCGCTGGTTACCGTCGACATTCTTGGCGGCGGTCTCGCCGCGCTTCAAACGGCCAACGTCACGATGGGCCTGGCATTATCGGATGACGAAGTCGAATACCTCTACGCCGTCTATTCTAAAATCAAACGCAATCCCACCGACGTCGAACTGGTTATGTTCGGCCAGGTAAACTCTGAGCATTGTCGCCATAAGATTTTCAAGGCCGATTGGGTTATTGATGGGCAGCCGCAAACCACCAGCCTGTTCAACATGATCCGAAATACCCACCAGCTTCACCCACAGGGAACTCTGGTGGCTTACGAGGATAATTCTGCCGTCGTGGAAGGGTTTCAGGGGAATTGGTACGAAGCGCATCCCAGCGGCTCGAACCATTACGTCGGACTCCCGGAGCAAATTGACATTCTGATTAAAGTCGAGACCCACAACCATCCCACGGCGATTTCCCCCTATCCTGGCGCCGCGACCGGTGTCGGCGGCGAAATCCGCGATGAAGGCGCAACCGGAATCGGCGGGCGCCCGAAAGCCGGCCTCTCGGCCTTCTTCGTTTCGAATCTACGGATCCCCGGCTTTGTAATGCCTTGGGAAAAAGAGCACGCCGAATTTCCCAGTCGGCTAGCTTCTCCGCTTGAGATCATGACGGATGGCCCACTGGGTGGCGCACGGTTTGGTAATGAGTTCGGCCGGCCTCAGCTGACCGGAATATTCAGGACGTACGAACATTGCCACAATAAGCGGGACCGTGGTTATCACAAGCCCATCATGGTGGCAGGCGGCATGGGAAATATCAAACGCGGACACGTGTTGAAAAAACCTATCCACACCGGCACTCATATTATTCAACTTGGGGGCCCCGCCCTGCGCATCGGACTCGGCGGTGGTGCGGCCTCGTCCATGGGCAGTGGTAGCAATGCCGAGAATCTCGACTTCAACTCCGTCCAGCGGGACAATGCCGAGATCCAGCGCCGTTGCCAGGAAGTCATCAACTCCTGTATCGCCCTGAATGATAAAAATCCTATCGTCAGCATCCACGATATCGGAGCGGGCGGGCTTTCCAACGGCTGTCCTGAACTCGTCTCGGAGACCGGAGGCCGGTTCGAATTACGCAAAATTCTCAATGAAGAAATATCCATGAGCCCGATGGAAATCTGGTGCTGCGAAGCGCAGGAACGCTATGTTCTGGCGGTGGCACCGGAAAACCTGGATGGCTTTATGGCGCTTTGCCGGCGTGAGCGCTGTCCTGCTGCCGTCATTGGTCTGGCCACCGATGACAAACGCTTGGTACTCCACGATTCCCATTTCAAAAATAACTCGATTGACATCGACCTACAAGTGATCTTCGGGAAGCCACCTAAAATGTTGCGGGATGTTGAACACCGACCGGAAATCCACGCCGAACTCGACCTCTCTGGCATCGACTTGAGCGAAGCGACCGAGCGGATTCTCCGATTGCCAGCTGTGGCAAATAAAACGTTCTTGATCACCATCACCGACCGGTCAGTAACGGGCATGGTCACTCGCGATCAGATGACGGGCCCCTACCAAACACCCATTGCTGATGCGGCGGTGACTGCTGCCATGTTTGACGGTTATGTTGGGGAAGCCATGTCCATGGGGGAAAGAACGCCCATTGCTCTGCTCAATGCGCCAGCTTCTGGCCGGATGGCTGTAGGCGAGGCGTTGACCAATATCGCCGGAACCTTCACCGGTCCTATCGGCAATGTAAAGCTCTCGGCCAATTGGATGTGCGCCTGTGGCGAGCCGGGTGAAGATGCGGCCCTCTTCGATACGGTTCGCGCCGTGGGACTGGAACTTTGCCCGCAACTTGGAATCTCGATCCCCGTTGGGAAAGATTCGCTTTCCATGCGAACCACCTGGAAAGATTCCACCGGCAAATCCGAGAAACAAGTGGCTCCACTCAGTCTGGTTGTAAGCGCCTTTTCGCCCGTTCAGGATGTACGCAAAACGGTTACCGCTGAACTCAAGCCGGTCACGGATTCTGTGTTGATCCTGCTGGATCTCGGTCGAGGCAAAAACCGATTGGGTGCGTCAGCACTGGCCCAGGTTTACAATCAAGTGGGCGCGACCCCGCCCGACGTGGACAACCCCGTGGATCTGGTGAACTTCTATGGCGCCATGCAGGAATTGCTCCAACAAGGGCTTTTGTTGGCCTATCATGATCGTTCGGATGGCGGACTGTTTACGACGCTGGCCGAGATGGCCTTTGGCGCACAACAGGGGTTCCGTGTTCAAATTGACGAACTTGGCGATGAGCCGCTTTCCATTCTATTTTCAGAGGAGCTCGGGGCCGTCATTCAAGTATCCGACCAGAACATTGCACTCCTTAATGAGATTCTCAAACGGCACGCGCTCGGGGATCTGGCGTTCATTCTGGGAAGTCCCGTGGCGAACCCGTCACTCACCATTCAAATGGGTGACGCGCCCCTCTTTGACGGAAATGTTATTGAACTCAAGCGCATCTGGTCGGAGTTAACCTGCGAGATGCAATCACGCCGTGATAACGCCGAATGTGTGAAACAGGAATTCGAGGATCTTAAAGATACTGCCGATCCTGGGCTCACCTTCAAACTTACCTACGATCCCTGCCGCCCCTTTGCGATCGGCGGGAATCGTCCCAAGATGGCCATTCTGCGGGAACAGGGGGTCAATGGACACATTGAGATGGCCGCCGCATTCGAGCACGCGGGCTTTACCAGCGTCGATGTCCACATGACGGATCTGCTTTCGAGCCGCGTTAACCTAGAGAATTTTTCCGGGTTGGTTGCTTGCGGAGGGTTCTCCTATGGCGACGTATTGGGCGCTGGGGCAGGCTGGGCGCGAAGCATTCTTTTCAATGAACGTCTTCGCGACATGTTCCAGACATTTTTCCATCGACCGGACTCCTTTACGCTAGGCGTCTGCAATGGATGTCAGATGGTCTCACTTCTAAAAGAGATCATCCCCGGCGCCGAAGCTTGGCCGCAATTCACGCGCAATAAGGTCGAGCAATTTGAGGCCCGTTACGCCACACTGGAAATTCTATCGTCCCCTTCCGTGTTGTTGAAGGGCATGGAAGGCTCCCGCATTCCGATTCCGGTTGCGCATGGTGAAGGGTTTACCAACTTCGAGCGGACCGGCTCGGCGGCAGAGATCGCCTCACGCAACCTGGCGGCGCTCCGCTTTGTGGATCATTACGGACGACCTACAGAACGCTACCCCCTTAACCCGAATGGCTCATCCGGCGGACTTACCGGAATCACCACACTGGATGGGCGTGCCACCATCATCATGCCACACCCTGAGCGAGCTTTCCGGGCGGTGCAGTTATCCTGGAAACCACAAGGCCTGTTCAAAGGCGAAGAAGGCCCATGGCTCCGGATGTTCCAAAACGCCCGGACATTTGTGAAATAAAAAAAAGCGGCTGGGTTGCGAGGCCGCTCAAGCCCGTTAAGTATGGATGTGTTTTACGGTGAGTAAATAAGGGACAGGCATTATGGTAAGTGGGACATTATGTGGAGTTCATGAGAGATCCTCAATACAGGCGCATTTAAAATATACGAATCACTTAACATAACGGGACATTGCGCGAGGTACGGGAGAGTTTATTGAGGAACTCCATAACCCCGGGTTTGGTCCACTGTGGTATCGCGGAGGCTCCGGATCCGATAGGAGGGGGAAAGGTTTCGAGCGCTTTGCGCTTGCGCTTGTATTCATCCGTAGAAATGAGCTTCTCGCGCTTCATGGCATCCAACTGGCGAAGCTGCTCCACCGAGTCGCCCGCAGAAGCCGCCACAGCCGGAGCCTGTGCAGAGGGCACGAATTCCACCACCGGGGCAACTACCGGAGCGACCACTGGGGCCGGAGCCAGAATCGGCGCCGCCTGCACCAGCCTCACACCGGGCACCGCCTTCCCCTTGCCGCCCTCGTCCGCCTCCAAGTTGCCCGCACGGAAACGGGTTTGGATCGCCTCAAGCATGTTCTCATTCAGTTTCCGGGCCAGCCGCTGCCAGTCCAAACTGGTTCCACACCCGTCCTCGCGTGACAGCAAGGTGTTTCCCCTGGGCCCGATAAACTCGTAATGGATATCGAGTGCCGCAGATCCCGCACCGAACCCGACAATGACCCGCGCCGCCTTGCTCCCGGAATTGTAGCGGGTGATTCTCACGTCGAGCAGATACTCGCCCGAGTCCTGCTTGAACTCATCCTTGGACCGTAGGATGCGGGAGGAATACCCGCCCCGCTTATCGAGGACATTCTTGAGGTCACTTTCCATCCGGCTTGCCATCTGCCGGTTCTCCCGGTCACTGGTCCCCGGATCCAAATAGATGGCAATGCGTTCGCCCGCCCACACCGATGCGGCTCCCGCCATCCACACCCCAAACGCCATCGCCATCAAACCGATTCGTCCAATATTCATAAGGCCTATCTCCATATTTTTTTATTAAGTCATCAGAACATTGTAACTCATATACAGCTGATTGGCGAAGGACTCCCAGGGACAGGACTCCCAAGGACAGGCACGAATGAGCGAAATAAAGAGGACAGGCGAGGCTGGCTCATCGGGAAATGATCAGCACCGGGTAATCCCAGGAATACTGTCAAACCCCTTGTCGAATGTAAGTATGGAGCGGATGCCGTACCGCCGCATAACGGCAACATGCAACGCATCGCGTGCTGAAATTTTGGAATATCCGAGCAGAATGTCCTTTGCCTCACGCACATCCTGCGCATCAATCGGATAAACCTCATCCACCACATCTAAAACTGCCGCGAATGCTGGCTGAATGGCGTCCAGTCGCTCAATGGCCCTGTAACGATGCAAAATTTCCTGCAATACTTCAGCATCCGTAACTAATCGTCTCCCCTTGGCAATAGCCTGCTCCAGGTCATGCATGGCATCAATTTTATGCGGATGAGGCCCTCCAACCAAATACATCGGGATATTTGAGTCAATAAAGATCACGGCTCTTCGCCCCCACCATATCCTGATTCGACCTGTTGTAGCATTTGCTCTATGTCGGCTGTTGGATAACTATGGGTCGCCGCTTCACGCACGGCCTGAATTTTCCGCCCTGCATCCCCTGTAGGATAGACACTCCGCACGGTTCGCAACGCTTCACGAACCCACTCGGAAACAGTCTGGTGCCGTTCTGCGGCTACTTGCCGAATGGCCGCAAACTCCTTGTCGTCAATTAACACTTGCAACCTCGTACTCATGCTGTGAGTATGTCACACTCATATTAATGATGCAATTCGACTTATAAACTTTTTACTTAAGAGCCTCTTGCAAAACCCTGCGGACGACACGGAGGTCGTCCCTCCATATTGCAAAGACAGGCTGTTTACATCATCTCCTAGCAGCCTGTCGCGACTTGCACAGCCTTCGAACTCAATCGCCACCACCGGCGGAGACCGCCGGCTCCAAAGATTAAAAGCACGGACTATCCTAGGTGAATTAAGCAATGGGCAGTATGTGACGCTTGTTTGCTGACGCAAATTATATTCTGGAGTCGGCGGTCTCCGCCGGTAGCCCCCACAGGCGCGAAGCCCGACAGGCTGCAAGGGGGGCGTGCTTCGCCACGACTGTTTTCTCTGGGGGTTTTGCAAGAGCCTCTTAAGGCTTTTTTAAATCTGGGTACGCGCGAAGAGAATGGATAACACCTTCGTGGGTTCAAAGTGGGTTGCGCGTGGGCTGGCCCAGTCGGCATACCGCCTCGGTAGAAATCAACTCGGCATAAGCCGCAGCGGTCAGGATCCCTTTTTCCACCACCAGATCCCGCAAGGGACGCTTAGTGCGCGCGGCTTCAATCGCTAATTCTGCGGCTCGCTCGTAACCTAACATCGGCACCAAGGCGGTCGCAGAGGCAACCGTGCCATCGACGTGGGCCCGGCATTGCTCCTCACAGGCCGTTATCCCACGAACACACCGCTCATCAAACAGGGCGCAGGCTCGGGTTAGCAGATCCAGACTTTCCAGTAGGCAGTCCGCCATCAGTGGCATAAAGGCATTGAGTTCCAACGAGCCCATGGTCGAGGCGATGGCAATCGTGCCGTCATTTCCCATTACCCGCAACGCGGCTTGCGTCACGGCCTCGGGAATCACCGGATTGATCTTGCCGGGCATAATCGAGGAGCCCGCCTGCATCGGTGGCAAACGCAGTTCGTTCAGACCGGCATCCGGCCCGCTCGAGAGCAGGCGCAGGTCATTGGCGATTTTAATCAGTGACGTGGCGCAGGCCTTGATCATCCCCGAAACCTCCACCAACACATCCGTATTCTGCGTGGCGTCCACCAAGTTCTCCGCACGCACAAATCCAATGCCCGTCAGTTCGCGCAATTCATCCACCACGCGGAAGATGTAATCCCGCGGCGCACCCAAGCCCGTGCCAACAGCCGTTCCGCCCAGATTGACCACGCGCAGCCGTTCCTCGCACTTGTAGATCCGCCAGCGGTCGCGGTTAAATACCTCGGCATACGCGCCCATTTCACGACCCAGGGTGATCAGCACCGCGTCCTGGAATTGCGTACGTCCAACCTTGACGACGTGGGCAAATTCTTTCTCCCGGGCCTGGAAGGACTCCTGAAGCGACACCACCCGCGCTTCCAAATCGTGTAAACGCCAGATGGCCGCCAGCCTTAATGCCGTGGGAAACGTGTCGTTCGTGGACTGATGCAAATTGAGATCATCGAGCGGCGAGATGATGGCATACGCGCCACGCGGTTGGCCCAGCAATTCCAGTGCACGATTCGCCAGCACCTCATTCACGTTCATGTTGGTAGACGTGCCCGCCCCGCCCTGCAGGGCATCCACGCGGATATGCTCCACCAGCCGGCCGTCCATTAGTTCGCGGCAGGCCGCTTCCATGGCGTCCATGCGAGCCGCATCCAACCACATGCCTAGGCGCCGATTGGTTCTGACGCAGGCGAGCTTCACCGCGCCATACGCCGCCGCCAACGCCGGATGAACAGGACGGCCACTGAGCGGGAAATTTTCCAGCGCCCGGAGCGTGTGGATTCCATGCAGCACGCCATCCGGCACCTGCCGTGTCCCCAACGAATCCTGTTCTGTTCTTGGCATGTGAAGTTCAGCTCCCTAACAGTAGACGTCCCGCTCTCCGGCCTTCACCTGTTTCATCAAGCGCTCAGCCCGCTCTTTAGCAACACCCGTCATGTCTCCAATGGCTTTCTCAATCAAATTGAGCCCGATCTCACGCGTTGCCGGTGAAGCATAGTCCATCAGGTATTCCGTAAAAGTCGAAACCGCATTGGGTCCGCAGTGCGCCTTGATTTCGCCGGGCTTGGCCATATCCATGAAATCCGCCCCAGTCCGGCCCAGCCGATAACAACCGGTACAGAACGACGGGATGTACCCCATCGAGGCCACGTCGCCAATCACCTCGTCCAGAGACCGGTGGTCGCCCAGCGAGAACTGGCCATTTACTTCGCCCGTGCTGTCAGTCGAATAGCCGCCCGGATCAGTCCGACTCCCTGCGGAAATCTGGGAAATTCCCAAATCAAAGCCTTCACGCCGCATTTGCGCGTTCTCACGTGTAGACATGATGATGCCGGTATAGGGCACTGTCAGGCGTAGAATAGCGACAATCTTACGGAAATCATCATCCGAAACCAGATGCGGAGGCGCGGACGCCACATCAGAGCCTGTGGCCGGTTCCAAGCGTGGCACGCTAATCGTGTGCGGGCCAACCCCGAATTCCTTTTCGAGATGGCGGATATGTTGGAGCATGGCCAAGATTTCGAACTTCCAGTCATAGAGACCGAGTAGCACGCCAATGCCAACATCATTGATGCCGGCCGTCATCGCACGATCGATCGCCGTGACACGCCAGTCATAGTCCTTCTTGCGGCCCGATAAATGCATCTGGCTATAGGTGCCACGGTGATAGGTTTCCTGAAAAAGCTGAAAAGTACCTATTTTTGCATCCTTGAGCTGTTTGAATTCGGCAACTGAAAGCGGCGCGACATTCGCGTTGACGCGGCGGATCTCGCCCCGGCCGGACTTGACGCTATACACGGTTTCAATCGCCTTGAGCACATAATCAAAGCCTTCTTTAGGATACGACTCACCCGCCACCACCAACACGCGCTTGTGGCCTTGATCCACCAAGGCCTTGACCTCGTGCGCAATCTCATCCTGCGTCAGGGCACGGCGCTTGATGGCCGTATTACCCGCACGAAAGGCACAGTACAAACATTCATTGTTGCACAAGTTCGAAATGTAGAGAGGCGCAAAAACAACCAGTCGCTTCCCGTAGATGGTGTCTTTAACCTGACTGGCTGTCTTGAAAAGTTCCTGCGCCAGACTGGGGCTACGGATCGACATCAGCACCGCCGCTTCTTCGTCAGTCAACCCCTGCGCCAAGGCCGCTTTGGCCAGCACAGCATGAATCCGATCCGCATCCTCGCCTTGCACGGTGCGCATTAACCGTTCAACAGCCGCTTCATCAATTATCGAGCTTTTTACTGTCTCATTGTCCTTCATAATTCGCTAACTCCTCGCCGCGTCCATCACTGAACGCAATGTCGACCATAATAGTATCATTTACCCTGCGACCGCAATCCTGAGTTTGAATTTACGTGATTTTCGCAAGACCTCTAAATACCTCGTGACTTATTTCACGATTTATTATTGACATATCTCAAATTTATGAGATATTTACAACATAAACAACGAACAAATAGGTTTTGTTCGTGAAATATATACTGTTAAAAATATAACGTTAATTGCCTAACGAGTCGTAAAGAAAGGGAAAAAGTCATGGAAAAAATAATTATCAGAGCGGTCCCGCAACCCACTCTACGGCGCTTGGCCCAGTATCACCACCGACTGAAACAGTTGGAGGCCATGGGACGGATCACGGTGTCCTGCACGATTTTGGCAAACGATCTGAAGCTGGCCTCCACTCAAATCCGCAAGGATCTGGAAGCCACCTCGCTCACCGGTCAGGCGGGAGTCGGGTTTGTACTGTCCGACCTCGTTCACTCGATTGAAACGGTGCTCGGCTGGGATAACACGACGGACGCCGTACTGGTGGGTGTTGGATCTCTAGGAACCGCCTTGCTGGGTTACGAACGGTTTAATCAGATTGGGCTGAACATCGTAGCCGGTTTCGAAATCGATAACATCAAAGTGGGACAGAAAATACATGGTAAAGTGATTCTCCCCCTGGATAAATTGACCAATCTGATCGAACGGATGAAAATCAAAATTGGCATTATCACCGTTCCGGCTGAAGTGGCACAGATCGTGACCAACCTCATGCTCGCTGGCGGAGTCCGCGCCATCTGGAATTTTGCGCCGACGATTTTGGAGACCCCTCCCGACGTCGTCATTGAAAATGTATCACTAGCCTCCAGCTATGCGGTGCTTTCCAACCGCCTACTGGAAGCCACCAGAAATCAACAACTAACAGGAGAAAGTAATTCATGACAACCCCCCACAAAAAGTTCGATAAAGTCTGTGGTATTCTGGATCGCTACGAGCGCAAGCCCGCCCATTTGATCCCCATTCTTCAAGCTGTACAGGCGGAATACCAATACCTCACCGAAGAGATGATGACCTATGTGGCGACCTCTTTAGGCCTCCCACCCGCCCGCGTTTACGGTGTGGCCACGTTTTACTCCCATTTTGCGTTGGAACCTAAAGGCAAGCATGTGATCCGGCTGTGCGACGGCACCGCCTGCCACGTGAAAGGCTCCAACCCTATTCTGGAAGCCTTGTGGAAAAAACTGGGGCTCTCTGAAAAGAAAAAAACCACAGAGGACATGTTGTTCACAGTTGAAACGGTTTCGTGCCTCGGCGCCTGCGGCCTGGCCCCCGTTGTGGTGATCAATGAAGAAATTTTTGGGCAGGTAACCCCGGAGAAGGCCTGCCAACTGGTGGATGAAATTATAGCCAAGGAGAAAAAATAATGACGACGATCGATCTCAAGCAAACCCGCGAGGCCTATGAGGCCGCCACCCGCACCGTCACCCGCCGTGTCGTCATCTGCGCGGGTACCGGCTGTATGGCCAATGGCGCGATGAAAGTCTATAACCGTTTTGTCGAAGCCATCGCCAAGGCCGGAATTTCGGTCATTACCGAACTCAAGGCTGAAGACACCGAGCCGGGGAAAACCCATGTTTCCAGCAGCGGTTGCCAAGGATTTTGCCAAATGGGGCCGTTGGTCACCCTGATGCCAGACAATATCCTTTATACCCGCGTCAAGGCTGACGATGTGGATGAAATCGTGAACTCCACGCTGATCCATTCCCAGCTGGTGGAACGTCTGCTCTATAAGAACCCGGCCAACAACGCCACGTGCCATGGTCCGGATGACATTCCTTTTTACGCCCGACAGTCTCGCACCACCCTTAAAGCCTGTGGCGCGTTGGATCCTGAGAATTTGCACGAATATATCGCGCAGGGTGGCTATGAAATGGCGCAAAAAGCCTATGCGCAACTCTCGGGCAAAATGCTCTGCGACGAGATTCTCGCCTCCGGTCTGCGCGGCCGTGGTGGTGGCGGCTTCCCTACCGGCCGGAAATGGGAACTCACCCGCGTTCAGCCTGAGCCCAAAAAATATGTCATTTGCAATGGGGATGAAGGTGACCCTGGTGCGTTCATGGATCGAAGTGTGATGGAAGGGAATCCCCACAGCATCCTAGAGGGCATGATGATCACTGCCCGTGCCATCGGGGCGGATGAAGGCTACATCTATGTCCGGGCGGAATATCCCCTCGCCGTCAAACGCATGCGTAAAGCGATTGTCGACGCCGAGAAGGCGGGGCTGCTGGGCGATGATCTATTCGGCACCGGTCTGGCATTGAATTTGCACGTGATGGAAGGCGCTGGCGCTTTTGTTTGCGGTGAAGAAACCGCGTTGATCGCCTCGATTGAAGGTAAGCGCGGCATGCCCTCGCCCAAGCCCCCCTTCCCCGCCCAAAGCGGACTCTGGGGCAAACCGACGGTCATTAACAATGTGGAAACGCTGGCCACCATTCCTTTGATTCTGGCCTCCGGTGCTACCGAGTATCGCAAGCTCGGCACTAAAGGGTCGCCGGGCACCAAGACCTTCGCGCTCACCGGACACGTTGCCAATACAGGCCTTATTGAAGTCCCGTTCGGCACCACGCTACGCGAGATTATCTTTAACATCGGCGGAGGCGTAACCCATCTAGACGGTACGCCGGATGCAGGGGGCTTCAAGGCCGTACAAATTGGAGGGCCTTCGGGGGGCTGTCTGACGCGAGATCATCTGGATCTGCCAATGGACTTCGACTCCCTCAAAGGTGTGGGCGCCATGGTCGGCTCGGGCGGCTTGGTCGTCATGAACCAGAAGACGTGCATGGTGCGCATCGCGCGCTTCTTCATGCAGTTCACTCAGAACGAATCGTGTGGTAAGTGCGTGTTGTGTCGGGAAGGCACTCGGCAAATGCTAAGCATGCTGGACGACATCACCGAAGGCCGGGCCGATGAAGGCACACTGGACCTTCTCGAGAAACTCGCCAATGCCGTTCAAAAGGGTTCGCTCTGCGGGTTAGGAAAGACCGCCCCCAGTCCCGTGCTCTCCACCTTGCGTCATTTTCGCGCCGAGTATGAAGCGCACGTGCATGGGAAAACCTGCCCGGCCGGGGAATGCAAAGCTCTGGCCAAGCCGGAAATCAACCCGGCACTGTGCAAAGGGTGTACCGCCTGCGTCAAAAAGTGCCCGGTAGGCGCCATCACCGGCGAACGCAAGCTCCCCCATATCATCAACGCGTTGCTCTGCATCAAGTGCGGAGTCTGCGCTCAAACTTGTAAATTCAACGCCATCACAGGAGTCTAATACCATGAACGATACCAATACACTGACCATTGACGGACGCAAAATTAAAATTGAAAACGAGCGCAACCTGCTGGAATTGGTGCGCAAGGCCGATATTGATCTGCCCACCTTCTGCTATCACTCCGAACTGAGCGTGTACGGGGCCTGCCGCCTGTGCCTGGTACAGATCGAAGGACGCGGTATCCAGCCTGCCTGTTCGACTCCTCCGGAGCCGGGCATGATGGTGAAAACCACCACCGAGGAAATTCGCGAAATTCGTAAAATTTCCATCGAACTCCTTTTGGCCAATCATAACAACAGCTGCACGACCTGTGGTAAGAGCACCACCTGCCAGCTCCAGAGCCTGGCCCGTCGTTTGGGAGTCGAGAAGGTCCGCTTCAAGTCCACGGTCAGAGAAGAGCCCGTGGATCGCAGCTCCCCTTCCCTGGTGCGCGACCCGTCGAAGTGCATCCTGTGTGGTGACTGCGTGCGCGTCTGCTCTGAAATCCAGGGTATTGGCGCCATCGACTTCGTACACCGCGGTAGCAAGGCGGCCGTGGTCCCGGCTTTTGGCAAAAATCTCGAAGAAGTCGAGTGCGTCAATTGCGGCCAGTGTGCGGCCATATGCCCGACCGGCGCGCTGACGCCCAAGTCCGATATCGCCGCGATCTGGAAAGAACTGGACAACCCGAAAAAGAAAGTGGTGGCCCAGATTGCCCCGGCGGTTCGGGTTGCACTTGGCGAACATTTCGGCAAGGAGCCCGGTATGCTCAGCACAGGCCAGATGGTGGCCGCGCTTCGTGCTCTGGGATTTGACAAGGTTTACGATACCTCGTTTAGTGCAGATCTTACGATTGTGGAAGAGACCGAGGAATTCCTGCGTCGTGCCCAAGGCAAGGCGCCCCTCCCGCTCTTCACGTCCTGCTGCCCGGCCTGGGTCAAGTTCGCGGAACAGTATTACCCCGAGCTCCTGCCCAATCTCTCGAGCTGCCGGTCTCCCCAGCAGATGCTTGGCTCCTTGGCCAAAAACAATCTGCCTGCGCAGTTAGGCGTGGATCGTAAGGATTTGATCATGGTTTCGATCATGCCCTGCACGGCTAAAAAATTCGAGGCTCGCCGCCCCGAGTTCGCCGTCGATGGCGTACCGGATGTGGATTACGTCATGACTACCCAGGAACTGGCTCTCATGATCGAACAATCCGGCATCCAATTCGATAAGCTGGAGCCGGCTTCCATGGATATGCCCATGGGCTTCAAGACCGGTGCCGGCGTGATCTTCGGCAATTCGGGTGGCGTCAGTGAAGCCGTTCTGCGGTATGCAGCGGAAAAAATCACGGGGATCAAACTCGACAACCCGGACTTTATCGAAACCCGCGGCTCCGAGAGCCGGCGCGAAGTTGTCGTGACCTTGGCCAATAAGCCCCTCAAGTTGATCGTGGTCAACGGGCTCAAGGCGGCGCGTGCCGTCGCCGACGAAATCCGAGCCGGAACCTGCGATGCCAGCTTCATTGAAGTCATGGCCTGTCCGGGCGGCTGTGTGAGCGGAGCCGGTCAGCCGGTCTCCCTCGATCCGCTCTGCCGTAGTAAGCGGACCCGCGGGCTTTATGACGCTGATAAAATGCTGGAATTGCACAAGTCCCAAGACAATCACCTTGTGGCACAGGCTTATTCCGAAACGCTGGGAGAGCCCGGTAGCCACAAGGCGCACGAACTTCTGCACACGCATTACCAGAGTCGGCGGCGTATGGACACGGAAGGCGTCACTCTCAATGAGGCGGGCGAGACCCCGAAGGTCACTGTTCAAGTCTGCGTGGGTACCAGCTGTTACCTCCGCGGATCTCAGCAGTTGTTGCAGTCGGTGCTCAAACATATTGAAGACCAGAATCTCAAGAACGACGTGAGCGTAGAAGCCACGTTCTGCTTCGAAAAATGCGACCGGGGACCGACCGTCAGCGTCAATGACAAGGTTCTGCATAAATGCACGTTGAAAAAGGCGTGTGAAGCCATTGATAAAGCCATGGTCGGCGCCGCTGTACCGGCCTGACCGAACTAAGCACGGAGGATAACATGGGAAGCACAGACAAGCCCGGACAGGTGGTTTTCACCAACAAGGCGCGCTGTCGCGATTGCTATCGCTGTGTGCGCGTCTGCCCGGTCAAGGCCATTCAGATGAAGGATGGCCAGGCCTTTGTGGTGGATGACCTCTGTATCAATTGCGGGACGTGTATCCGCGAGTGTCCGCAGGGAGCCAAAACCTTCCGTCAGGATCTCGAGCGGGCACGGCAACTGATGGCGGAGAAATCCGGCCCCATCGCCGCCAGCGTGGCGCCGGCCTTCGCCGCCGTGCTCACAGAGTGGGAACGCCTGCGCCTGCCCTCAGCCCTGCGCAAGCTGGGCTTTACCTTTGTGTCAGAGACCGCGGTGGGTGCCTTTGAAGTCGCACGCCGCACGGCCGAACTCGCTACTCAGTATCGCGACGAGTCCCGCATTATGACGGCGTGCCCTGCCGTCGTCCGCTATGTGGAGATGTATCGGCCGCATCTGGTGGACCGCTTGCTCCCGGTCGTCTCCCCTATGATCGCCCATGGTCGCCACCTCAGAAATCGCTTGGGAGCTGAGGCCAAAGTTATTTTTTTCGGGCCGTGTGTCGCCAAGAAACACGAGGCCGAAAGGCCGGAATTGGCAGGGGCCATCGATTGCGTCCTCACCTTCTCGGAACTGCGTGAGTGGCTGACGATGGCGGGCATCGATCTCCGACGCTGCGAAGAAAGCAACTTCGATGAACAGCCGGCTGGCTCGGCCCGGCTCTTCCCCCTGGCCGGCGGCGCCGCCCATACAGGCGGTCTTGAAACCGACGTCCTCAGCCCTCGGGTCATCTCCGTCACCGGTATAGAAGATCTGGGTGATGTCCTTGACACCCTCCCTGACACCGTAACCGGTCCTTTTCTTTTGGAGCCACTTTTCTGCCGACAGGGCTGTATCAACGGCCCCGCGATTGCGAATGAAGCGGCGCCCGTGTTTGCCCGCCGTCAGCAGCTCAATACCTATGTGGCCAACCATCCGGCCAGCGGGCCACGTCTCGATCTGCCTGCTCATCAGCTCGCCACCCAGTTCACGGGCGATGCCAGATGGAAAACCGAAGTGCCGGAAGCGGAGATCCGTCGCGTTCTGAACCTCACGGGCAAGACCAGCCCGGAGGAGGAACTTAACTGCGGGGCCTGTGGCTACATCACCTGCCGGGATAAAGCCATCGCGGTAGTTCGTGGTATGGCCGAGGTGGAGATGTGCATCCCTTACATGCGGCGTCTAGCCGAACAGCGGCGCGATCGTATCATCGAGACCAGCCCCAACGGGATTGTCATCGTGGATGAACACCTGATCATCCTCAACATGAACCCTGCCTTCCGGAAATTTTTCATGTGCTCGGATGCCGTTTGCGGAAAACCCATTTCCTATCTTATGGATCCAGAACCCTTTGAACAGGTGGCGGCGGGCCGTGTAGACAAGTTGGAAACCGTCGTGGTGCACGAGAAGTATGCGCTGACATGCCACGAGATCATCTATACCCTGCCCGAGGATCGGCAGTATGTCGGCATCTTCGTCAACATCACCAACAGCCGCGACAGCCAGCAGAAGTTGGATGAGATACGCGCCCTGACGGTGCAACAGGCGCAGGATCTTCTGCACCACCAGATCACCATGGCCCAGAACATCGCCACGTTCCTCGGCGAGAGTACCGCCCAGGGTGAGAAGCTCGTTGAGAATCTGCGCCGAATTGCTCAGAATGAAACGCCGCGACCGGGCGTCAGCAAGGAGGCCCCATGGAGAAAGCCCCTCTCCACATTGAAACCCTGACCGCGCAGACCGCCAAGCACGCCCGGGATGTTTGTGGCGATGTCTTGGTGTGCGAGCGTGATGAGCATGCCACCCTGTTGATCCTCTGCGATGGGATTGGATCTGGCATCCGCGCCAATATTGCCGCCACGCTCTGTGCCGCCCGCTTGCGCACTTTAATTCAAGGTGGATTTTCGCTACGGCATGCCGTTTCCGAAGTGGCCACCACCATGGAGCAAGCCAAGCAGGACGCCACCACCTATTGCGCCTTCACGGCCGCGCGGATTTTGAATGATGGCAGTATGACCGCTCTGTCTTACGAAATCCCGACACCCCTGCGTTTATCAAACCGGGATGTTTCCCCTCTTCCTACGCGGTCTTTAACCTTGGGCAAGGTCCTCCTATTGGAAACCCGTTGTCTATTGCAACCGGGTGAGGGCGTTTTGCTGGTAAGCGACGGCATCACGCAAGCGGGCATCGGTACCCGGTTTCACCAAGCTTGGGGCGTGGAGGGAGTGGCCCGTTTTCTAAACCAAACCCAAAATGCCCGTGAGCGACCGGCCGAGTTGCCCGGCAGCGTTATTCAAGAAGCGACCCGGCTCGGGGATGGGGGCGTCACGGATGATATGAGCGTATTGCTGGCGGTGTGCCGACCCAGCAGAACCATTGCCATTTTTACCGGTCCGCCCAATGATCCACGACTGGACCAGAAGGTGGTGAAGCAGTTCCTCGACACTCCTGGCAAAAAAATTATTTGCGGCGGCACTACCGCGCGAATCGTGTCGGATTTCCTAGGCAAGCCGATGGTGCTCGATAAAACGGTTGAGAGCCTGATTGCCCCGCCCAGCCATAGATTAGAGGGCATTGACCTGCTTACCGAAGGAGCGATTACCCTGAATCAGGTTTATAATATTCTTGATGCGGATCCGGAAACCTTCGATGAAGAAAGCGGGGTCACCCAACTCTTTGCCTTCATGCAAAACGCCGACCGGGTTCATTTCATTATGGGCGGCAGTCTCAATCCATCGTCCGACCACATCAGCTTCAAACAACGCGGTGTTTTGCCACGTGCCACCATCGTCCCCCTCCTTGCCGATAAACTTCGAGCCCAAGGCAAACGGGTAATCATTGAGCCCGTCTGAAGACGTTCGTCGTCTTCTTGCGTAGGGTGCCCGCTTGGCGGGAGCAAGGTCGGTGCGGCGTAGCTTGTCTTCCAACCACATCATATCGCCGACATTGGAGAGGTCGGGGATGCGGCGAAATCTAGTTGATTACGCAAAAGCCAGCCGACGCCCCTTGGGCTCCGGAATAAAATCGCCAAATTCCTTGGCGGTCTTAACCCATAGCGCCGCAGCCTGTCGCACGTTGGTCAAAGCATCTCGCTGATTCTTCCCATGCGCCATACAGCCAACAAGCTCGGGGACTTCAGCGATATACGCCTCATCTTCCGCGCTCCAATAGATGATGACTTCATATTTGTCCATGTCAGTCTCCCAGCCGATACTTCAAAATTACGTTCCTCACTTGCTTCACCTGATAAGGTTTCGCCTTATTCCCGTCCCGTTGCAGGTTGACCTTCTCTTCGACACCCACCATTCGAAACGTATGATGGCTTCCGCTGACGCGCATTTCAAAACCCAGCCGATGCAACAGGCGAATCAAGTCTGCAAACGTGATATTCGCATCTGCCTTACCACCCAATACCTGAATCAGCAGTTTCTCGTCTTTCCCCATGGCTGAAATCTACCACATGCCCAAACCGGTCACAACACCGAGTTGCTGGCAAGCAGCAGTTCATGTTAACTTGTCAATCATCCAGTGGCGGATTGGCAAGTTAACATGAATTGCTGGGTGTTAGCGGCTGGACTGCGGCTGATTCCGGTGTCTGATCCGCTTTCCGCGAGAGATCTGCTACATGTGACGGATGGATGCAGGCGGGCATTCTTCGGTGTCCATCCCTGATGGCGGCGGAAATTAAGGCTCGAAGGCCGGCGGCAACGCCTGTGGGATCTCGGGTTAACAGATTTGTGGGCAGCACCGGCCTATTTTTAGCCGGCCTGCCAACCGTTTACCAGGTGGATGGGGACATCCACCCCACACGAGAAGATGGTGGAGGTCGACCCAATACGGTCAAGCCGATATTAATACGAGTTAGCAATGGATTTACCGTTACCAGTTACGATGCCGCCCAGACCGCTGGAGTCTCCTAAACAACCGCCTCAAAGCTCCCGCATTGATTATTGTCACGAGCTGGTAAGCCGTGCATCGGAAGGGGCTCGAGTTGGTTCGGAGTTCGGCACTTTGAACCGCGCGTCAAGCCGCGCGAGGGACTAAAGCGGCGTCGAGCCACCGCACTCCACATCGGATGGGACTGTCATCGAAGGATATAAGGATATGGGGTCTGTCCCTTGCGCTTCCTTCCAGCGGCGAGACGCCGCTGCCACTTTACCCAAACTCCCTGATCTCGGTGGAACTGGCCTTAACTCGGCACCTATAAGTAGCCTGTCCCTACAACAATCTTTCGATGAGGAAAGCGGGGTCACCCAACTTTTCGCCTTTATGCAAAACGCCGACCGGGTTCACTTCATTATGGGCGGCAGTCTCAACCCGTCATCCAACCATATCAGCTTCAAACAACGCGGGGTGCTTCCCCGTGCGACGATTGTCCCGCTGCTGGCCGATAAACTTCGGGCCCAGGGCAAACGCGTGATTATCGAATCGGTCTGAAAACGTTCGACGACTTCTTGCGTAGTCCAGAACAGATTATTTATTGGCAGGCCCTAAGCAGGGTGTGACTGTTTACCGGTTGAAAATGAGATTCTCTATGCTAAATTAAAGCCCTAATGTAATATTGAGAACTGCATGCAACAGAATAACTGAAGGAATGTGAAAATGCCGCCCATTTCAATGTTTTACGGACTTCTCATCAGAATGTTCTTTCGTGACACCGAGAAGCACTATGTGCCGCACATCCATGCCGACTATCAAGGGCAGGTCGCCGTTTATTCGATCCCGGATGGACAGCTTCTAGCTGGAGAACTGCCACCAAACAAACATAAACTGGTCGTTGCGTGGATTGAAATTCACAGTGAGGATCTGCTGGCCAACTGGAAACTGGCTGTAAACGGTAAAACGCCTTTCCCTATCAAAGGACTCGACCAATGAAGATAGCCGAAGTCACCCCCCAACCGAATTGGTTATTGTACATCGTCTCAGACGATGGACGTACCGGGCTTTTTGATATCAGTCCCTATCTGAAGGATGAAGCGTTTGAGCCGCTTCGGGATCAGGGCGAATTCAGTAAAGTGGTCAACGGAGTGTACTATGTTGAGTGGGCCTGTGGCGCCGATCTCTCCGCTGACACAATCGAGGCGCGCTGGAAATCGTAACAAAGAGGAATTAAGGCGCATTTCACGATAATCTAGAAACTCAAGGGGAAAGGTTTGTTATCCATTTTTTCTCTTCGTAAAAATTACCCGCCCGTTTCATGGCCGCTTTCCATGTAGGGCCGTGGGGGGGGGGGGGGCGGGGGGGGGGTATTTGGCCGGCCAAAGTCTAACAGCACCCCGCGAGCCCCCGCCCCACCCACACAACAGGATGGGTGTTGGGCGGCAAAAACCCCCCACCCAGTA
>JBBQNS010000057.1:0-22191 GCA_038330175.1 Kiritimatiellia bacterium
CTCGCCACCATAAAGTCGTCTAACCAGCAAACATTTGTTGTCTCACCGCCGAAATTCTGCACTTGGAACCACGTATGCGTTGTTACTCCTGAACAAATGAAACTCTTATTTGTTGCTATCAGCGCATCGTTAACGAATAAAGACCAGTTCGAAGCTGAATAATCATGCAATACACTCACATGATAAAACGCCGAATACTGCGTAACAGTGGGATAAGGCGTGGAGGAGGCAATTACTGAGGAACAAATGTCCGTCCCGCTGCCGGAAATGGTCACCCAAAACCCGTTGGTATTGACAAAAAACTGGGCTGTTGCATTAGTGTCAGTCGCCGGCGCCTTCATGAAGTCAGAGACAAACGGTCGGGGAATCGTATAAAAATCCGTCCAAACTTTTTGCCCCGAGACACTCCCCGTTAAATTGGTGGCGCTCGACAGGGTCGGAACGTAAAGGGAACCTGTTCCGCCATGCTTAAGGGCATTATTGGTAACAATCACCTTACTCGGAAATTGCCAAGATGGTGAAGATCCTCCTTCAAAATCATTGGTGATATACGCGCTAGCAGTAACTGCCGCGAACAAAAATGCCAACCCAAAGGCTAGGAAACCTACGAATTCTTTTTTCATTTAACCCCCCCCGGAAATTTACGAACTGAAAAAATTTAATTCCTTCTAATCTCTACTGTATGCAGTATGCCACAGTCTGGCGTCCGCGACAACTTAAATATCATCTTTTTTTTGCACCTGAGAAATCTCCATTCCGCCCCCAGCCTAAAGCGTAACTATTTTAGAGATGGTGAGAACCCCTTTCACAAAAGCGGCCCCTCCCTCTTTCGAGTCAATCGTCAGGCGATCGATTCGCAGCAATTGCGAAGACGTTTCAATACCATACACAAACCCCATTAAAGCCGGCATGTCCGTCTCAACTTCGACTTCAACGACATACGTTTCAAAATCACGATCAGGCTTCGCCTTCTGGGGCTTCGTGGCCAGCAGAGTGAGTTTATTCTGCCCCGCAAGTTGGTCTAGCTCAGCCAGCATCAAAGAATTCTCTTCATCGGAAGACCCCTTCTTCTGAATCCGCAGGCCGTTCCGAAGATACTCACTCTCAACTACTTTTCTTGCAGCGGGCGCCAGTATCCGTAAATTTCTAGCCAACTCTTTTTCTTGCGATGAAATGCGGCTTTCTAAATCACGAAATTTATTACGGATTGGGCCCATTGCGATTCCGCTGATTAAAAGCGCTACCAAAACAATACCCGCAACAATAATCCAAGCGTCACGCCCTTTGGGAAATAATGACTTCATTGCAATCATAGCCGCTTTCTCTCCAAGTCACAGGCAATCTCAAACTCAGTACGATCTTTCCCGGAAACAGTCCGTGTGCTTTTAACATTTTGAAAAAGAGGGGATGCCTCCATGGCATTAACCAACCGCACCGTATCCGCCACCGTCTCCGCGGTCCCTCGGCAAACCAGCTGTGAAGCGGGTGAGATTTGAACCGACGTAAACGCCATGCTGTCGGGAGCGAGCCCAAACAATTCTACCAAGGCCCGGGCGGGAATCATATTAAGTGACATTCGCTCAGAGACCAGGACCACCTTGCGCCTCATGGCGTCAATACGATCAGCGTCAGCAGTGGTCTGTTCTATCCTCGTATTCAATTCATCCAGATAGACTTTCTGCCGATTGATGCGGCTCATCACGACCAATGACAAAAGTCCCACAACGGCCATAGTCAACATTGCCATGAGCGTCAATTGACGCGCCTTCACCATTACCGATTTTCGTAACTGGACAGAATCAGGGGTCAAATTGATTTGCAACATCTCCGGAGCCATAGCCGCACCCATAACCCCCGTCAACACAACCCCGCTCGCATCAGCACCCGCCATCTCATAAGCGGCCGCCCCGCCCCCTGTTACCGAAACGATTTCAAGCCCCAAAGCGGTCTCCAATAATCCGATAAAGGCTTTATTCTCACCAACCCTCCCGGGCAGGGCCAACGCCGCTATTACAACCGAAGGCGTTTCATTCCGGAAGGTTTCAAGCGCCATCGAAATTTCCTGCACCGCCTTATCGCGGAGCCGCTCATCTTTTGCCATCAGTTGGTCATCTCCGACCGACAGGCTACGGCTAAATAACGGTACGCCCTGATTCAAAATCACCAGATCGCTGGATGTCGCATCAACATCAAGAATGGCCGTGGCCCCAACCGTCCGCTTCGTAAAGGCCAATTTTCCTGCCAGTAACGCAGCAAGCCAACCGTCCGTCGTGGTTGTCACCAAACTGACAGTCAAGCCGGCATCTTCCAAAAATCGATATTTTTGGCGCACCACTCCCGTTTGAGCGATTACCAGCATAACGCGGGTATAACCTTCTTTATCAGATCGGAATACCCGGTAGTCGAAAACAATCTCATCGCGAGAATAAGGCGTCTGCCTGGTAATCTGGAGATCCACCATGTCAGCAATTTCCTGGGGATCACCTGAAGGCAAGTCAAACAAACGGACGTTTACGGCTTGGCGCGGAAGACAAATCACAACCGATTCTCCAGCCAAATCGCCAAGGCCTATCGATTTCAGGAAATTAGGGCCGGCAAGCGGCTCCACTTCCGCAGCCCTTTTGACTAATGACCGCGTTACCTTTACGTCCTCACGGTTCCGGGTTATTTCAACCAGCTTGAACCACTCATTGCCTGGCTCAATCGCCAGGACCGTTTTGCCAAATGGAATTTTTGAATCAATCTTCATGCCAAAACTCGAACTTCTGTTTTTTGCGATCCCACACAAAGTCTACGCTTCGTCGTTGACTATCGCCCCCGCTCGCCATCCAGCCCTCCGAATGCCCTCTGAAATGATCTGACGCGACCGTGCCATAACGCGCCATACTATACAACAAACGTCGCTCATCATCCGTCAAGCGAGCTTCCTCGCCTAGCGCTTCGGCAAGTCCCGCCCCGAGACAAGTCTTGAAAGTACCGCCCCGTTCGCGGAACTGCAATATCTTCCTCGCTAAATTTTGAGCCGCCTTTGCGTTCCCGCTTCCACCAATGACCCCAAGACTTTCCAGCACAACCGGTTCTGCGGTGTTCAAGTTAACCTTATCCCCGCCAGAAACCGTCACAAAATCTCGTATTTTTGAAAAAATTTCGGGGGTCATTCCTTTAACCCACTCCAACTCATAAATAGACCGAAAAGGCCCGGGCTCCAGACGAGAGTTCACCCACCCCGACTTGTCGCCCAGCGAAGGGGCTTTCCCCGCCGGCCGATCGCGCGCCAAACTGATGGCCGCCCCCACCTTCACCGCTTCATCATCACTCAATCCACCCGCCACCTTCAACAAAGCGATAATCAATTCCATTTTTCCATGGGAAAGATCAATTTTACTTTGCTCATCCCACAGCCCGTAAACCGTATTGCTTCCCCCATCCGAACGCACCATTACATGGAACAGGGAGAACGCACCTGCACCTGAAACAACGTTTGAAAAATCCGCCCGGGAATCCGACCATGGTTCCCCGAGCCCATCCCAGCTATTGGTATCCTGAAGCAAGCCTGAAATACCCCGCTCCACCCCGACGCGAGCCGCACTGTACCCCGCCGTTCGCTGCTCAATCCTTCGAGCCAGTGCAAGGCGCCCTTCAATATGGGCTCCCACCGCCACCGCAAGCATGGCCAGCATGAATATCACCCACAACGCCAATATCAGGATACTTCCTTGATTATCGGCAGGGTATCGGCACCGTTCGCTCAAGCTCAAAAGCTGTTTCTCCTTGTTGTCCTCGCCATATCACCTTCACGGCAGCCGGATTATTCGTTCGACCTTCCCACGTCCGCCCCCATGACAAAGTTCCTCCACTCGCACCCTCCTGTTCGGCATATATAAAGGTGACTTCCTTGACTCCACTCGCCACAGTTTCCTGATGTGGCGAACCAAGCCCACCGGGCTCACAAGGGGATGACTCCCGATCCAGTTTCTGGCCAACAACATCTAAATTATAACGAATAAGGCCAGGTTGCTCGGCCGGCCCAGCCCCTTTTACGATGGCTGGAATCTCCACCCACGTCGCTCCTCCCCGAAACGCATTCTGCCGGCAAGGAACCGTATTGCGCAAATCCTGTTGTAACGTCTCAATACTAATAATCGCATCAGAGTAGGCCCCTGCAAGTTGACTTGCTCGGCTCCACACTCTGATACCAGCGGCAAAGCTCTGCGCCACGACCAACGCCGCAACCGCCACCAATGCCGTTGCAATTAATAATTCAAGAAGGGTCATCCCATTCCTGCCCCATGAACGTGGAGAGTGAGCTTGAGGCGTCATCACCGAGCGGGATCCTTTGCCTGATATTGGGTCCATTCAGAAACGCAACTAATGCCCTGGGCGCTATTAGCCCGGTTAACATCCAGTACAATGCGCAAAACGGAGACTTGTGGGGTCAAAACCTGCCGTACCGCTTGAACCCGCCAGAGATACTCAAACCCACCCACCCTTTGGCGCCCCTCGCCCGATGGCAGCACAGCGCCTGCATTGGGAGCCTGCAATTCAAACTCTGCGGTCTTTTCTTGGACTATTTGGCATAGAGCCAACTTATCTGCCGCTAACTCCATCGCGACCACTGCCAAGCTATAAGCTTTCAGGACAGCCCCCAAGCCGGCAAACAGGATCACCGAAGCCACCAACACCTCAATCAAGGTAAAGCCTTTACTCCCAATTCTTGACATCATCATCCGAGCCTTCCTTACCATCGGCGCCGGCTGAGAAAAGATCGTAACTCGCCGTGCGATGTGTGCCTGGAAAGCGGTACTGATATTTCCGTCTCCAAGGATCCAGCGCAGGCTTATCGAGATAGGGCTCACGCCCAGCCCCGGGTGTCGCCAGAAGCACATCCAACCCTTGTTCTCCTGTGGGATAAGCGCCTTTATCCAGCCGATAGAGCTTCAGCGCGGTATCCAAGCTTGCCAAATCGCCTTGAGCGATTTTGGCCTTGGCTTCATCGCTTCGTCCGATCAGATTGGGCGCCACCATCGCGGCCAGAGCCGCAATGATGACAACCACGATCATAAGTTCGATCAAAGTAAAACCGTTTTCATTTTGTTTTTTCATAGTCCCTTTTTTCTTCACACTGGACAGCTGCTTCTTAACGCACTGCTTGCCCTATCTGGAATATCGGTAATAGCATGGCGAATATTATAAATCCAATTACCACCCCCACCAACAGAATCAAGGCCGGCTCCAAAAGCGTAGTAACCTGCCTAAGATCCCGTTCCAACTCGCGCTGATAAAATGCGGCCACCTCCGCCAAAGCATCATCCAATCGGCCACTTTCCTCGCCAACGGCAACCATATTCGTGACAAACTCAGGAATCTCGCTCCGACGCTTGAAACCAGCAGCCACGGTGGCCCCTTGATGCACAGTTTCATCCGCTGCGGCCAGCACTGCAGCGCGTAATCGTCCATTGACCAGCGTTTTGCCGGCTAATGTCAGCGCTCGATCCACCGAGATTCCCGCTTTAACCAAAAGGGCCAAAGTCCGAGCAAACCTGACAATATCCGTATCTCGCGCAAAAGCCCCCATCACGGGAATGCGCAACAGAACCCCATCCATCGCCATACGCCCAGTCTCAGTCTTAAAATAGCGCCCCAGCAGAAGGATTGCCACCCCGATAAGCGCGATCAGGACGCCCCAGTAATTGGCAAACACCGTACTGACCGCCATGACCACCTTGGTCGGCCAGGGCAAGACCACAGTCGAACCTTCAAAAAGATGCATAATTCGAGGTAGGAAAAAAGTAAGGATAACAAACACACTGAGAATCCCGACTGAAAGCACTAATGCTGGATAAGCGATCGCTGAAATCACTTTGGAGCGAAGCTCATCGTCGCTTTCACGAGCCTCCGCAAGTCGCATCAAAATCTCATCCAACATTCCGGCAGATTCACCGGAGCGAACCATATTGACGTACAAGTCAGAAAAAAGAACAGGAAACCGCTCGAGGCTTTCTGAAAAGGTGCTTCCATCGCGCACTGACCCTGAAATTTCATTTACTACGCTTCGCAAGGAAATATTCTCTGTTTGTTGCTGAATCGTCGTCAGCGCCCTCAAAATGGGAACTCCTGCTCGTAGCAAGCCGCCCAACTGGCGGGTCAACACGGTAATATCGCGGGTTTTCACCTTACGAACGCGAAAGGTTGTTGTCGGCCGACGCTCCCCTACGAATTCTTCAACAGAAAGCGGAGTGTAGCCCATGCGCTCTAGCCGAGCCACGGCCATCGCCCGATTTTCCGCAATCAATTCACCTTCAACAGCTTTGTCCGGCCCCTGCTTGGCTTTATAGGCGAAAGTAGGCACGTCACCCGCCCTCAACATGCGTCAGGGTATCGAAGGTTGTCCGAGTCACTTCCTCGACGGTTGTGATTCCTTTTTCAATTTTATCCCACCCATCGGCTGCTAACGTTTTCATGCCCAAGGCAACGGCCTTCTGCCGGATATCTCTGGCGGATGCCCGCCGCAAAATCAGGTCCTGAATCTCTGGCACTATCTGCATGATCTCGCTGATAGCAACCCGGCCGCGATACCCGGTTCCATTGCACTGAGGACACCCGCGCCCACGACTGCAACGCCGGCCCTGTACTTCGCTCCATTCGCGACAATGCTCACAGACCACCCTCACGAGCCGTTGGGCCACAAAAGCCCGGACCGTCGACGCGATCAGATAGGGATCCACACCCATATCCAACAGGCGAATTGCCGCGCTGGCCGCATCATTAGTATGCAACGTGCTAAACACCAAATGGCCGGTCAAAGCCGTTTGGATAGTTATTTCTGCGGTTTCGCGATCCCGAACTTCGCCAACCATCATAATGTCCGGATCATGACGCAACATACTGCGCAGCGCCCGAGCGAACGTCAGCTCGATACGGGGATTGACCTGCGTTTGCATAATTCCCTTGATCTCATACTCCACAGGATCCTCAATCGTAATAATTTTATGATTCCGGGTATTCAACCGGGTCAAACACGCATAGAGGGTTGTACTCTTTCCGCTACCGGTCGGGCCTGTCACAAACACAATCCCATGGGGCAGCTGGATCAAATCCGTCAACACGTGAAGATGTTCCGGCGATAAGCCCAATTGCTCCATGCTAAACAGCATGGAGGTGGGAAGGATGCGAATGACGATATTTTCACCATGTACCGAGGGCACCACCGAAACACGAAGATCATACTGAAGATGACCGATATTCACTCGTGCTCGACCATCCTGCGGCAAACGGCGTTCAACAATGTTGAGTCCCGCCATCAACTTGATACGGGAAATAATAGCCGGATATAAGGACGCCATATTTCGTGCAACCGGCGTGTCATAAAGAATGCCATCTATACGGCGACGCACAGTGACATCATCACGGTAAACCTCAAAATGAATATCGGTAGCGCGATCCGTAATCGCCTGATGGAGAAGTTGATTCACCAACTTGATGACAGAAGCATCTTCAGCCTTATGCTCCAAATCATGCGATTCCTCCATTTGCGAGGAGCCGCCCTGCTCGTGAGAGCGCGCGAGAATACGCTCAACGGTCTCGGACCCCACCCCATAATGAACCCGGATTGCCGCCATGATGTCGCTTTCACAAGCCAACACGCGCTCAACCCGAAATCCATGGCTACTCTCAATATCCTCAATCGCCGCCTGATCAAAAGGATTTGCCACCGCCACCGTCAAATGATGTCCGGATAAAGACACCGGCATGACACGATAATGCGCGACAAGGCGGGCGGACAAACTGGACACGGCGGCGGGCTCAGGCCTTTTTTCACGCAATGAGATAAAATCAATTCCCTGTTGACGCGCCACCACGCGTAGCAGTTTATCCTCTTTCACCAACCCCTCGACTACCAAGGTCTTAAGGAGAGGCTCGTTCCGCTCACGGGAAAGGCGAATCGCCCCTTCCATCTGGGCAGAAGAAAGCAATTTGTCCGCAACCAGCAATTCACTCCATTGTGGTGCCATGGATACTCCTTAGGGAAGCCGACCTATCATATAGAACTCGCGTTCATCACGATCATCATACACCCCTTCGATGATCCCTGCACAATCATTAACCGTTACCTCGGTAGGAACATATTGCCCTTTGCGTCCGGTATAGGACTCCGCAACAAAGCACGGCTGCGTCAAATAGTTCTGTAACTTCCTAGCCCGCTCATAAATCAAACGATCCGTTCGTGATAATTCATCGATACCGATAACAGCCACGATGCGCCGAAGTTCATCATACTTTGTGAGCATCCGCACCACTTCTTGAGCAATGCCGAAATGACGTTCCCCGACGATGGCTGAATCCATATTCGAACTCGAGGAGTTCAAAGGATCAACGGCAGGGTAGAGGCCGAGCTGCGCTCGATCACGCGACAAAACAAGTACCGAATCCAGATAACTAAAAATAGCCACAACCGCCGGATCCGTAAGATCATCCGCAGGCACATATACCGCCTCAAAGGCCGAGATGGACCCCCCGCTCCCTGCCTTGATACGTTCATGAATGTCACCCACCTCAGAACTAAGCGTTGGCTGATAGCCGGTTTCGGATGGAACACGCCCCATCAAGGTCGATATTTCGGATCCGGCCTGCACAAACCTGAAAACGTTATCGATAAAGAGCAATACGTTTTTCCCTTGTTCCTGAAGCCATTCCGCCTGAGTGATCCCTGTTTTAACCACCTCAAAACGAGCGCCCGGCGGCTCATCCATCTGGCCGAACGCCATAATAACTTTCTTAAGAATACCCGAATGTTCAAACTCAAAATACAACTCGTTACCTTCCCGGATACGCTCGCCCACCCCGGCAAATACACTGCACCCATCATGCTCGGCCGCTACGTTATGAATGAGCTCTTGAATGACCACGCTCTTTCCACAACCGGCACCCCCTAAAATTCCAGTCTTACTGCCCTTCACCACCGGATAAAGCAAATCAATCATCTTGATTCCGGTCTCCATGACTTCCCGCTTGTTATCAATCAACGTGGCAACATTCACCCGCAACTTGCTTACATCCCGATGAATGGGACGGGTCTCGGTTGCATTAATGGGGCCCTTACCGTCAATAGGCTGCCCCATTACATTGATGATTCGGCCGAAAAGAGCCTCGCCCACCGGAACCCGAAGCACATCACCCGTAGAAGTGGCCACCGCATTCCGTTGCAAGTTCAACGTAGAGGACAAAGCGATACAACGCGCCACGCTGCCCTCGAGATGCTCAGCGACCTCTAAAGCCAAATCCCGTTTATCAAACGTCCGGACCATTACCAGTTCGTGCAAATCCGGCATATCCGAGATCTGGTTGAACCGGATATCCACAATGGGCCCCTGCACGCCAACGACCCGGCCTTTTTTCAATTCACCCACTTCTTGAGCGCTCATAGATTATGCCACTTTCTTCTTCTTTTTCCGTGACGAGAACGACTCCCGCATGCTCTTGTCAACCAGCTCATGCGCAGCACGGAAACATTGATGTTTCAGTTTCTTAAGCTCTTCCGTAAGTTTCTGACTACTGTCCTCCAAATGCATGGCGCGCGCAGCAAACTCCGCCAGCTTGCTGTCTTCAAATACTTCGTATAATTTTGACGCCACCCACATGCCCGCCAGATATTCAACCATATCCGGGTACGAAGACTCCACCGTGACCTTGCGGGCATCGGCGATCTGCTTCATAACCCCTGTTCGCCTTGTAATCTCCGAATCTGCCCCCTTTTCAAACAGTTCGCCACAGGGCAAAATCGGGACAGTATCAACCGTCTGCTGAGTGAAGGAAAGAGCGCGAGGATGAACGACAACGACTTTTCCTATTCGCTTTGCCTTGACCTCATTCACGATATAATCACGGATTTCGAGGGCCTGCTCAAAGCGGGTTTCCTGATTGATCCCAGGAAAAGCCTTAAACTCACGTCCTTTTTCAGCCAATTTGGCGACGCCTCGTTCACCGATCACAATGAAACTAACTTTATCCAGAGGAAGCGTTCCCTGCACATCATATCCCGCCTCAATAACGCCCGCGTTCAGGCCACCCATAAATCCCGAGTCCGACGTCACCAGCACAATGCCAATCACATCGGTTGCGACAGAAACCAACGGGGCATCCACCTGCACTTTATCAACGAGCCGGAAAAACCCGGCGAACTGATCCATGAAATCAGAAAAGCGCTCCTTCTCCCGCTCCAAGGTATGATATTGAGACGCTGCGATATTTTTGAGCGTAACAATCAATTGAAGGAACTCTGTATTAAACCGGAGATCCCGTCTTAGTTGACTCAACAGCGCCATAGCTCACCAACTTACACATGCTCACTCTTTAATTGCTCGATAGCCTCATTAAAACGATTTCGCAAACTGCCATCAATTTCCAGACTGCCAAGCTTGATCTTGATACCGGCGATCAACTCAGCATCTATCGTCTCACGCACTTCCAACGCCACACCAAACTTCCTGGCGACAATCTCCCTCAGCCGTTCACGATGCACAGGCTCAAGGGAATGACTGCACACCACCTCAATCGCCGCAGCCGAAATAGTAATACTGCTTGAATCCATCTCATCCAGCGCGACCAATAATTCATCTAAAAAGGAGTGATCCAATTTACGACCCAATTCTTCGCTGAAAACCAATTCATAAACACGCCGCGCATGTTCCACGGCCTGCGCCTGTGCTTCACGGGCAAGCTCCTGTCGCAACTTCTCTTTGCTGCGATTCGCTTCATCCACGATCTTATCCCGTTCTTTACGCGCCTCATCCAAGAGGCCATCGCGAGTGCGGGACACTTCTTTTTCCATGGTTTCCCGCGCTCGATTTAACCCGTCTTGAGCCTCAGCACTTTTCCGCCGGAATTCCGCTTCATTATCCTCAATCCGCTTCCTGACGGCCTCTTCCTTCCGGCCAAGGTCTGCCTCGACCTCACGGAGTTTCGCAGTAGCCATTTGGGTGTCACCCAGCAGCAAACGCTTTAGTCCGATCACTAAAATCACAAAAACCGCCAACTGCGTAATAATCAGATACACCATCATTGTCATATCGATCCCTTTCCTCCCAATCCCATAAACCCCCGCCCTCAACGCCCAAATAATTGAAACAAAACCAGAAGCGCGATCACGGCTATTGCTTCAGCAAACACCAGCGAAATAATCATTGCCTGTAATATTTTCTGGGCCGCCGAAGGATTACGCCCCAACGCACGGATGCTGGCATATCCAATGGTGGCGATCACTGCGGAGGGACCAAGCACTACCAGAAAAATCACCAGAAATATTACAAAATTCCGCATCGCTTATCCATCCGCCTTCTTTAAAACTTTCTTCGGGCTCTGCTCTTCCAGAAGAATGACACACTCTTCGTCTGCAAATCGTACCATACCTTTTTTGATAGGTATACGGCTCTTCCAATCGACTATAATATCTCCCTCTTTCAAGAGGCTTACAATCGGCACATGATAGGCTAGCAACTCAAACTCCCCAGCATCTCCGGGAAGGAAAACGTTGCTGACCTGCCCCTCAAAAACCACGTGCTTGGGGTTTAATATTTTGAGCGAAAAAGTTACCGCCATGCCTATCCCTTGGCCCCCAGAAAATCATGAATAACTGCCGCCATACGACGTTCGAGATCAGCGGTAAGGCTCTTGGCCGATTGAACCTCACGCGCAAGCGTGGAATCATTACTTTTCACAAACGCCTCAATCCCCGTCCTAAACCGCGCCCACTCACTCGGATCCAAATCCTGGAGAACGCCCATCCGCAAGCCATACAATAATAAGATTTCCTCCAGAAGGCTGGAAGGCTGATATTGAGATTGTTGGAATAACGCCATCATAACCTGACCCTGCTTCACGATCCGCTCGGCTTCTTTTGAAAGCCCGGACTGCAGCTTGCTAAGGCGCGACACTTCCATGTACTCCAGGTAGCTTCTGCGGAGCCCACTGCTCAATTCCCTCAAGATCAAAGGTTGCGCACGTCCGCCCACAATGGAAAGGGATAGCTTGAAGTCAACAGCAGGGCGCATCCCCTCCCCGAATAGCCCCGCACTGAGGCTCACTAACCCATCGCAAATGGAAATAAGATTGGAGGGAATGTAGCCAGTCAAATCCCCTTGAAGCGTATCCGCAATTCCCAAAAACGTCATAGAGCCATTGCCTTTTCCCTGATTCAACTTACCGGCACGCTCCATCAACTGGGTCTGCACATAGAAAATATCACCAGGATAGGCCTCACGACCCGGGGGGCGCTCCAAAAGCAGGGAGATCTGACGGTAGGCCCACGCGTGCTTGGTGAGATCATCAAATACGACCAACACATCTTTCCCCTGCCGCATTAAATAATCACCGATGGTTGCCGCCGTGAAAGGCACAATGTACTGCTCCCCTGCCGTGGCGCTATCGGTGGCGGCGACAATGACGGTGTAAGCAAGCGCCCCTTTTTCCGACAAAACGGTTAAAACTTTTTCAAGGGACACCAAGGCCTTTCCGATGCAGCAGTAGATACAAACGACATCACGCTCTCGCTGATTGAGAATCGCATCCGTCGCAATACTTGTTTTCCCCGTCATGCGATCGCCCATGATCAACTGACGTTGTCCCATACCGATGGGGACCATTGCATCAATGACGCGTGTCCCGGTAAATAACATTTTTTCTACTGGCGCCCGCTCGGTGATCAGCGGGGAAGGGGAAAATACCGGACGCAGCACGTCACTGATTATATCGCCTCGCCCATCACAGGGCATGCCCATCGCATCGACCATACGCCCGATCATCGCGTTACCTACCGGAATCGTAAATGGCTCGCTGTTCCCCGTCACCGGTTGCCCCAAGCGAACTCCGGCATCACTCCCGAGCAACAGCGCCAACACGTCATCCTGGTCGTACCCCATGATGATGCCTTTGTTGCCAGAGCCGAAATCCACTAGCTGTCCATTCAGGCAGGATGGCAGCCCCGTAATCCGAACAATCATTTTCTTGATGTCCTTGATCACCCCGGTTTCTGATATCTTGATCTTAAATGGCGATACTGCCATACGCGGTGAGTTGCTCATGGAGCCCCTCCTTAATCTGTTCGGTGAGATCTTTTTTCTGAACCAATTCTTGAATCAACTCCGGCTTTTCAGAGCGCATTTTGGCCAACAGACCTGCCTGATAAGCGCCCACTTGTTCCGGTTTCAGATTCTCCATAAATCCGTTGGCAAGCGCGTACAGGATAATAACCTGTTCCTCTATGGGAACCGGGGCGTTTTTATCCTGTTTCAGGATCTCCGCCACCACTTTCCCCTTTTGAAGCCGCTTCTCAACTGCCGCCGATACACCCGCCTTAATACGGGTCAATTTTTCCAGCTCTTTGTACTGGATATACTCAAGCCGCAAAATACCCGCCAGCTTCCGCATCGCGGGCCACTGCACCTTGCTCCCGATACGGGATACGGATAACCCGATATCAATGGCAGGCTTAAACCCTTCCGTAAACAAAGGCGTACTCACGTAGATCTGCCCGTCGGTCATGGAAATAATATTGGTGGGAATATACCCGGTCACGTCCCCTTGCACGGTTTCCACAATGGGGAAAAAGGTCATGGAGCCGGAGCCCCGCTCGGGACGCAATTTACCGGCCCGTTCTACCAGCTGAGAGTGAAGGTAGAAAATATCGCCCGGATAGGCATCACGCCCGGGCGACCGCTCCAAAAGCAGGGACATTTGGCGATACACCCACGCATGTTTGGTGAGATCATCAAAGACCACAAACACATCACGCCCCTTTTCCATAAAATACTCGCCCAAACTGGCCGCCACATAAGGAGCTAGATATTGCTGTCCTACGGAAGATGCGGCCGTCGCCGAGACGACGATGCCATAACTCATGACATCATTTTCCCTGAACAGATCCAGAACTTTGTTCAAGGATGCCTCGGCCTTACCAATACAGCAATAGATGCAAATCACACCCTTGCCTCGTTGATTAAGAATCGTATCGGTAGCAAGCGTGGTCTTCCCGGTCACGCGATCACCCAGAATCAGCTGGCGCTGCCCCTTGCCCACCGGGTTCATCATGTCCAGAATTTTCACCCCCGTCTCCAGAGATTCTTTCAGCGGGGTTCGCTCCAACACGCTGGGAGACTGATTGAAAATGGGCTGCCGCCTATCGGCCTTGATCGGCCCCATGCCGTCAATCGGCTCGCCCAATCCATTAACCATCCGGCCCAGAAACTGATCGCCCACCGGCACGGTACAGGACTCGATGGTGGAATAGAGCTTGTCGCCGGGCTTGATTTTGGCTCCTTCTTTTACAATCATCACCAGCTCATATCCATTATCAAAGCCAACAATGGTGCCCTGACTTCCGCCATCAAAATGCACCAGCTGACCATTCATGCAGTTGGTTAACCCGGTTATATGGGCAATCCCCTGCTTGATTTCAGAAACAACCCCGTACTCCTTCATTTGGAGCGGTGATATTTTTAATGTAAACGCCATAATTATTTTAAAAATATAGTTGCTAAGTTGCCAGATTGTTAAGCTGCTGAAAGGATTACTGCTTTCCGGTCAGACGCTCCTCAACAACATTTTACATCTCACTCTTCACGTTTCACATCTTGCTCAGCCTTCCCTTTACCAAACCAGCGCAGGAAAAATAAAAGGCTGAACACTCCTAGAAACCCAAGAATAATATAGATAATCACCCACGTTGTCTTTTTATCAGGACGCGGAACATCCATCATGGGAACTCCGGTCTTAATCGGCTTTTCGCTCGGCTGGAAAAACTCCTCCAGCCGCTGAATGCGTCCCTCAATCGCCCTCACATCCACTAACTGACGTCGCGCAAAGGCCACATACTGGTCATTGACCACCTCGGGACTTTTGCGCTCTTTCACTTCTTCCAGTTCCTTAAGAATACTCTGAGCCTGAACGGTTACGGCCTTATAGGAATCCATTTCACGTGTGATATTCAGAAGCTCTTTTACGCGAGTCTCCAGTCGCGACAACTTCCCGCTCGGCAGCGCCCACGGGTCTTTGATTTTTACATCAAAAACACGCACCCCCTTGGGTTCAAGCTCAAGTGCTTCGGACAGATACGCATAGCAGACATTCTTCGTCGGATCGACGCCTATCTGCAAGCCACCTGCATCCAACACATCCGTTACCCTCACTTCTGCGGGGAACTCATGCCGAACGGGAATCGGGCGCTTCTCGGTTGGGGATGTATTAGTGATTTTGATATGCAAAATCACGACGGCATTTGTTGCCTCATTGATGTCCCGATCCACCACGACAGGAGTTTTTGACGATCCCAGAATTATTTCAGGGTCTTTTCCCGCCGCGATCACTAAGTTTTCCAGTACGCCCACATCTTTGCGAATACGGCTGATGGTCTCCAAATTTGCCTCATAGGCGCGGATATGATCTAACGGCTTAACCGCCCCTACTGCATATGCCGTCTGGCGAGAAACGACGGCCTTCATCCCCTCGTCAATTAATCCCTGAAGCCGGCCAGCCGTTTCTTCCTTATCAGATGATTTCAAGGCCCCTGCCAGCTTCCCGGCATGCGAGGTCAGCTTCTGGATTTCTTCTTCAGGTATTGTCCAGATATCCTTAATCGCGATCTCAAACGTGCGGGTTTCAGCAGGATTCAGCTCTACCTCTTTTTTAATCCGATAGGCTTTCCCCGCTACATCATAATCAAACTCAAAACCCTCGGTGTTTTCCACATCCTCCGGCTTGACAAGATTGGGGAGCAAAGCCGTGACAACTGTTTTCTGTTTTTCTGATTTAGAGGGGTTGATGGCGCGAATTTTCAAGGTGATGACAGCCCCCTCGCTGGAGACCGGCACGCCTGCGAAAAAAACCATCCAGGCCAAGCCAGACAAACACAGGATCCTGAGCAGACGACACCCCTCAGCTCGAAACGCATTCGGTTTGTTAAACATAAGGATAAACCCCACCTACTAATGTGTCGGCAATGGTATCACCCTCAAAAAAACTTCGCAAACAGAAAGGCTAGCCAATTATTGCCAAAGATGATCACTATAGGATTTTAGATTTTGCCACTCAATGAGTTGCACTACACCGTGAGTGCGAACACCTACAGCCTAAACCGCTACAGCCCATTCAATTTTTTGGGTTTAACTCTTTACCCCTAGCACCCAAACTCCTATAGTTTCAGCCATGAGACGATTACCGGATAACACGAAACAACCTAAGACCAAAACCGTTAGGTTCCCTTTGATAATCGACCGTATGGTGGATCGGGTGGTAAGGCTATTCTCGCCAGAGCGCGTGATTTTGTTCGGCTCCCACGCACGCGGGACTGCTCATGCCGACAGCGATCTTGATTTACTAGTCGTCCTACCAATGAGCGGCTCAAAACGCAAAAAAATGATCGAAATCGGGGTGGCCTTACATGACTTCTCTATACCAAAGGATATCATTGTCACCTCGCCGGAAGACTTTGCCTGGCGTAAAAACGTGGCCGGAACAATCGAGTACCCAGCACTTCATGAGGGCATAGAGCTTTATGCCAAAACCTGAACAGATTAGCGCGGTAATGAATGAATGGCTCCTCAAAGCCAAGGAAGATCTTAAGGCCGCAGTTGCATAACAACAGCGGAGCCCTCATTGCCATATTGATCTTTCGCGGTAATCACATTATCACCTGTTCGTCCTTCATTAGCCAAATAGGTGGCATTAGCTCCCGATGAGCTGGTTATATGTCCCAGCGCGGTATTGGATACGTGCCATTCCAGCGGCAGCGCCAAATCTCCTTTGACCTTTGCGGTGAAAACCTGAGTTCGCGTACTGTTCGTGCCCGAGCCGAGCGTCACGGACGCTGGGGAAATATCAACTCCATCCGTACCTTCCGCACTTTCACATCCCGTCCAAATTGACCCGGCCAGCGCCACCATTACACAGAGACACGCAAAATATTTTAATGTTTTCATGATTGTTTTCCTTTTTCCCGCATCAAGATCACTTTTACGATTTGAACGATTCCGCACTCGGAATGCAACAACTATCTTCATCTTTACTGGGCGGCTGAACGGCCCATTTCCAAAAGGGGATTGCTGTGATCTCATCGCAAGGATGTGCTTCGTCCATCCAGGTTATAATCAGTCCTTTTTTCACCTTTAGTTCGCTCATTGCCGATTTTAACGCCCGCACTTCACGCGCCAGAGTCTGCTCATCCCGCAAGGACCAGCAGACTTGAATCAACGGCGACACCCCTTTGATGTCACCCGAACAAACGAAATCAACCTCCACACCCTCAGGGGAGAGGTAATAGGACAACTCCAAGCCCCGCGCCCGCAAATGGCACCACACCAGATTTTCCAGCATACAGCCGAAGTCATCAGCATCAGGCTGCCTGAATGCAGCGGAAAGCGCTACATCGCTCGCATAGAGCTTAGCGGGATTGACGCGTCGCACTGCCGCTGACCGACTGTACACCGGCACACGCCCGAGCAAATAAGCATCCTCCAATTGGGTCAGATTGTCATATAATGTGCTTTTGGTGCATGCAATCCCCCGGCTCTTCAGGCTGTTGTAAAATTTAGTTACACTAAACCGGTTGGCCGGGGCGGCCAAACACTGATGAATCAATGCGCGGAGAGCAACCACATTGGTCTCACCATACCGCTCCACCACATCCCGCAACAAAACCACATCCACATAGTTACGCACAATCTGTCGCCGCTGTTCTTCGGTAAAATGTTGCACCTCAGGGAACCCCCCCCGCGCGCGGTATTGTTCAGCCGCATGCTGCACCCGCGCACGGCGGGGCGCCCCCCAATGAGGACTGTTCAACTCCGCAGCATCCCCTTGATGACAGATCAAAAATTCCCTGAACGAATACGGAAATACCTCTGTGGCATAGGAGCGCCCCCGCAAACAGGTCGCAATTTCACGGCTGAGCATGCGCGATGATGAACCCGTAACAACCACCTGAATGTTTTCGGTATCCAGAAGTCGACGTACAAAATATTCCCAGCCCGGCACACCCTGAATCTCATCAAAAAAGAACGTACATTGGTGCGCTTTATTTTCAGGATACCTCCGGAAGTACGCTTCCAGAATTCCGTCCATATTTTCGGCCTTCATTGGCAACAGTCGATCATCCTCAAAATTCAAATATAGCAACCGATCCTTTGGAACCCCTGCCGCCATCAACTCCGCCATATGCTGATAACATAAACAAGTCTTACCACTCCGCCTCATTCCCAATACCACAGATGCTTTACCAGGTAGCACTGTGATGGCCCGCTCTCGATGCACCAATGTCGGTAGCGCCCTACCATAAAAGTCATCAATAAGATTTTCAAATACAGCTCGCATGTTTGGAATTTATACTTTTTTAAGGTTCTATTCAATAGTTTATTATACTTATTTAAAGTACAATGTATTTAATTTTTTATTGAACCGCTGCGGCCCGCTTCACTGCGCTAAACACCTGCTGGTCAGAACAGATCGTCACTACCCGCCCATCCCGCCCCAGCACAACATTTTGGGTCATCCCGTGAGGCATAAGAGGTGAAATGTTGGACGCGAGGATCCCTCCCACCGGCATATCCGAATAGAGCCCTAGCGCCAACTGAGCCGCTTCACCGCGCTCCTCCCCGGCCGGGAGGATCCACATACACATAACGGCCCCATCCCCGTATAATTCCTTCAAACGGGATAGCCCACCCACTTCGTCAGAATATTGCGCACGCAAAGAGGCCTCCCCATAAGCAGATCCGTAATGAAGCACCACCACACGTCCATGTAATTCTTCCCATCCCACGGGGGAGCCGCTCTCCGGGTTGCCCCGAAGCCAGATGATATCTGCAAACAAATTACTGATCTGAAGATTTGTTAACACATTCAGTTGTCCAAAACCCTGATTTCTGGAGCCCTGATCGCTTATGACTTCCGAAACCGCCACACGATATTCAGGGTTTTCTGCGGTCACATTATATCTCAATCTTGAGGGAACCCCCTCGATCACAAATATGCCATTGGCGCCAGAAAACACGGGAGGAATAATGCGATCGATGGGTAGTGGCACAAAGTCTGATAACTGATTCGTGATCCCGAACTCCCCCCCTAATGTGTTCGTCGGCGCTAACTTAAAACCAGTGAAGCGAATCCGAGTGCCAGTAATTGGGTTTCCAAAGCGATCCACTACCTTTCCGATCAACCCCATTGGTGCAGCAAGCGACACCGTCATCCCCGTCGCACCAGACCCCACCCAAACATCCGCCCCCACCAGCGGCAATGAAGCATGCTCTGCAAAAATCAAACCGTAACTTTGCCCATCCGGCAATTGCCCAACCGCTCGCCGCCCCATACGAAATCCACCATCCATACTTGTCAAGGCAGGAGGTTCATTACCCCAGTCCCCAGCAAAAACGAAACAAGATCCCCGATCCTCCTCTTTGCCGGATCGCGACAGCGCCATTACCCGACCAGCGATAAAGATCCGATCCATTTCCCACTCTAGCGCTTTAAGTGATTCGCGGGCGGACGCAACCACAGGGTCACTCAAGGGGAATTTTTCGACAAGCTCTCTCCAGGCCGCACGAGCTTGCTCTAGCCGCCCGGCTTTTTTCTCACACACCCCTATCCGATTCAGCGCCTTTTCAGCGAGTTCTTTATCAATGTTCTGTGCCAAGACATATAGCGCTCGATAATCCTGAACCAACCCCGCTTTCTCGCCGCCCAGCTCTCGCTCATAAAGCCGGGCATAGCGCAACGCAGACGAGGAATCACTTACCGCAAGCGCCTCGCCACACCACACGAAAAGAGCCAGCAGCATCGCGGCCTTCCATGATCTTTGATATGTTTTCATCACACTCATCTTGTCCTGACCGGAAGAACCCACCCCTGCCCCTCCATGGAGGGGAGCCAGATTGAAATCCCTTCCTTTGAGGGGCAGGGGTGGGTGACTATGGGTTTGTTCATGTTATTTTTTTAACGCGCACTCACGAATTTATACCCGACTCCATGCACGGTTAAAATATGGTGGGGATCATTTGCTTTTTTCTCAATCTTCGAACGAAGCATCGCCACAAAGGTATCCAGCGATCGCTGGGTCCCATAATATTCTGTACCCCAAACATCCCGCAACAAGGTTTCGCGCGATAGCGATTTTCCTTCATTCGCCAGCATATACGCGAGCAAATCGAATTCCGTACGAGTGAGTTCAACGGGCTTCCCTTTACAAACAAGCACACGGGTATCCATATCCAAAACAAAATCACTAAACCGGAACTGGAGCCCCTTCTCAACTTTACGATCAGCCCGCGCCAACACGGCATTTACCCGCGCCAGCAGCTCTTTTACGCTGAAAGGTTTCGTCACATAATCATCCGCACCCAATTCAAATCCGTGTAATTTATCAGCTTCTTCCTTACGGGCGGTAAGCATGATGATTGAAGCTGGATGGTGCTGTTCCCGCAAGTTTTTGCAGATCTCGTACCCCCCGAGGTCAGGGAGGTTTAAATCGAGCAGGATCAAATCCGGCTTGCGATCCACTGCGAGTTTAAGCCCCGCAGCACCATTTGAAGCGGTCAAAACGCGATAGCCCGCCACATTCAGGTTTTCCTCCAAGCCCAGCATCAAAGACTCATCATCTTCGATTATCAACACAGTAGATTGTCGTTTCATAAGTTTTACCCCGGCAACACAACACTGAACTTACTTCCTCGCCCCGGCTCACTTTGTATCAGAATACGGCCTCCATGAGCCTGGACAATATGCTGACATAACGCCAAGCCAAGACCAAGCCCGCGCGCGTTCTGACGCCCTGCATTCTTTCCCCGCGCATACGGCTTCAAAACCTGCCTTATTTCCGCTGGGGTCATCCCTATTCCATGATCCTCAACCGACAGAACGAGCTTGTCCGCCTCAACCGCCAACCTGACCTCAATTTGCACATACTCATCCCCAAAAGAAGAACCCACCCCCTGCCCCTCCAAGGAGGGGAGCTCAGATAATTCTTGCCCCCCTCCCTGAAGTGGCAAGGGGTGGGTCTCCAATGAGTCTTGATCCCCTCCTTGGAGGGGCAGAGAGTGGGTCTCCGACTGAGGGGGAAGCTTTGGCTTGCGCGAATATTTCAGGGCATTGTCCAATAGATTGTAAACCACTTGTTCCATCGCCCCGGCATCAAATTTAACCGGCGGAAGATTTAGGGAAATATTAGCCTTGATTACAAGCCGCTTCTTTTCGCTTTTCTCCTCACCATTCAGCATTAACCATTTGCCATTTACCGACAAATCACCGACTCCCACCGCAAAGGTCTCAAGCGCCTCCCTAACCACACCTCCAAAATCACCCTCAGTAAACTGGTATCGCAACGTTCCCTGCCCATAACGGATAAAATAGAGGGCGCGGTCGGTCAATCGGCTCAATCGATCGCTCTCCTTGATGATAGCGCCAAGAAATCGCTTTTGCTTTCCCTCGTCAGTCACATGTCCTAAATACAAGCTTTCCGCCAACATTCGCATAGAAGAGAGCGGGGTCCGTAAATCGTGCGATACGGCGGCCGCAAAATCACTACGTTCCCGAGCCTGACGAATCTCTCCGGCCGCTTCACGCCAGACCAACCACACCCCCGCCACGACGCTGATTAACAACAAGGCCCCACCCCCCCGATAAAGCCTCGTTTGCAAGCGCACATTTGCCAGAAAAGCGGGAATGTTTTCCGGCGTTGCCACGACTGAAGTTGCCTCAAACGGGGACGACAATTGGCGGGTAGCCAATATAGTGCCCTCTGTGCGGGCCCCCTTCACCAAACATCTCACGCTTATCTCTGTATTGCTGGCAATCCCAGCAAATAGAGATTTTAAATAGGCATCAAGCTGGGGCCTATTATATTGGAGCGCAAGAATGATTGAGCCCTCTTGCCCACCCGAAACTCGATTTTTGGCAACCAGACACATTATCTGATTAACCCGCATGATCCCCCAACCCACGTCAGGGATCGTCGGCGCCATCATACTCATCCCGTTGGCCAGCGCCGCCCGCTCCTCACCCCCCCATGCCCTTAATCGCATACGCTCACACCATTGTGCCCGCAAGACAGAGGAACCCACCCCCAGCCCCGCCCAGGAGGGGATCAATAGGGCAGGCGTCAACCGGCCAATATCTTTATACCCTCCTTGGAGGGGGGGGGGGTGGGGAGGCTGT
>JBBQNS010000058.1:0-22151 GCA_038330175.1 Kiritimatiellia bacterium
GCAAGGTGACATCGCGCCGGGCTGTCTGGATATTTACATCAAAGCGCTCGGTGATATCCCGCAACGAGACGAACCGCCCTTTTTCAATCAGCTGGAGGATGTACTCATGCCGTGCAGCTCTCCCGTGATTTGAAGCGGACATGGGTGTTTGGCTTTCCTGCTTTATCGTCTTCGTCATAATTCCGCCTCTTAATTGCACCTCATTAAGTGCCAATAACGCCCATCCTACCTAACCCGGCACAGCCGGAACCAAAATGAAGATTTTTGAACAGAAGCACACGAAGCACACAAAGGCGCCAGCGGCGAGTACGCCGCGGGCGCAATTATTTTTTTCTTCGTGGTCTTCGTGAGCTTCTGTTCAAACTCTCTTCTTGTCCAAATCATGACCATAATCCGATTGAGGTCTAACAGCCTACAGTCTATTAGCCTGCGTCCCGTGGGACGCGCTCATAATCCATGGCGGATAAGGGTTTTTCCGGTCCACGTCAGTAGCTTGCGCTTCTTCAGCTTCAGAATAAGCCGGGACAGGGTTTCTGGCGTGGTGCCAATCGCGGCGGCAATGTCTTTTTTGGAAATAGACAGGGTTACAGATTTTTGATTGCCGAACTGTTCCTTTAGAAACCAGAGCAGTCGGCCCTCGACGTCATGCGCCTGCTGTTGAACAATGCGTTCCGCCAGATATCGCTGTTTGCGCATCAGCATGGTTATAAAATCGTTGCGAAATCCCTCCGTATTAAGCAGCTGATGAACGTCAGCACGAGGTAAGACGACGACATCACTATCGGCCAGTGCCACAGCGGTTACGGGATAATTTTCGCGTTCAAAGAGAACCACTTCGGCGAACACTTCGCTGGGTTGCACGATTTTGATGACGACTTCGCTGCCATCGGGTGCGGTTTTATGAAGCTGGATGGCGCCCCGGCGCAAAAGATAAATGGCGCGCCCCGGATCACCTTCATGAAATAAAAAGTTTCGTTTTTTCAATTCTTTCACAGAGCAGATCGCGGCTAGAGCCTTGACGCTTTCACGTGACAAGTCTTTGAAGAAACTGCTTTCAGCAAGAAATTGATAACCTTTCATAATTGATTCAACTGTACCTGTTGTGAGAATGGCGTCAATGTTCAAACGGCTGAAGCCGGTGGATCCAGCAAAGTGCAGCGCGTAGAGCTTGATTGCCGACGCGGATTCTAATCTGGAGCCGGCGGCCCCCGCCGGTTGCCTCTCCTGGGTGTGAAATCCGACAGGCGGCTATTTTTTATATAAATATTTCTTGCTATATCAAATAATCTATATAATCTATCTCAATAGTTGACATTGAACACGATTGTTTACTAGTGAACTGCAAGTTATGGAAATTGAAGCACAAAAGATGGACTTTCGCGATGAGTCGGCCCAAACGGTAATCGAGTGGGCCACAAAGACATTTTCATCAAACCTAGCCATTGCCTCCAGTTTCAGCATGGAGGATGTGGCGGTCATTGATATGGCCGTCACTATCCAGCCTGATATCCGTGTGTTTGCCATTGATACGGGACGACTTAATGAAGAGACCTGCGAATGCGCCGAAGCGGTCCGGAAACGATATGGCCTGACGATTGAGTGGGTCTTCCCCCGCTCTGAAGAGGTAGAGGCGCTGGAGCGAACCAAAGGGTTATATTCCTTCCGTGACTCCAGCGAAAACCGCCACGACTGTTGCGGTATCCGGAAGCTGGAACCACTTTCACGGGCTTTGCATGGTCTGCAGGCGTGGATGACGGGTATGCGGAGGGAGCAGGGAGTCACTAGACTGGCTCTTGAAAAAATAGAAAAAGATTTAAAGCATGGTGGCCTCATCAAGGTGAATCCCTTGGTGGATTGGAGCCAAGACCAGTTGTTAGCGTATACGATGGAGAAATACTTACCCGTAAATCGTCTTTACCGTAGCGGCTACACCTCCATCGGTTGCGCCCCCTGCACCCGAGCGGTGCAGTCTGGCGAGGAGCTCAGAGCCGGCCGCTGGTGGTGGGAAAACCCAGAACATAAGGAATGCGGTCTACATGGCCGATAAAATAGATGAACACACTCGATAGACTAGAAGCACATAGCGTTCATATCCTCAGGGAGTCGTATCGGGAATTCAAAAGCCTGGTCATGCTGTGGTCCATTGGTAAGGACAGCACGGTTCTTCTCTGGCTTGCTCGCAAGGCATTTTTTGGGCATGTCCCTTTTCCGCTCATGCATGTGGATACCTATTTCAAGGTGCCCGAGATGATCACCTATCGAGATGAAGTCGCTCGACAGTGGCACCTCGACATGATCGTCGGAGAGAACACGCCTGCCATTGAGGCCAAACAGACCTTTCCCGATGGCAAACTCACCCGCGTGGAATGCTGCAAGTCCTTGAAAAGCGAAGCCTTGAAGCATTCACTTTCCGGTGAGTGGCCGAGAAAACGGATGAACCACTCTCTTGGGAAGCTCGTCCCGGAAACCAAACCTGAACCCTTCACGGGCGTCATTGTTGGGGTCCGAGCCGATGAGGAAGGCAGCCGTTCCAAGGAACGGTATTTCTCCGCCCGCGACCGGCAGAATGAATGGGATGTGGGCGACCAACCCCCGGAGCTGTGGAAGCAGTTCAAGACCGATTTCGCGCCAGGGACGCATGTCCGCGTCCACCCTCTGCTCGACTGGACTGAATTGAATATCTGGGAATACATCCAGCGGGAGAATATCCCGATCATTTCACTCTATTTCGATCGGGGTGAAGGCAAGCGCTACCGCTCTCTGGGTTGCTATCCCTGCACTACCCCGGTTCAATCGCCAGCCAAAAACGTCGCGGAAATTATTGAGGAACTTCGCAGTGGAAAATTCGCGAATATCGCTGAGCGGTCAGGCCGGGAACAGGACAAGGAAGATGGGAACGGATTGGAAACGTTGCGGCGTGGCGGATACATGTAAGGAAGATTATGGATGAACAAATCTCAATCGTAATGGCCGGCCATGTCGACCATGGCAAGAGCACGGTGATTGGCCGACTTCTGGCTGAGACCCATGCCCTGCCGGATGGCAAACTGGAGCAGGTTCGCGCCATGTGCCACAAAAATGCCCGGCCCTTTGAATACGCCTTCCTTCTGGATGCGCTCAAGGACGAGCAGGCGCAGGGTATCACCATCGATGCCGCGCGTTGCTTTTTTAAAACAGACAAGCGGCGCTATATCCTCATTGATGCGCCCGGCCACATCGAGTTTTTGAAGAACATGATCACCGGCGCCTCCCGCGCCGAGGCGGCCTTACTGGTCATCGATGCCAAAGAGGGGATCCGCGAAAATACCAAGCGGCACGGCTATATGATGTCCATGCTAGGTCTACGCCAGTTGTCGATTCTTGTAAATAAGATGGACCTGGTCGGCTATGACCAGAAAATCTTCGATCAAATCCGGCACGACTATACGGCCTTTCTGGAACGACTCCAGATCAAGCCGGTGAGTTTCATTCCCGTCAGTGGCATGCAGGGCGTCAATATCGCCTCCAGATCCACCGTGGAAACTCCCTGGTACAATGGCCCATCGGTACTGGAGCAGATAGATTTGTTCCAACGCAAGGAATTCCCGCAGTCCCAGCCGTTCCGTCTACCGATCCAGGACATCTACAAGTTCACCGGGCAAAACGATGACCGCCGCATTGTGACTGGCACCATTGAAACCGGCGCCATTTCTGTGGGCGACGTCGTCGTCTTTCAGCCATCCGGAAAAACGTCAAGGATTCAGTCCATTGAGTATTTCAACGGCCCGGTCAAGACCACCGCCGCCGCTGGCGAAGCCCCCGGCTTCACTCTCGATACCCAGATTTACATCAAGCCGGGTGAGTGGATGGTGCGGCAAGGACAGCCACCCCTGCAAGTGGGCGCCCGGTTTCGTGTCAATCTCTTCTGGATGGGCCACGATCCATTGGTTAAAGGCAAGTCTTACAAATTGAAACTCGGCGCCGTCCGCTCTCCTGTGAAACTGATTGAGGTGCTGGCCGTACTCGACACCACCGAACAGGGTGCCGTCGTCAGCAAGCAGCAGGTCGACCGCCACGATATCGCCGAAGTGATTCTTGAGACCCCGAAGCCCGTCGCTTTTGACCTTGTTGGAAACATCGAACAAACGGGACGTCTTGTCATCGTGGATCATTACGAGATTGCCGGGGCCGGAATCATTCTTGCCAATGTCCAGCCCGTAGACTCCTCCCTTGAAACGCATGTCAAGGAGCGGGAAATCGCCTGGAAGCCCAGCGCCATTCCCGTGGCACAGCGCGCCGCGTCTTACGGGCACGGCGCCAAGTTCGTCGTCTTTGTAAGCAGTGATGGCTCGGCTGGTGAAACCTTTGCGAGGGCACTCGAGCAGCAACTCTTCAAGATGCACTTTAAAGCCTACTACCTGGGCATGGATAATGTGGCGCGAGGGCTGGATTCCGACCTGACTGAAACCACAGAGAATCTTGATGACCCCATCCGTCGTCTTGGCGAACTGGCCCGCATCCTGACGGACTCTGGCCAGATCTTTATCACCTCGCTCTCCGATGTCGATGATTATGACCTTACGACACTCCGCCTACTCAATAGTCCCAATGAGATTGTGGTGATCCAGGTTGGGAAAGTACCCTTCCTTAACACTCCTCCTTCCCTCATTTTGGAGGCTGGGACAGCACTTCTTGAGGGAATTCAAAACATCTGCACCCATCTGCGTCAGCAGAAGGTGCTGGTGGACTTCCAGATCTAACTTCTCAATGCCCCAACTTACCCTCAAAAATTATGGAATCACACAAAAGAAGTATTGTTAAATCGGTGAGTTGGCGGCTATTCGGGCTTTTTTTTACCTCTACCACGGCGTGGCTCGTCACAGGATCGATCAAGGCCGGGCTGACGCTTGGCCTCATAGATTTCTTCGTAAAAATTGTCATCTTTTATGCGCATGAACGCGCTTGGCAAAGAGTCCAGTGGGGCCGCGTTAAACCAATCGCATCAGATATTGGAGGCGGTATTTGAAAACGTTATGGTGCTGGTACGTCGTACCCATGCAGCTGGACTGAAAGAGAATATGAACATTAACCTGCCCCCCACATTGGATGCCGACATCGACAACTTCGACAGCGAAGTGCGTCAGTTTGAAGCCGGTACACTCACCCCCGCAGAATTCAAACACCACCGGGTGATCTGGGGCATCTACGAACAGCGACAGGATACTACCTATATGCTGCGCACTCGGATTCCGGGCGGTCGGATTTCCCCCGCGCAGGCCCGAACCATTGCTCAGCTCAGTAAGAAACATGGCGGCAGGATCCATGTTTCGACCCGTGAAAATATCCAGTTTCATGACCTAAAAATCAGCGATATCCCGCCCGCCATGCGAGTGCTAAAGCTATCAGGCATTGCCTGCAAAGGGGGTGGAGGCAACACCGCTAGAAACGTTATCGCCTGCCCCTACGCCGGCATTTGCCAGAAAGAACTCTTCGATGTCACCCCTTACGTCATGGCGGTGACGGAGCATATTCTCAGTCATCCTGGCAGCTATACCCTGCCCAGGAAATTCAAGGTGGCTTTCAGTGGCTGTCAAGCGGACTGCGCTCTGGCTACTGTGACGGATGTCGGGTTCATTGCCAAAGTAAGGGAAGGGAAGCCCGGCTTTACCGTCTATGGCGGTGGGGGCATGGGCGGAGCCCCGCGTCTCGGTGAGCTTCTGGCTGAATGGATTCCCGCCAGCGATTGCGTTCGCGCCACAGAGGCGGTGCGTCGCCTATTTGACCGACTTGGTGACCGAACCAACAGAGCTCGGGCTCGCCTCCGTTTCGCTGCCGCCAAAATGCTTCCCGGTGAATTTCGCGCCCTCTTTGCTCAGGAGCTTTCAAGCCTCTCCGCCAGCGCCGTTCCAGCCCCAGTTTTCAAATCCGAATCGATTCAGGCTCCCAATTCCAATTCGTCTTCGTCCTGCTCGTTTTCCGCGCCTTCACTGGAGACCCTCACTGTGGCGCCCTCGCTGAAGGTGATCCGCCAACGGCAGACCGGCTTGTTTTCCGTGCTCCTATCCCTTCCGTTCGGGCAGGTGACTTATAACGAATTAACCACGCTGGCAGATCTTACCGACCAGTTCAGCCACGAAAGGGAGTTGCGCGCGACCCCCGGCCAAAAACTCCTCATTCCGTCAGTGCGCGAGACAGACCTACCGGCATTGGCCGCAGCGTTGCAAACCTTAAATCCAGGACTCTTGGAGGGGGGCTCACTGGACCGGATTGTCGCCTGCACGGGGGCTGCCACCTGCCGGCTCGGTATCTGCCATTCCCAGGAGGCGGCGAAGGGCATAGCCGTGGCACTGGACCAAGCTACCCTGCCTGAAGACATCATGCAACACCTCGATATCCGGCTCAATGGCTGCCCGAATTGCTGTGGCCAGCACCCGGTGGGCGATATCGGCCTTTCCGGTGCCCTCCAGAAAAAGGATGGACAGCCGCAATACGCCTACCGCCTCCACCTAGGCGCCCGGCGTGGAGAAGGACTGACCCGGTTTGGCGATTATGTCGGCACTATCCCCGCCGACGCCTTGCCCGACCGTATCACCACCCTTCTTCAGGATTACGCCACCCACCGGCAGCCCAACGAACCTCTCTCAGACTACTACGACCGCCAAGGGAAAGCCTATTTCCTAGTTCCATAAGTTAGAACTCATTGGCGCCCCATCTTTTCCCATCTGCGGGTTGTGCGCGGATCACCGAACGATTCCGGCGAATGTGGCGATTTCGCTTTCTTGACTGCTAAGAGTCAGATAGATTTTATGCCACTAGCTAAGTCTATAGAACTAGCCCTGGGCGCCATCACAGCGTTAGAGGCGGTCGTAGATGATTTTAATAGTGTTCTTGCGGCTTTGGAAAAAGCAGGCGCGGAGAGAAAATGACCCAACCGAAAAAGAAAGTCTTTTATAAGACAGGCAAGAGCAAGCCCAAGACAGTCAGGGAAAGCGGTAGGGGCTTCCATTAAACGATAAAGACTTTAAGCAAGGATTCATAATATGAACGATACGCCATCAGCGTCTTTGACTGCAGGATTTATTCGATTAAACATTTCTCAGTTTTGTGGCGCTTGGAATGACAATGTGTTTAAGGTGCTGGCAATCCTGTTTCTGATTCACCTGCATGGCGCAGGGGCGGCGGCTTCGATTGCTTCGATGGCGGCGGTCGTGTTTATTGTTCCGTTTCTATTGTTTTCGGCAGCCTCCGGTGTTTTGGCGGATCGGCTGAGCAAGCGGAATATCTTGGTGTTCTGTAAGATTCTGGAAGTAGGCGCCATGGTTGCGGCGGCGTTATCGTTCTATTTTCGGTATGAGCCTGGTTTGTATTTAGTGCTCTTTCTGATCGGAACCCATAGCGCCCTCTTTAGTCCCTCAAAGTTTTTCTGATTGGGGCGGGAATTTTGGGGGGGAACGCTGCGCCCGTTTATTGCGTTGTTGATGGTGTTATGGTGTTTGTGTTTTGGCAAGTGTGCCAGGCACTATGCGCGAGGCACTATGCGCGTTGCCCGTGCCGGAGGGGGGATGATTTGGCGGCATCCGGGGTTCCCCTCGCTTTTGGTGACCTATGGGGTATCCAATGATTTTTTTATTTCGGGGCATACTGCGATTGCGGTTTTGGGAGCGATTGAGGTGCGTCATCTATTGCCGATGTGGTGCGGCGTAGTGGCGGTGGGGGTCGCTTGTCTGGAAGCGGTTAGGGTGATCGTGTTACGTGCTCACTATACTATGGATGTGCTGGGGGCGGTGGTGGCCGCTTTTTGTGCGGCCGGCTTGGCTGGGTATTTGTGTTTGGCGCTTGGGATTTGATGATGAAGGATGGGGTTTAGCAATACGTCCAAACTCTCGCTGCCTTCCCATATAGGACGAGCGAGACCGTTGAAATCGATCCTCCAGCTGCCTTTGCAACATCGTTTAGCGAAACTTATAAACTCATGCTCAAACAATGCAGTATTGTTTGAGCACAAAATAGATCTATACCTTATATCTTATGTCCATGGGAAAATCCAAAGCCAAATGAACGAAGATTTCATGGATTCTATCTGGGAGGTCGCGCGCTATGAGCGCGACATTCTCTCGGTGTCTACCCGTAGGTCTCCGCCCCGGTCTCCGACATCGGCTCCGGAATGGCGACAGGCGCGGAGACCCGTACAGGCTCCGATAGGGCCGACTTGGCTACGATACCGCTGAAGACAGCGGTTACTACACTAGTACACTCTCGTCTGCTTCAGGTCCTGGCCGTTTACGGTTTTTTCAATCATCGCTTTTTCGCTTTCACCTAACAGTCTACAGCCTAAAAGGCTAACAGCCTTGGCGGCCTTTGGGGCGCCAGTGATTCTTTCCCTTGACGCTATGGGAGTGGGCTTTTATTCTCTCCGAAGTTTGGAAAGCATCGTCGTCTCGGCGCTTAACTGCCTGGACGAGACTGCCTGGACGAGATAGAAAACCGAGTGTCCGACAAAGAAGCCACAGCCCGCATCAAGATCAACAAACTGCTCGAAAAAGCAGGGTGGCGCTTCTTCGCTGACGGTAACGCTTCCGCCAACATCCAACTGGAGCCGAGCGTCTCACTCAAACTTTCCGCCGACTTCAAGACGGTCATCTACAAGGAGAACCGTGATGACTGGTGCCGTGCCGAGATTGTTGTCACCACCGTCCAGTCCCTGTTGTTCAACAATAAATACCAGAAGCTATTCTCGCCCACGGATTTCGATCTGGTGATTTCCGATGAAGCCCATCGGTCCATCGGCGGCAATGCCCGGGCAGTATTCGACTATTTCATCGGCTGCAAACTGGGGCTCACAGCCACGCCCCGTGATTACTTGAAGCGGTTTATCCACAGTGCGCCCACCACCGACCCGCGCGAAACCGAGCGCCGTCTGTTGCTTGATACCTACCGCACCTTCGGTTGCGAGAAGAGTGAGCCGACCTACCGCTACGGCCTGCTGGATGGCGTGAAAGACGGCTTCCTGGTCAACCCTACCGTCGTGGATGCCCGCGCGGAAGTCACCACCGAACTGCTTTCGAAAGAGGGCTTTCAGGTCAAATACACTGATGACACCGGCGAGGATCAGGAGGAAGCCTTCAAGCAACGCGAATTCGAGAAGCGCTTCTTCTCCGATGCAACTAACCAGGTCTTCTGCAAGACCTTCATCGAACATGCCCTGCGCGATCCCGTCAGCAGCGAGATCGGCAAGTCCATCATCTTCGCCGTCAGCCAGAATCATGCCGCCAAGCTGACCCAGATCCTCAACCAGATGGCCGACCGCATGTTCCCAGGGCGGTACCAGTCCGACTTCGCTGTGCAGGTGGCCTCCCAGATTCCTGATGCCCAGCAGTTCACCATTAACTTCACCAACAACAACCTGCTCGGCTCGGGTAACTTCATCCCGGCCTACAAGACCAGCAAGGCCCGCGTATGCGTCACGGTCGGCATGATGACCACTGGGTACGACTGCCCGGACATTCTCAATCTCGGCCTGTTCCGTCCCATTTTCTCGCCCACCGACTTCATTCAGATCAAGGGACGTGGCACCCGCAAGCACGATTTCCGAGAGCAGCTTTTCGCTAACAGCGTCAAGGAAGGCGTCACCCAGCCGAATAAGACCGCCTACAAACTCTTTGATTTCTTTGCCAACTGCGAATATTTCGAGGAGGAGTTCAACTACGATGAAGTGTTGGAGCTGCCACGCCCCAAAGGGAAGGGTGGGGAGCCTCCGCAACCACCTCCGCCACCGGGCGGTGCCTGTATCTACCCTGGGCCGGACATCATCGCGCAGATCAAGGAAGCGGCCATCGGTTTTAATGGCATGAAGATTGACCGTATGTTCTTCGCCAAATTCGAGGATATTGTTCGCAAGAACGAGACCATCTCTACGGCCATTGAATCCGGTCAATGGGACCGGGTCATCGACTATGTCAACCGCGAGGTCTTTGACAAACCCGAGGAATACTACAATCTCGACAAGCTACGCAAAGCTGCCGCCGTGGACCGGCGCCTGACTCTGCGCGAGATTCTAGAGAAAATCTTCGGGCTCATTCCGGGCTTTAAGTCCAAGGACGATCTTCTGGAAGAGGAATTCGCCAAATTCGTGGCCGACCAGAAGCCTGCGGAGGCCGCTGCCATACCCGCCCTCAAGACCTATTTCAAGGCCTACATCACCAGCGACCAGATCCGTCACATCATTGAGACCAAACATTTCACCGATTTGGCCACCAACCCGGTCTTCTCCACCCAGGACTTCAGAGCGGTTCCCGCCAAATACCGCACCCTGATCCCGGAATACATTAAAGACTACGTCTCGTTAAACCAATTTGCGGCGTAGGAATCAAAATGACTAAACTCAGGCCCAGTGGCGGATACCGCGATCTGCGCAGCTTTCAGACGGCGACCCTCATTTATGATGCCACCTACTGGTTTTGTGAACGCTTCCTGGAGCCGCGATCGCGCATGAGCGACCAAATGGTTCAGGCCGCACGCAGTGGCCGCCAGAACATTGCCGAAGGCAGTCGAGCCGCCGCTACCTCTTCGCAGACTGAGCTGCGCTTGGTGAACGTCGCCCGCGCCAGCCTGGAGGAACTGCTGCTCGACTACGAAGACTATCTGCGGCACCGTCACCAGAAAAAATGGTCCGCCGATGCCCCGGAGGCCATGGCGGTGCGGCAAGTCGGCCGAAATTATCCGACGGATTCGTCCGATCCGTCCGATGCCACCGATGAACACCGCCATGCGCTCTATGCCCCATGGCTTAATCACGAGAACCCCGCCATCAGGGCGAATGCCTTGGTGTGCCTGATCAACCAGACCAACTACCTGCTCGACAAACAAATTCAGGCGCTGGAAAAGCAATTTATCGAAGATGGCGGCTACAGTGAACAACTGGCCAGTGCCCGCCTGGCGGAGCGCAATCGCAAAAAATAAAATCATCCGTCGGATCCGGCAAATCCGCCGGATAAAATTCCCCCATGCTCCGCTTGCGGCAAAACTAAGGTTTTGCGCACGGCCCAAAAGGGGCCGCGGGTCGGGAAACAATTCTGGGGCTGCTCAGGCTACCCCGACTGCAAAGGCTTGATCGAACTCTAAGGAACACCCATGCTAGACACCGACACCAAACGCCGCATTGACACCGCTCGTGACATTCTTGTTGGCAAGGTGCCCGACCCGAAATCCCAGGTCGAGCAGATCACCATTGCGCTCATTTACAAGTTCATGGACGACATGGATGCCGAGAGCGAGGAATTTGGCGGCAAGCGCAAGTTCTTCGCCAAGGAGTTCGGCCGCTACGGCTGGGCCAAACTCATGCGGGGTGGGTTGGGTGGCCATGAAATGCTGAATCTTTACGGCGAAGCCATCGCCAAGATGCCGGAGAATCCCGGCATTCCGCCGCTCTTCCGCGATATTTTCAAGAACGCCTACCTGCCATACCGCGACTACCTGCGTACCCATAATCAACCCCAGTGGGATAAAAGTTCCAAGGAAGCCCTTTACGTTCGCAAACGGGGTGCTGAGGTGAATGCATCCTTTGAAGCCTATCGTGAGTTCATTGAAACCCGTTCCGGGCCTATTGTTGCCAACATACATATCTGCCTCATTCATCAGACCAATTATCTCCTCGATCAGCAAATCCGGCGGCTGGAGCAGGATTTTATGCATGAAGGCGGCCTTCGCGAGCGCATGACACGCGCTCGCCTCGCCACACGCGCCCAACAGCAATACCGAGGCCCCCATGCCTCCTAAAAAGCCAGCCCAAGCCTCCATCAAATGCGTCCTTTAAGTCTTGTTTGTCCTATAGCCGTGGGAATAGGACAAACAAGACGCAGAAGACCGATGCCGGCCATGCGACGTCTGCGCCCCCAGCCCGAGTGCTAGCCCCCCTAAAAGAGCTTTTCATTTATAAAAGACCCGCCATAATTCGGCCTGAATCTGTGAGAATTGGTAATTCAGTAAAGGAGTCATGGGAATGGAAAATATTCCGGTTTTGCATGTGTCAGGGAAATCTTTGGCGAAAGCCTATGAATTAGCCGTGTGCGCGCTGCACGAAAACGGAATCCGTTTCAGAACCCAGTATGACAGACCCGGAGATCAGGCTAGCCTTGACTCCACCATGAACATCACGGTTCTGGATCCGCTGTCCGATCCCATGATCCACAGGTCTTTCCCTGGCGGAATTGAAGATTTGCGTGAATATGTCATGGAGCTCCAAGGGGCCAAGGATCACTGGGTCAAAAATATGAATGACCCTGCCGATACCCGCTGGGAGTACACCTATCACGGACGGTTGGCGAATTACGGAGCTCTCAAAGAATTGCGGAATTATGAATCGGTGGAAGTTGGCTTGTTTAAAATTAATCAGATTGATGCCGTTATTGAAAAATTAGTGAAGCAACCTTTTACCCGGCAGGCCCAGATGATCACGTGGATGCCGCACGTGGATCTGGCTTGTTACGATCCGCCTTGTCTTCAGTCGCTTTGGTACCGAATTCTTGAGGATCAAGACGGCGTGTGGTGGTTGAACTGTAATATCCGGTTCCGAAGTAATGACGCCTGGGGCGCGAACTTCATGAATATGTTCGGACTGACTTTATTCAACAGGGATGTGATTGCTGCCGAAATTTCACGACGTGCAGGAAAGACTGTGAAGCTCGGGCGTCTTAACTGGCAGGCGGATTCATTCCACATCTATGGCAAGGATATTGACGTGGCGCGTCAGCGTTTATTTGACCGCATCAAGACAACGGCTTTTGAAGATCGCGTTTATTGTTTTTATGATCCGATGATTCAGGAAATCTATAACGAGGCAGAGGCCACCGTGCGCGAGAAGATTCGAGAGTTTGACGCGCGCTGAACGGGTCAAGGCTGTAGACTTTTATTCCCTTACGATTTGAATCAATCGAATTATGGTCATGATTTTGACATTGACAAGAAAAAAGTTTGAACAGAAGCCCACGAAGGTAGTAACTATTGTTTTTCCGCCAAAGGCGGTAAATACAGTATACTTATCGAGCTTTGCGTGCTTCTGTTCAAAATTCTTAGTTTTGACTCCGGCTATGCCGAGTTAGGTGAAACCGTCTGAAAACGGATTTTAAATATTACATCCATGAGAATATTAGTTACAGCAGGGCCGACCCGCGAGTTTATGGATCCTGTGCGGTTTATCAGTAACCGCTCTTCAGGGAAAATGGGCTATGCGGTCGCCGCAGCGTCCGTTGACCGTGGGCACGACGTCGTGCTGATTTCCGGGCCTGTATCGATCCCCGCTCCCGCAGGAGTCAAATGGGTGTCGGTTATTTCAGCCGCTGAAATGTTGACGGCGGTTGAAGATCATCTGGAGGCTAGTGATGCGCTTATCATGGCGGCTGCCGTTTCCGACTGGCGGCCTGCGGTTGTATGCGACCAGAAATTGAAGAAACGCAAGGCCGGACCGGAGCTGATGCTCGAACCCACGGCGGATATTCTGTTAACGATTAGCCCCAAAAAAGGAGATCGGATCATTGTGGGGTTTGCGGCAGAAACCACCGATGTTGAAGCGGAGGCACGCCGAAAATTAGAGTCTAAAGGGCTCGATATGATTGTGGCCAATGATGTGACCCAGTCGGATGCCGGATTCGATGTCGATACCAACCGGGTGATTTTTATCACGAAAACATCCGATCCCATGTCCCTGCCAGTGATGTCCAAGCGTGAGGTCGGAGAGCGTATCGTCAACTGGGTTGAAATGAAGGCGGGTCGGGTGGGGACGGCTTCAGAGGGGCACTCTTCCCCTGGGTGGCTGGGAGCGGTTAATGACCGGCTAGCGCAACAATTAGAATTTATTCGAGAAATTGATAAGTTGAAGACGATTTCCCGGCGAACATTGCTGATGGATGGCTCCCGGTATGAGAATGACGCCGAGCATTCCTGGCATCTGGCGGTTATGGCAATCCTTCTCAAGGAACACGGCAATGTGCCCGAAATGGATCTAGCGCGAGTTATCAAAATGGTGCTTATTCATGACATGGTTGAAATTGATGCGGGCGACACCTATTGTTACGATGAAAAAGGCAACGTGGGTAAGGTGGCACGAGAAAAGGTGGCCGCCATCCGGATTTTTGGATTATTGCCCGTAGATCAGCAAGCGGCCTTTATGGCATTATGGGAGGAATTTGAAGAGCGGGCGACTCCAGAGTCTCAATTCGCTGCGGTTTTGGATCGTATTCAACCGTTGATGCATAACTATTACACGCAGGGTGTAGTATGGAGGAATCACGGAGTGACCAGCACTAAGGTTCGGGAGCGGAACCGGCATGTAGAAGAAGGGTCGCGTCCTCTATGGAAATTTACCGAAGCGCTTATTCAGGATGCGGTTAAACGCGGTTTTTTGGATGCCTAATTTCGCACACGTAGAAAGCTTACATTATGGCTGAGCGGGTTGAGTATATTTTATTCGCGAGTGGGCGGGATGCAAGTGGCAGCGCCATGGCTGCGGCTTTGGCTAACGCGCAGGGGCGGGGCGGTGTTGTGGCCTTTTATGCTGGAGTAACCTCCGGTGCTGTGGACCCCTTGGTGTGGCGGGTATTGTCTGAGATTCACATTTCCGCTGAACCCAAGGAAGGGACGCGTGTCGCCAATTTGGGGAGTCGCCCTATAGAGGTGATGGTCGCGTTGTCAAAAGAAGCCTTAGAGGGTTGCCAGATGTTGCCGGGTAATCCACAAAAACTGCTATGGAGTTTGCCTGAGCTATCTTCTCTTGCAGGTGGGGTAGAGGAACGTATACAGGCGTTTTGCGATATGCGAGACGCTCTTAAACGCTTGGTCGATGATTTTTATACACAGGGTTATTTGGATGCCTTTCTTGCTTCGAAATATGAGTATGATCTCGTATTGGATCATCTTTCGGAGGGGGTCATCGCCCACGATTTAAACCGCCGGATTTTTTATTTCAATGCAGCGGCGGAGCGTATCACCGGATATAAGCGCGATGATGTCTTAAGCCGCGATTGCCATGAGGTGCTGCCCGGTGGATTGTGTGGTGCCAAATGCTCCTTTTGTGATGGGACCGCTTTACCCGAAAATTTGGTTAACAAGGATCTTGAAATTGTTACCCGAACAGGGGAGCGTCGTCGGATTAATATGAGTCTGAAGCTAATGAACAATGACAAAGGGACTCCGCTGGGTGTTTTGGTTTGTTTTCGGGATTCAACTAAAGAAGAGCAATTGGCGCGTCGCTTAGGTGAGATTGAACAGTTCAGTGGGATTGTTGGGCGTGACCCTAAGATGCTTGCGCTTTATGACATCATTCCGGAGTTAGCTGAATCTGCCGCACCGGTACTTGTCCAAGGCGAAAGTGGGACTGGGAAAGAGTTAATCGCTGCCGCGTTACATAACGAAGGCCCCCGCGCGAATAAAATGTTCGTGCCTGTAAATTGCGGAGCTTTACCAGAAGGCTTACTTGAAAGTGAGCTTTTTGGGCACGTGAGGGGTGCTTTCACCGGGGCTATCCGCGATAAGAAAGGGCGCTTTGAGCTCGCCGATGGAGGCACCATTTTCTTGGATGAAATTGGGGATATTTCGCCCGCTATGCAGGTTAAATTACTACGGGTACTGCAAGAAGGCCGATTTGAGCCGGTCGGGAGCGAAAAAACGATCAAGGTCAATGTCCGGGTGGTCAGTGCCACTCATCGTGACCTGATTAAAGAAATGGCTGCGGGAAAATTTCGTGAAGATTTATATTATCGCCTTAGCGTGGTTCCACTTATGTTGCCCCCATTACGCGAGCGGCGCATCGATATTCCTTTATTGGCCAACCATTTTTTAAAGTTGTACGCGGGCGACAAAAAAATGGCTTTTTCGCCAGAGGCATTGGATTTCATGTTGAGCTACAACTGGCCTGGCAATGTGCGTGAACTCCAGAATTGGATCCAATTCGCGCTTATTAAATGCAAGACTGGAACCATTCTGCTTGAGCATTTGCCTCCCATCGCGCTCAAGACGCTGCCGGCGACTTTGAGGAATTCTCCAGCAATAGCGCAAGCCAAAGGAAAACAACGTTTAACCCAAGAAATGGTTCTGGCCGCGATTGACGGCGCAGGGGGGAATAAAGTTGAGGCCGCAAAGGCTCTAGGCGTATCCCGTGCGACTCTTTACAGGTTCATAGACGAATGCATTGCTACTGAGCCGTGAGACACTTTTTGCTGCTGTGAGACACATTACTGAGTTATCATCAAAAAATAGCTTTAAACTTAAAACATTGATACATAATAGGTTGTAAATAATATCGCATATTAAGCTCCATTGGCACACAACTTGCGACCTTATCAATCGAGGCTCTTGCAAAACCTCCAGAGAAGACGGTCGTGGCGGAGCACGACCCTCCAGAAGATGATGGAGACGGCCTGTCTTGCAACGTGGAGGGACGACCTCCGTGTCGTCCGCAGGGTTTTGCAAGAGGCTCCAAGATATAACAATTTTATTGGAGATGGTTCTGTGAATGATTACAATGAAAACATCAGGGTACTGATTCAGATCACAACAGATTTGATTTCTGCGGCCGACAAAGGACAGGCAGAGTGTATCGACGAGAATTGTATGTCTTTATTCGGGTTGGCGAAGGATTGCGGCTATCGGATAAGAGCATCAGCGCAACGTGAGTTTAGCGCGCATGATGAGAAGTATTCTAAAGCAGGGTAAAGCAAAGTAGGAAAAAAATGAAAGGGAAGAAAAATGAAATCTGTATTTAGTTTGGTGTGTATGACGTTTGTTTTGGGGGTTACGACGTGTTTTGGGGCTGCCAACACCGAAGGAACCTCTGCACCGGGTAATGTTGTTGTTGGCAAGGCGGTGTGGTTGACTTCGCTTGCTGAGGCGAAGGCCGAAGCGGCCAAGCGTAAGGTCCCTATTTTAGCGGACTTTTCGGGCTCCGATTGGTGTGGATGGTGCATCAAATTGGATAAAGAAGTTTTTTCAACACCGGCTTTCCAGAAATATGCATCTGAAAACCTAGTATTATTGCTTTTGGATTTTCCCAGGGCTAAGCCGCAAACGGATGAAATTAAAAAGCAAAACGCGGGTTTGTCTGATAAGTTTGGAATTGAAGGGCTTCCCACGGTCATACTAATGAACTCAGAGGGGCATAAGTTGGCGCAGACAGGCTACCTTGCGGGTGGTGGGGAAGTCTATGTCACGCATTTGCAGAAATTGTTGAAAAACAAATAGGAGGATAAGGAGTTAGGATGAACTACGTCTGTAATGTTTGCGGTTATGTTTATGATCCCGCCAAAGGCGACCCCGATCATGGGGTTGCGCCGGGGACAAGTTTTGCGGAAGTTGCTGGGGATTGGCTTTGCCCAGATTGCGGCGTGGGAAAAGATGAGTTTTCCCCGCAGAGCTGATAATAATTTTTTTAAAAAGGAAAAGACTAATGACAAAACGTTCTGAAGTTTATAAATGCGGGTTATGCGGGAATATCGTGGAAGTGGTTCATGCGGCTGCGGAGCCGTTGGTGTGTTGCGGACAGCCGATGAAATTGATGGCTGAGAACACAGTGGATGCTTCGAAAGAGAAGCATGTGCCGGTTATCGAGCGAGTGGCTAATGGAGTGAAGGTAACGGTTGGCAGTGTGCTGCATCCGATGGAAGAAAAGCATTATATTGAGTGGATTGAGCTGTTGGTGGGTGACACCGTTTTGCGTCAGTATCTCAAGCTTGGCGCTCCGCCCGTAGCGGTGTTTGAAGGCGTCACGACGACTGATGTTGTTGCTCGTGAGTTTTGTAATCTACACGGATTGTGGAGGGCGTAATAATGATATCGAAAACAATGACCCAAGCGATAAACGAACAGGTTAATAAGGAAATCTTTTCCTCCTATTTGTATCTTGCGATGTCGGCTAACGCGATCACGCTCGGCTTTAAGGGGGCTGGGGCGTGGTTTAAGGTTCAGTTCCAGGAAGAGATGGAGCATGCCCTGAAGTTCTATAATTACCTTCTTGCGCAGGGCGAGAGTGTTGAGTTGGGGGCGATTGACAAACCCAATGCAAATTATAAGACGCTGCTGGATATGTTCGCAGATACCCTTAAGCATGAGAAAATGATTACCAAGTCGCTGAATTCATTGATGGATCTTGCGGTTTCGGAAAAGGATTATGCAACTCAAACCATGTTGCAGTGGTATATCACGGAGCAGATCGAGGAAGAAGCGAATGACACTGATATTATCAGCATGATCGAGATGGCTGGCACTTCGACCGGAACTCTGTTCATGGTAGACAAACAACTCGGTAAACGCGGCGCTAAGCCCGGGTGATGGAGCTAATAGGCTTTAGGGCCGTTATCCTTTAGGAGGATATCGGCCCGAAGTTTATTATTATCTGAATCGATAGGAGAGGGGGATGAACTTTAAAAAATGCTCTGGATGTGGTCATGATTGGGATACCCGTGACGGGTTTATGTCTGACCCTTTGGTTAATTTGATTGGCTATCAGGTTAACTTTGATGCACTGGAAACGGGATATTTTATGTTCAATCACCTGGATCCCGAGTGCTTAACGACTTTAGCTCTACATACCGGGCTTTTTAGAGATTTGTACCACGGCGAAGTGTATCACGAGAAGAAGACCGGCTCTGTTAAATGTCCTGGTCATTGTCAGATTTCCGGTAATCTCAAGGTTTGCACGGCTAAATGTGAGTGCAGTTTTGTGAGAGAAGTGATGCGAATTGTTTTGAGGTGGCCCAAGGGGGCAGCGGCTTAAAGGTGAGGATTCTTTTGAAAAAGTGGGTATATGCATTAGCCTTTTTTGGGGCCACGAATATTGTCTCATTCGCAGACGATCCTTTCGGCATGGAGCTTTCAAGAGAGCGTGGGGAGGGCCAGCTTTATGTAACCTTAAGAGTAACCATCCCTCCTAAGTTCCATATTTATGCTGATCAATTGCAAATTGAATCAGAATCTGGAATTAGTTTTAAATCTATTGGAGGCGACCAGCCGGTTCTTCTTAAAGATTCATTTTCGGATGAGGCGCAGCTGTCGTATACGAATGATATTGTGATTCAGTTCCGCTCTACATCTGAAGTGGCTTCGAACGAGCCTTTAAAAGTCTCGTATCAGGGGTGTAATGAAAAGCAGTGCTTCTTCCCCAAAACTCGTTTTTTTGCAGCTTCTTTGCCGTCCGGGCCAGTAGCGGGAGTTGAAACCGGGGTGGGACACGAGGAGCTTCATCCGGCGGCGGCGTGGCATGCAAGCCTCTCAGGCTTGCACGTGGCAGCGTCGGCTTCAGGGTATGTAAACTCAAAAGATTTTATTAGCTTTCTTAACCGAGTTGAGGGACGCGAGGGAAAAGAGCCACCCCCCGAGGGCATAATGGCTAGAATAAAGGCCGCGTCGTTGCTTTTTAGTGCTAATCCTCTGGAGTTCTTCAAAATCTTTGGGGTGTTTTGGACGGTGCTGATTATCCTAGTGGGTGGCTTTTTGTTAAACTTGACGCCCTGCGTTTTGCCGATGATCCCTGTTAATTTAGCGATCATTGGGGTGGGAGCGCAAAATGGGTCTAAATTAAGAGGTTTTCTTTTAGGAGGGGCCTATGGTCTTGGCATAGCGTTAGTATACGGAATGGTGGGTCTTGTAGTGGTCCTGACCGGCGCGCAGTTTGGAGTTTTGAACTCTTTGCCGTGGTTTAACATGACTATAGGGGTAGTGTTTGTTTTGCTTGCCCTCGCCATGTTTGATGTGTTTGCCATCGATATGAGCCGGTTTCAGCGGATGGGTAGTGGCCCTAATCAGGGTAAAATAGTGACAGCCATGCTTATGGGCGGGGTCGCTGCGCTACTTGCGGGCGCTTGCGTTGCGCCAGTCGTTATCGCCGTGCTGCTTCTATCAAGCAATCTTTACGCGCAGGGCGCCAGTATCGGACTTGCGCTCCCTTTTATTCTAGGAGCGGGTATGGCTTTACCCTGGCCTCTTGCGGGGTCAGGCTTGTCGTTCCTTCCCAAGCCAGGCGTTTGGATGACTTGGGTAAAAGGTGGGTTCGGCATTCTGATTTTTCTTTTAGCTGTATATTATTTTGCACTTGCTTATCAAGGGTGGTGGGGAAAGAAAACCATTTTGAAGGCAGAACCAGGCGTTATCCAAATAACGGTGGGTGACGTTTCTGCCTGGCAAGCCGTGGCAGCAGAGTCTTTCAAAACGGGAAAACCAGTGTTTATCGATTTCTGGGCAAGCTGGTGTAAAAATTGTGAAGCCATGGAACTGACAACTTTTCGGTCCCAAGAGGTAAAACAGCGCTTGTCGCAATACGTCGTGGTGAAATATCAGGCAGAAAATTTGACCGATAAAGGGACCCGAGGAGTAGTTGATTATTTTGGGGTAAGAGGGTTGCCTACCTATGTTGTGCTAAAGCCAGGGGGCACTAGCCCATGAGCTGCAAGAGAGAGCCGGGAAGCAAAAAAGTCTCCGGTACACTCAAAAAACATGCTTGCCCGGACTGTAAAATGTGCGGCGGATGCTCGGACTCCCGCTGCGCCATGTGTCAAGGCTGGCTCGTTAAAAAAACAAAGAGCGTTACAAAAAAATGAACGATAGTAAAACACTGGGAATCGTGGTGGTGGGGGCCTCGGGCGATCTCGCTCAAACAAAAATTATTCCGGCTTTGTTCGCGCTTTATTGCCAAAATTATCTTCCTGAAAAATTCTATATTTATGGTTTGGCTCGCACAGAGATGGATCATGAGACTTTTAGAAAAAAGGTGATGGAGAATTTGACCTGCCGTTATGTTCCGGGCGAATCATGCGATGATCGAATTAAGGAATTCCTTGAACGCTGTTATTATTCGCAAGGACAATATTCGTCCAGCGATTCCTTTATGGATCTTTTTCAGGTAATGAGAGAAGTGGAGGGAAATGGACCGGTAAATCGAATTTTTTATATGGCCATCCCTCCGTCGGTATTTCAGGCTGTGGCGCTAGCACTTGGGAATTCAGGTCTGGTCTCTTGCGACGATTCACAAGGATGGTCACGGATCGTAGTTGAAAAGCCTTTTGGACTTGATAGAGCCTCTTCGGATCAGCTCATAGAAGCCATTCAAGCCGTATTCACGGAGGAAATGACCTACCGGATAGACCACTATCTAGGTAAGGAGATTATTCAGAACCTAATGGTACTTCGATTTGCCAATCTCATATTTGAACCGCTCTGGAATAAATCCTATATTGAAAGCGTGAGTATAAAATGGGCCGAGCCTATTGGCGTTGGACAACGGGGGGGGTATTTCGATGGGTTTGGAATTATCCGAGATGTGATGCAGAATCATTTACTGCAGATCCTTGCCCTGTTGGCGATGGAAAGGCCAACTGAATATTCTGCGGTGGCAATCCGCAATGCAAAGGTTGCTCTGCTTAAATCCGTTTCCCCACTAACGTTAGATCGCCTCGTAATTGGCCAATATGGCGCATCACTGTCTGGTACGCAACAACCCTATGTGGCGGCTGCCAACGTCAGTCCGGATTCATTAACGCCGACGTATGCAGCGGCTGTGCTCCAAATTCGAAATCCGCGCTGGGAGGGGGTCCCTTTTCTAATTGAGGCTGGGAAGGCCCTTGATCAGAAAATCAACGAAGTACGGATCCGGTTTCGTGAAGTACCCGCTGGACTTTTTGAAAATACTACGGTGGCATTATATTCTAACGAATTGGTCATGCGAATTCAGCCGGATGAAGCCATTGTGTTGAAGATTATGAACAAAAAACCCGGGCTTGACCTTGATTTAGTTTCAACGGAATTAAATTTACGGTATCAAGCGGTATTTTCGACGCTGATACCGGATGCCTACGAATGCCTGCTTTTAGATGTAATTCAAGGGGATCGCAGTTTATTTATCCGGGCGGATGAGCTTGATGCGGCTTGGGATGTGTTTACGCCGGCGCTGCATCAGTTAGATGAAAAGGGTATTGCTCCTGAAATTTATCCTTATGGTAGTAGTGGTCCTCAGGCAGGAGCAGCGCTTGCTCGTAAATATGGTTTTAAGGGCGCCCCCGCAGGCGACCAGCTAGTGCAACACCCGTGATATGAAAAGGTCACGCGGTAAGCTACGTTCTTCATGTGCACCAACACAAGGAGAACGGGATGACTTACAACCGCGTGACCGCAGAAGAACGTACTCACATATATCG
>JBBQNS010000059.1:0-22109 GCA_038330175.1 Kiritimatiellia bacterium
ACAAGGACAAGTTGATCGCCATGTTGCCGGTGTGTGAGGCCCACTTGCGCCAAGACGCGCTCAAAGGCGCCGTCCTTATCGGGGCGGAGATTGCAGAAGAAAAGGGTTTTCAATTTGATTTCACCGTTCTGTTTGCCATCGTTGCAGTTTTGCCCCTAGCCACGCTCTTTCCTTGGTGTAGTAGCGGCTGTCTCTAGCCGCGCTCTTTGCACCTACGCCGGTGGGGACACCGGCGTCTACACGTGCTTCGCTCACCTTAACCCAGCATTGCCGAGATCATAATTAAAAATCAATTTTACATGGATAGACAGGATATACAGGATAGTTTTGAGAAACTCGATCTCCGTCTTGCCGGGTTATCCTGTATATCCATGTTAATTTTCTGTTTCGTCATGATGTTCACCGTTGTCACTCGATTAACGTCATCCATCACCCTACACGTGCTTCACTCCCCCTCTGGTGTAGTAGCGGCTGTCTCTAGCCGCGCTCTTCGCACCTACGCCGGTGGGGACACCGGCGTCTACACGTGCTTCGCGCTTTTTTATGATCCTGCTCCGGGAGCCCCTAACACCTTCACCACTCGTGCCGGGTTGCCGGCGGCCACTGCACACGAAGGCACATCTTGAGTCACGACGGAACCTGTTGCAATGACCGCGTTATCACCAATCACAACCCCTTTCAATATAATCGCATGGGCACCAATCCAGACATTGTTGCCAATAATGACCTCATGGGCCTCATCCGGCCGGATTGACTCATTCCTGCGTCGCCGCTCCGGATCCAGTGGATGTCCATCATTATCGTGGATGCGAACGCCAGCGGATATCAAACACTTTTCGCCAATACGAATGCGTCGGGCAGACGAAAGCGTACACCCATTACCAATAAAGGTTTCATTGCCAATGAGTATCTCTGGCTTCACACCCATACCCCCCATGAAATAGAAACAGCTCCGCCCCGAAAGGTAAACGTTCTCCCCCAGCGTTAGAGCTCCCGCCCCCCGCATATAAGGCAGGCATTCCGCGCGCAGTCCGTTCCCAACCGACTTACAAACTGATTTAAGTACAGGCTCGATCCAGAAAACTTTTCGCATCAGGGCGAGCCCCTCCACCATGACAACACCCGCGCGATACAATGCCCGTATAACGGGACGAACCCACCGCGGCACAGGGAGCCCCACGCGAAGCATTTTTTTAGTTAGTTTTTTCATAAATCCACCCGCCATTCTTTAACTATTCCATTATCGTGAAGCCCTTCCCACGGCACGACGTGCTTCGCTCTCCCACTGCACCGCGCTCTTTTCCTCTTATCACAATCTTCCCGATACACGTGCCTGACTCTCCCTATGCCTTTGATACCATATATCTAAACAAAAGCTGCAGCCACTTTCGCTTCACTGGCTTATCCGCTTTCTGATTCAACCGCCAGGCTTTCCACCACAAGCGTACCGCATCATGCCGGGAGCCACGCTGAAAGGCCATCCAGGAGACGTTCCAATACTGGTTCGATAAGGCTACGCTTTTAAGTGCCACGTTCTCATGAAATGCTCCTCCCGGGCTAAAGGCCTTATCTATCACCCTCAACACTTGTGGCAGGAAGGTCCGGTCATCCATACTCAAGCTGCCAGGCACGTATCGGTAAAGGCTGACCAGCCTAGCCGTAACCCGGACTTCACCGTAAGCCGCAAGCCTCAGCCATAAATCATAGTCCTCTGGTCCCCGGAACTGGGGATCGAACCCACCCACTGCCAGCACCGCTGCGCGTCGTACCATAGCGGCTGAGGTAGCGATCGGATTCTGAGTCGCAAATGAAGCCAACGGCACAGCGCGACTTGCGACCTCCGCGGGAGGCCGGCGAATGAGCTCGGCTTTCTCCTGTTCACTACTGAAGCGCCCGGACTCCCCACTCACAAGAACCGTCTCCGTTTTTTGAGCGATACCTAGCAACACGTCCAGATGCCATGGCAGCCAGAGATCGTCGGCATCGAGAAAGGCAATCCAGTCGCCGTGCGCGGCGGCAATGCCCGCGTTGCGGGCGGCGGCAGGGCCGGCATTAGCGGATAGGGCGTGAAGCGTAAAGCGTGAGACGTGAGACGGGGAATCAAGAAGTTGAACAGAAGCACACGAAGATCGCAAAGAATAGTTTTCTGTTCCGCCAGAGGCGGTAATTAATTTTTCCTTCGTGGGCTTTATGTGCTTCTGTTCAAATCTCTTCTCTCCCTCAGCTGCGATTGACCTCTCCTCGATCCATTTTTGCACCACCTTAACGGTGTCGTCAGTGGAGCCATCATCGACGATAATAACTTCGTAGGAGGGGAGAAGACGTGAGACGTGAGACGTGAGGGGTGAAACGTGAGGAAGGGTCTCAGCATCATTCTGGGTTCCTCGCTCTGCCTCTTCACATTTCCCGTCTAACGTCTCACGCTTAACGTCCCACAGCGTCTGCGCAGCAACCGACTCGAGCGCTTCCACAATGGTGGCACGGCTGTTGTAGGCGGGTATGATGATTGAAACCATGTGGGAAGAATAGAGGGAAAACCCTGAGTTTGAAACCTGAAAGTGGAGAGGGGAATAACGGGGCACTTATGCAGGGGTGCACCTGTTGGGATGGAATTCAAGAGAAGATTAACCGCCCGCTCCGCTGGAGAACACGGAGGCGCGGAGAAGGGGAAACTGGGCAGGACGAAAGAAATGTAGCACCGACTGTGATCGGGAATTCGGTTGAGAAAAGTGTCGCACGAAGCAAAGACTTCACCACTAATCTTCACTGATTCACACTGATCCAGAGGGGAAAACTTCACCGCTGATTGAAGAAATTAAAGAAATCCAGATTAAGAAAATACCATGCATGTTGCGGCGTTTTTATGCGGCGAGCCCTTCGGCAGGCTCAGGGTAAATACTCCGCAGAAAAATGCCGCAACGGGGTTTCTGGGAATCGGGGAAATAAATCAACTCCGGCGGCGCTTCGCACGTTCTTAGTCTCTTCAACTTGCACGAAAAGAAGATTCCGCACACAGTGCGGTGCTACATTGTCTTTCAGGCTTAGTGTTCGCGTTCTCTTTTCCCTGGGTCTAGGCAATTGTGCTTGATTCTTAGATGTGATTGACCCTGAACAAAGCGCCTTCATGGCTCTCACTGCAGGCCAGAACCGCATGAATCCGTCCGGCCAAGGCATTGAAGTCAGGGTCAACGGTGCAAACCACGATTCCGTTATGTTGCGGAATTGTTCGGTGCAAGGCTATGAAATGCCGCCTGTTAAGTGTCACCAGCACACGTTGAAACCGCATCGCATAACGGAGCACGGATTCATCTGGTATCACCTATCCGCTGTTTCCGACATCATGTGATGTCTCCACATCGTGACCCAGTTCGCGCAGTCGCTTGACAGCCTGCTGCGAAAAGTTCTCATTAGTGTATATTCTGGCCACAGCGGTCACGCTTCTTCGTTGGCAACAATCTGGGCATCAATTTCACTTCGGTGGCCGCGATAATAAGCCAAAGCTTCCGCAAGATCCTCCGCGCAGATGTGGGGATAAGCCCGCAGCAAGTCAGCTTCGGATGTCCCAAGACGCCGTGCCTGAACCAAAGTCCACACGGGTATCCGAGTGCGCACGAGGCAAGGTTCGCCACCGCAGAACTCCGAACGGATGTCAATCCCCGGATAGGCATCCCCGAGGTCGGTGACAACCCATTACAGAATGGTTGCTTTCTCGGAACGATTCATCCTCGCAAGCATTTCACTAACTTGTTCCATCAATGCTGTCATGATTTAATAATAGGTCACAATTGCTTCAAAAGCAAGAAGGACAAACCCGCAACGGGCTCCGGGCGCATCTCCGCAAGTTCCGGCATAAGGCGAACTAACCCACCCCGGACCCGCCCAAGTTGAATATGAAAGAACCGCACACAGTGCGGTGCTATATGTCGTTATATCCTATTTGAGACATGAACCAAGCAACTGATCCGCCCTGATGATATCTGCGGGTTCAAGTTCTTGTATCGCTTGCCGAATGGACGGTTCAGCAACGACCTTCATGCGCATCATCGTGGCGACAAATTCAATATCTTTGGGGCGACCAGCCAATAACTTGCTGATGGCCAAATCCACCGGTGCAAGACACAACGCCACGCTGCCACCCGTATTCTCGTTTTCCACCCGGATTAGTCTCCTTTTCCACCCCGATGGCAAGGTCGCTGTCTCCGGTCCAACACCATGTGCATAATAGCCAAAGGTGTCGTGAAAAGGGGAAAGTTCGCCGATACAGCCATCAATCAATTCAGCCTTCCCGGGTGCTTCCGCCGGATAGAGATCGGCCTCCATGGAAGTCAGAAGCTCTTTCGGCGCATCAGGCCAAGCACCCAAGATCGCCTGACTTCCGATGACCACCAGTTCGCGGCATCCTGAAATGCTGCCACTGGCACGCACAATATGTTCAAGCTGCTTTCGGTTCATGGCTGAATCGGCGATAGATACTCCACCGCATTTGGGGTGACAAAATGCCGCAAAACGGACTGCTTTGACGCAAGCGCCGTCCTTCTTCACCGGCATCAAGAAGAACAGCACGTATGGAAGACCAGTCGCCAGCAAGTAGGGCTTGCCATTCGCGAAGAACAGGCGCGGAATCTTCAGCCATCCACCGTCGACAGTTTTCCCGCGCCTTGCTAAGGCCGCTCCGCGATGGATCGCCGTCAATAATCGCAACAATAGCGCGTGCCAGTTCCATGCTTCGCTCATCAATGACTTCGTGTCGTTTCATGTGAACCAGAGTACCCATGAGCCAAGCAACGATCAAGCCTGATTCTGTGATCGGGGATTCCGGAAGATTGCCGCACACAGTGCGGTGCTACATGTCGTTCCGGCCAGACGTCATCAATCACTTCTTCATAATACGCCACATACTGCCCAATCACGACTTCCTTCGAGAACATCTGCACCGCTCGCTCCCGCGCCGCTCGTCCATGCTCCACGATCCACTCTGGGGTCAAGCCGGCAAGAGCCGCCTCCAACGCGCCAGCCTTGGACATATCAATTGCCAGGCCACCGCAGAGGGGAATTTCTTCCTCTTGGCCTGTTGTCTGATGCGCTCCTGTCATCCACTCCAACACAGGATGTTGATTCACAAAGCACGGCAGGCCACTGGCGAGGGCTTCCAAAAGGGCGATCGGCATCATCTCGAAAAGGGAGGTCAGCACAAACACATCCATGGCACGATAGAGGTCGGGCATGCGGTCACGGGTGCAGTCGGTGAGAATCTTATACCGCCCAGGAATCAGCGCTTCGGCCAGCGCCACCAATTCATCCGTTTCGCCTGTTTTCGCACCAGCAATTAACAAAAAGGAACGAAGAGAAGAGTTTTGAAGAGATGAAAACTCACGAATGAGATAATCAATCCGCTTGTGGCCTTTTTTGACAGCGGCGACGCAGCCGATGACGATGGCATCCTCCGAGACGCCCAAGGCGCTTCTCAGGACACACTTCTCCGCAGGACCTTCCACCGGCCGAAAGACCAAGCAGTCAACGAAGTTAGGCAATACTGTCCAGTGACGGGTCATATCAGATATCCCCCAAGGGCGGCATCGCTTTCGATGCGGCCCTACTTTGCACGATTATTCATTCCCCTCGAGAAAATCAGTCAATGTCACGCCAACAATCTGATCCGTTTCGAAACGATTGGCACCTACCACGGTCAAGCGCCCATGGGGAAACGATTTTGGGAACCAGGCAAAATCCAACGGGCTCGTTCTACCTCGCTTCACCTCAAGAAACTCATTAGCCCCCAGCACAAAGTCGAGTTCATGATCGCCTCCCTGCCAGTATTGCATGGCTTCAGGAATCTCATCACCCCGAAGGGCGGCACGACGCCAGCATTCCTGGGCCACCGCCCATTCCAAAAGGGGAGCCTGCATGTCCTCTGGCAACCCCAGAAAATCCTCCGGTGTGCGAATATGCTTGGGATGCCACGCCATACCCACCAGAAGATTGGTCATGTGAAATTTGCAGGGCCGCCTGCGATTGACTCTTTGATGGTCGGCATCCCACGCAAACGAGGATGCCATGCACATCAAATCGGACAACCCCTCGACATACCCTGCCGCCACCGTGTTGTTTGCCAGTCCTGCTTCCCGAGCCAACTTGGATTGCCCCACCGGCGTTCCGGCGAAGCGATAGAGGCATTCCATGACACCGAGTAACATGGGACGGGACCGACCGGCTGCCGCAAAGTCTCCATAAATCCAATCGCGCACCATTTCGATGAGGTAATCGGGCAGTCGTCCTGTTGCCGCAACTTCAGCACAGGCAGGCGGGGATCCGCCCGACAGGATATAGGAAGGCAGAAGCAGGGACTCCTCCATTGAGGATGCGCAAACCCGCTTAAACTCAGCAAAAGAGATCGGGGTGAAAAGGTAGGTAGTTCGTGCCAGCTTTCCCTTGCGGCCGGGTAGCCTCTCTGCACCGTGTCGCAAATCGCCAGCTTTTGAACCGGTGGTTACGAGCAAGACCCGACGCAGTTCACCGGCATCGAGTACTGCCTTGAGCGCAGGAATCCAATCCTTAATGGCAGTGATTTCGTCAATAAAAAGGCGACGTACGGGAGCGGAGGCGGAATACATAGGCAGTAGCGTTCGAATCTGTTCGACAAGTGCTTGTCCATTACGCAACTCATCACCATTGAGGATAAACGCTGAACCAGACCCAAATGATTGAATGGTTTTTTGGATTTGAGACTGGAGCCAGGTGCTTTTCCCATACTGCCTGGCTCCGCGAACCATAATGAGCCCCGCCTCGACCGGTAGAGTATTCAACCCAAAATCGGCGTTAAAGACAAACGGTGATTCCGCCAAATCATCAAGTTTAGGAAATACACCGGGCTTGGTAATCTCCCCCCTGACCAATTCCTGATTTACCTCAAACAAATTCATTAAACATCACCCTTCCGAACTTAAGCCCAAGCCTCAACGTTCAGGATGTTAATATAGTCAACGTTACAAACGTTGACAATCACAAATGATGCCCATGCCCTTTATTTTCTACCCCCACTTTGCGGCCTTTGCGCCTTCGTGTTCAAACTCTCTTCTCCCCCAGCTTCTGCACCGCCTGCTCTAGGTGCCAGGGGGCGAGATGCTGCACATAGTCGAAGGGGGCGAGAAACTCGGGCGATTCCTCTGTGCCATGGGCGAGGATTTCCTTGGTCTTAAGCTTGCCAGCCTTCCGATAACGCCTGCACAAATCCGCCAGCAGCGGATCCTGCACATGCAAAATATCATAACGCTCATCCCGGAGGATCGGCCACAGATGACGCCAGAAACTTCGTTGCTCGATGTCGTACGCACTCTTCCACCCCCAGCGCCAGGTCCAGGCTGGTGCCCAAGCTGCAATGATTCGGGCCAGCCAGTCGCCTCGTTTGAGGCATGGAAGAATGGCAGTGCGCAGTGAACAGTGAGCAGGTGGAATCGGCGCAGCGCAGAAGAGAGTCACGGAGGAGACATCAGCCCTTTGGGCAACCGTCATCTGTCTACTGCCTACTGCCCACTGCCCACTGTTCACTGACAACTCCGCCAGCGCTACCGCCGTGTCACACGCCCACGTCTCGATTCCGCGAGAGATGTGACCTAATCCGGAACTGGCAATGGCAACTTTCATTTAGGTAAGAGAATACAGGAGTTCACCACTGATTAAAGAAATTAAAGAAATCAACGGCGAGACGCAGTTGCCACTTTGAAGAGTTGCCTGCCCTCTAACGCTTCACATCTCATGTCTAACAATCTACATTCTATCAACCTTGCCCCCCCCTCAACGCCTCCACAGCAGGGAGGACTGAGATAGTATTCGAAATTGGGAACGCTCGGGTGCCGGGAGTGATCACCACACCCTCATGGATAATCCCGTCAGCGATTGCCTCACGCAGATTCATCGTATCGGCAGCAGTTACCGAGGCCGCACATTTCATCTCATAACCGATGCGCTTTTGTCCCCGGTCAATCAGTAGATCTATTTCCACTCCTGTCTGCGTCCGGTAAAAATAATACTGGCTCCCTCGCCGGGCCAGTTCCTCCGCCGCGATCACCTGCTCGATCATAAACCCTTCCCAGCTTCGGCCCCGACCGGGCAAGGAGAGTAGTCCTTCATCGGTGCTGATCCCCAGGAGATAATGCAGCAGTCCCGAGTCCCTCAAATACACCTTGGGTGACTTCACCAACCGCTTGCCGACATTGGCATGATAAGGCATCAAGCGTCGTGCGAGAAAGTAGCCCTCAAGGATATCGAGCGCCTTCTGGACGGTGTGATAGGAGACCCCCAGGGAGCGTCCGAGATCAGAGGCATTGAGCAGTCCGCCATGCAGATGGGCCAGCATCGTCATGAATCGTCGCATCTCTTGGGGAGAGAAGGCGAGCCCGCTCCGAGCTACATCACGTTCCACGAAAGTTCGGAAATAGTTTTCGAACATGAACTGCCAAGCGATGGTATCAGTAGCCAGAAACGCCTGAGGATATCCCCCGCGCAGCCATAAGGCGTCCAAGGCATCCTGCCTATTTTCTTGAATTTCACGGTAGAGGAATGGGGTTAATTCCAGGATTCCCACGCGCCCGGCGAGGCTTTCCGAAATTCCCTTCACCAGTTCCGGACTCACCGAGCCCAGCAGATAGAATCGCCCGTTCTCGTTCCGCTTCTCGTCAATCAGGGCGCGGAGTAGTGGAAAGAGAGACGGCATGAGCTGAGCTTCATCAAAAATCAAAGGACCAGACAGTCGCCTGAGCGCCAACTCAGGATCCCCTTCGAACATCTGCCGGTCGGAACTCAATTCAAGATCAAAGTACCGGCCGCCAATAACGTCCTTCGCCAATGTGGTTTTACCACATTGGCGCGACCCAAGAATAAGAACCGCCGGAAACTGTGAAGCCAGCTTTCGCAGCACTGGAATGAATGCCCTGTTAATCATGGCCTGCAATATAGAATATATATTTCTAATTTGCAAGACATTGAGAATGCGGGGAAGGGTTAGGGGTGGATTCTTCCGCCCCAGATCCAGCAATTGTCATGATGACTTTTTTGGAGCGGAATCGGCATGACACACCGAAGCTTGACGAAGGCGGTTGACGATTCCGGGCATTTCCGGAACGTTTACACGTTCCGCTCCGAGAAAGATTGATCGAACTGGGCCATAATGACAATTGCTGACAACTCAGCAACCTAACAACGCCCCCTAGCCCTGCAAGGAGGGTCTACAGCCTATTAACCTGCACCGCCGGCGCCTATTTCCACGACCTTTAAGCCGGCCTTACGAGCCGCTTTCATTTGGCGTTCATCGGCGGTGACAAACTGGCCACATCCCCATTTTACAGCAATGGCCACATGCAATAGATCCAATGTCCGGCACCCAGTATGAGCCGTGACCAGCGCTCCCAAGCGCCACGCTTCCTCAAGGGCCTGAACCCAATTGACAGGCCGTCGAACCAGCCGGCCCAAGGTAATGTCTTCATCCCGATCCCGCAGAATTTGAGTTACCTTCGAGGAAGGAATATCACCCCGGAAAACCTTTAAGCGCAGGGCATTCTCAAACTCGGCTTCATGGAACAGATTGATCGGAACCGGCTCATGGTGAGCCTCCATAAACGTGGTCACGCTGTCGCTGAAAACTTCCTCAATATAGAGGGGCAGTAACACGCCCGTATCAAAATAAATATTCATCAACGGTCACCACGGGCGTCGTAGACCAATTTAGAAACGGGCTCACCCGCGACCGCTTTTTTGCCCCAAAGCGCCTCGCGGCGCTCCCTAACCCCGCCCCAATCCGCCTTACCCGCACCCTCATAAAGCCCGGCGGGTACAAGGCGGGCCACCACCTTGCTGCGGCGCCGGATTTCGATATCTTCACCTTGTTCCACACGTCGCAAATACACCGCAAGATTATGTTGTACATCTCGAATGGTTACCGAAGCCATGACGCCCTCCTCTACCGATCTATTAACGCACAAATTGTAGCACGAAGCCAGAAATTAGGTAAAGAAAAGAAAGACTTCACCACTAATCTTCACTGATTCGCACTGATCCAGAAAGGGAAGACTTCACCACTGATTAAAGAAATTAAGAAAATCCAGATCAAGAAAAATACCAAGCATGTTGCGGCGTTTTTATGCGGTGGGCCCTTCGGCAGGCTCAGGGTAAATACTCCGCAGAAAAATGCCGCAACGGTGTTTCTGGGAATCGGGGAAACAAATCAACTCCGGCGGCGCTTCGCACGTTCTTAGTCTCTTCAACTTACACGAAAAGAAGATTCCGCACACAGTGCGGTGCTACATTGTCTTCCAGGCTCTTCCATTTTCTGATGTAGCACCGATCTGTGATCGGCCTATCAACCTCTGACCTCCGGACCTTCTAACAAGAATGACATCCAGCTTTGCGTACTGACTCCGGCGTTTCGCCCAACCGCTTCATCCCCCTCATCACATAACAGAAGCGGCTGGAATTTCGGATGAAGGCGACAAAATTCGAGAATTCCCTTCAGATCCTGCGTTCGGTAGGCACCGGTTTTAACCTCAACGGCCCACGCACCCCAGCTTCCCTCGATGGCCCAGTCTACCTCCAAGGGTTCAGCTCGCCAGTATGCCACCGTCTGCCCGGCATTCCACGCCAAAGCACCACAGGCATTTTCAACCCACCGCCCCCAGCGCGTCGGATCACGGCCCGCCTCAGGAGCCGGCCCCATTGCCGCCATCAAGCCGTGATTAAGGACCAGAAGTTTGGGTGGTGAAGCCCGCTGACGGATCAGCCTTTCGGAATACTTTCGCACTCCCGCGATGAGGCAGGCTTCCTCCAGAAGTTGAAGATAATGGGCGATCGTCTCCAGCGCGCCCTTCTCCGCCAGTTCGCCAGCCATCTTCTGGAGGGAGACGATCTCCGCCGGGTGTCCGACGGCCACGGCGTATACCTGGCGCAACAAGGCCGGTTTGCGAACAGCCTCAAGGTTCAGGATGTCACGCCCGGTGGCAGGCTCGATAATGCTATCACGCAGATAGGCACGCCACCGGTCCGGATCTCCCAGCAAAGCCTCACCCCCCGGGTAGCTTCCCGATTGTACAAACCGCATCGCGGCTTCTCCGGGCTGGAGATTAAAGGCCCGCATCAGTTCTGCCGGTGGCCAATGCAGAAGCCGCAGGTATTCAAAGCGACCCGCCATCGATTCCCGGGATCCCTTGCCCAGATGGATGGCCGATGATCCTGACACCACTAGATGAAGAGGGATCTTGAAGCGAAAAAGTTCATCAGCCTCACTTTTCACCCGCCTTGACCAGTCAGGGAGATAGGGAATCTCATCCACAAACAATATGGCACTACCGTCCCGTTTGGCTCGCTCGCCAGCTTGACGGACAACCTGCTCCCACCATCCAGAAACCTGAGCCGCTGAGTTGTCGGCGGAAACATAGTGAGCCAGACTCCCAAGCCCGGCGGCAAGTTCGAGCAGGAGGGTGGTTTTACCCACCTGTCTCGGCCCACTTAAAATCTGGACACGTCCAGGGGCAGGCTCCCGAAGCCGCTTGGCGAGCTCATCCCGCACCTCATGATAATTAATTAATCTATTGGTCATAGTCTAATAGTTATTCAGTTACGACAGAATGTCAATAATGATCTTTTTAATCGCTTCCCTATTCTTACGAAAAACCTCATGCTTAACTAGTTAAGCATGAGGTTTTAAAGATTCTGAGGTGATGAAGAAATCAACGGCGGGACGCCGTTGCCACTTTGAAGAGTTGCGACCTCTAACGCTTCACGTCTCACATCTCACAGTCTAAAAGCCTGCCCCTTCCGGGCTTGCTCGGCGAGACATCGTTGAGGAGTATTCCGCTGCACGGTGGATTGAGACTCTGCCCAGGATATGGCATCGAGAATCAGCCGCCATCGCTCCCGCGCATCCAGATGCCGGTCACGCTTGGCTTCCTCCTGTTGGAAAAGATCATTCATGCGATGCCTTCTCCAATTCCCGGATCCTGTCATTTTTTCTGGATTCAGGCGGGAGACTGAGTTGACAAGCCAGCATCTCCTGATCCGATAAGCCCCGATAGGCAATTCCCGAAGCAGTTTTACCTAAAACAGAGGCATTAAAAGAGGCATTCCAATCCGATAGTCCCTTTACCGAGCGGAAAATATCGATGGCCCCATGAGGACTGGTCAGACAATACACAGACTGCCGGGACAACCATCCGCTTGCTTTCAGCGCTACTGGCCCCCAATCGAACTCAGCGGTCCCCCATTCAGCCGCCAGTTCACTCAACGCCACTTCACACCGCCGCCGATTGATTTCGGTATCCTCAATCCAGAAATCAACATCAAAAGTCAGAACGGGTTTGTGACGAAGAAGAAAATTGCCCCCCCCCAATGAGTAGAGTACGAACCTCATGGCGGTTAAGGACGGCGAATATGTGATCAATATTCATTGGCTGAAGATATCACAACCCAAGTAAGGCGAAAAGCGGATTTCAAGTTAGGCGAAGGACTGGCGGAGGAGGCCTCTCGTATTCCCTAACAGTTTAAAAGTCTACAGCCTATCCACCTATTTGCCCGCTACCGCATACCTGAATCTCGAAAGAGCCCTTTTTCATCATGTACGGCTCCTTGACGAAAGGACACACCAGCAGGTTTTTCCCGTCCGGATATAACGCACGGAAGGCACGTAAACTCTCGGTCGTAAAGGCATCAGGGTTGATCTTCGCTTCAATCGCATCCACGCGTCCACCGGCACGTTCTAAAACGAAATCAACCTCCCGCTGGCTCTTATCCCGCCAATAATGGATAACCGAGTGTCGGCAACTTGCCCGAAGTTCATCCAACACAAGATTTTCCCATAGATGTCCACGGTCCGACACGCGGATCGTCTCCCAGCCCCGCACATGGGCTACCAAGCCTGTATCGAAGGCATAGATACGAGGCCGGGCAATCACCTCGCGATGCCCTCCCCCATGAAAGGGCGGAATGCGTATGAGGGCATGGGCAATTTCCATGGCATCAAGGTGAGCCATCACCGTCGGCCGCATCAGGCCGGACTCCTTCGCTAGGTCGGTGATATCCAGTTGTCCGCCATTACGAAGACATACCAGCATAAGAATCTTGAGGAATCCCGTGCGGTTGCGTACCCCGAATAACTCCTGAATATCGCGAGCGAAAAAGCTATCCATCCAGTATTCGAAAAAAACCGGATCCGGCTCAGTCGCCAGCAATTGAACAGGAAGGCCTCCGTGCAGCAAACGCCGATCCAGGTCAAGCACGCCGAACTCGGCAAGACATTCCCGCCACAAGACAGGCGGCAGAGGGAAGTTTTGCCAGCCCGTCGCACGCCAGAAAGCCAGACAAGATTACGTTCACTCCAAAGTGACTTAATCCGATCACACCAATAAGGACGCAATTTCATGATTTCGTACTATACGTATAGGCGACTAAATTTAAACTATGAATATCAATCCAAAGAAGATTCCGCACACAGTGCGGTGCTACATGTCGTTCCGGCCTGGGTGGCTATCACAATCCAAAATCGCGAAACATTCTCTTCTACGAATCAGTGCGAATCAATGCGGATCCGTTGAATCTTTTCGGCTTTCTGGCAACTCCTTAAAATTCTGCTTGGTTGAAACTTTTCTTCCACTCTTACGCTCCAATGCTCGGCGGGCATTACCTGCAACTTTCCCGCCATCTCTGGCAGCGTGTTTGTTTTCAGGAAAGCCCTGCGCATCAGTATTCCGCGCGATCTCAGTTGTCGAAGCTTCACCCAGCATCGTGAAAATCAATTCCAAGTCGGTCATATGGTCACGAAGGTTATCTCCAGTTTGGGTTAACGCCTTGTGATCGCGATATTCCTTAGGAGTCATGCCGAAGGTGGCCTTGCTGATCTCCGCGGTGAGAATGGCGTACTCCGTCTGCTCCTTCACCCCACGATTTTTCCATTCATCAGTCAATTCATCGCGGACCGCTATGCCGCGCATCCTTTTTTCGATCCAGGCTGCGGAGTAGCCTTTTTGCTGGTAAATTTCCCGTATCCGCTTGGAAGCCAGTTCCGGGTTTTCGATCTCCTGCAGTCGCTCATAACCCACCCGAGCAAGCCAGCGTTTGAAAGGCTCGGCCTTCGGCGAGGGAACCGACTGGATGAGGCGGAGGAGCCCTTCTATGTTCGCCGCTTGTATCTTCCGCTGTATACCATCCGCCGCTGTCATCCCAACCAGGGTACAAATTGTACCCCAGTTGGACGTCAATTCAGGATCACGGCTTTTAAGTTTTTTCACATACTGTTTTACGTCTGCACTGCCGGTAAGGATTTCAAGCACATCCTGAATAGCGAAATACCACTTCTGATCCCCCTCGCTCCACACGCGACGAACCTGCTTTGTTTCAAATAAAACCAAATGTTCCATGACACGCATCCCCTTCCCCAATCCCTGCAATTTTGGCCAGACGTCAATTACATTTCCACATCATTGACCCGACGTCAATAAATATGCTTATATATTTATTATACTAATTAAGATTTCACAAAAGAGTGTGGATTCTTTCTCCCCCTCAGCCGCATCCACGGCCTTGGCGGCCACGGCTACGAGGAGAGAGACAGCGCGCCGCTCTTTTTCTTTGTAGCCGCAGCCGCCAGGCTGTGGATTGCTTCGTAGCTGCGGCCACCAGGCCGTGGATGTTGCGGGGAGAAGAATCCACCGTCTGGCGACGGCGGCTACGAGGATACGAGATCCACCAACTAACAACTACGCCTGTCTAAACAATCCTGAATATCCATATAGATTTCTCGTCGATCACAAGTCCTCAACTAAAACAATGGGCAGGGCTGGGACGGTCTTCCAGTGTCGGTCATTTGTTAAAATAAAATCCGCACCACACACCTGAGCGGTGGCCAGCTGGATGGCATCCGGCGTTTTCAGGCCATGCTTGGCACGCAACAATACCGCCTTATCCGCCACTTGAAAATTCAAGGGATACACACTCAGACCCTCGGAGTTGGTCAAGTAATCTCGGTATTTGGCGGCCAGACGAGAATTTTTATTTTTCTCAGGCAGGGTGAGCAACTCAATATAGGTCACCATCGAGGTGATCATCTGACACTGCTCCTCGGCCAGCGCCTGAAACAAGTAATCAAGCCGCTCGGCATAATCCGGATGATTTTCAAAAAAGTAGATAAAGATCACCGTATCGACAAACACCGTCTGCCCGCGCTTAAGTTTCAAGCCCATTCCGCACGCTCCGCATCGACATACGCTTTGGCATCCACCGAGTTCCAAAGTTCCTGACCCAGGCCGCGACTGCTCCTGATGTTCAGCTTCCCGGTTCCCGCCTTCTCGCCGGCAGCACGGTCAATCCCGACCAAACGAGCAATCGGCTTTCCCGCCCGTTCAATGGTCAGCTCGGTATGGGTCAACGCTACAACATTTAGAAACCGACCAAAATTTTGGCGGGCCTCTACGGCGGATATGTTTGTTTTCATAACAGGCTCCTGATTAAACCATATTGATCATATCAATCAGCATGATCATGTCAACGCAGAGTTGATGTTGCGGGGAATCCACCGTCTGGCGACGGCGGCTACGAGGAGGGAGACAGCGCGCCGCTCTTCTTCTTCGTAGCCGCGGCCGCCAAGGCCGTGGATGTGGCGGGAGAAGAATAATCCTAGCCCGTCATAGGCGGAACCAAAAGGAAGAATTTGAACAACAGAAGATCGCTAAGTTCGCAAAGGCAAATGCGGCGAAGACGCCGCATTTACAGAATAGTTTTTTAAGGCGCTTCTGGGTTTATCCGGGGATTTTCTGTTAACTGAAATCCCTCACGCATGTGAGCGGGCATGAATCATAGAACAAATGTTGCATGGATATTCAGGATGTTCAGGATAAAAAATCCAAGAGGGTTTGGTTTTTATGAATTATCCTGAATATCCTGTATATCCATGTTTGAATCTCTTGCTCTATTGGCCGCCAGTACTTGCCTCAAGTGTATGTCTTGCTTTCAAATTGCATGTGAAATGTTAGTGGCATTGGGCTCGTAGCGCCCGCCCTCCCTGAAGCTCAATGAATAATCCCCGTTCAAATAGCTTCACCTACTCTTAGCAGCTTCTCTTCGTAGCCGCCGCTAGGGGGAGAAAACAATCCACACTCGTCCGCCTTCGCCAAGGCTGCGGTGTGACAAAGGCGAGCGCGGCTACGGGGCTACAAGACCCAACTCAACAACTTAGAGGGGAGAGCGCTCCCGGCTCAGGGCGGGGAAACGGTCGAAATGACGATCCAGGGTCCAAAGCGATAATTCGTTTTCAATGCAAAGCGCGGCGACCAGGACATCTGTCAGGGGGGTCGGGCGCCCGGCCCGATCCTGGTTGCGGGCCAGTTCCGCCGCATTCCACCAGATCTCAGGCTGTCTCCACCCACTGCAACGACAGGAGTTGCTTGGCGCGACGGTCGCGCACCCCTTTATCCTGAAGTCCCCGCAGGATTTCCGCATAGACCAACCCGCACATCACCAACCGATCCCGCGTGGTCAAGTCAATCAACCGCTCCGCGACCGCCGCGTCCTTTTCAGCGGCAATCCAAATGCACGTATCGGCCATCACCAATCCCGCCGCCCCCATGGCTGCCTTCATTTTTCACCCGCCTCAGGATCATACCCCGGCTTAAATGCCCCGGGATGCTTGCCGATATCAACCGCGAGCTCCGCCAACGCCAACCGTCGTCGCATCCACTTCAGAGCCTCGGCCAGGGTTTCCCGCCGTGAGGCAAACCCGCCCGCCCGCCGCACCTGATCCAGCAAGCGCACATCAATATCCAAAGTCGTTCTCATAGTTTTATCCTGCATCAACTCTGATGTTATGTAAAGTCATCATTCGCCGCCCTTCGGCGTCAGTTCTTAAGTTGCTTAGGCTGCGTCAATAAATAACATGTACTAATGTCTTTGTTCCTGACATACTTCTTTGCATGCAAAAAAAGGCCAAGTTGACGTTGAAATTGGCGGCTTTGTTGCCCCATTTGGATGAGCGTGCGAGGAGACTTGTAGTGGCGGCTGAGGCGATGGCACTACCACGCGGTGCGTGACGGCTGTGCATCGCAGTTGGGTATGTCGCGTACAACCATTACATCAATTCCTGATTTATCTCACAAAAAATTCATAAAATACCCCCCGTTTCGTCCTCAATTTAATTCATCAACGTTCTGGACGTTAATATTGTCAACGTCATAAACGTTGGCAATCCAAATCTTACTCCATTCTTACTCCATTCTTCGTAGCCGCGCTCGCCAGACGGTGGATTCTTTCTCCCTCCAGCCACATCCACGGCCTTGGCGGCCGCGGCTACAAAGATCGGAGCGAGCCCATTCCAGCATCCGTCGAAAAGCGTACTGATCATAAACCCGCGTCATTTGAGGAAGGATTCTGAACAGAAGGTCGCAAAGGCATATGCGGCGAAGACGCCGCATATGCAGGATAGTTTTTAAACCCCATATCTCAGGTCAACGCCGCCTTCGGCGTTGACTCTTTCCTTAGCGTGCTTCGCGAACTTCCCTGGTCTTCGAAGTCTACTGACGTAGTAGGCTGTTCAAATTCTTTTCTTCGCCGAATCATGACCAAGATGCGATTGATCTTAAAAGAGGCTGTAGGCTGTAGAAGTTTAGGCTGTAGGTGTTCGGAAAGAAGGACTTACGTGAAAATGAGCTTATCACCAAAAGGTGAGAAGAACCTAACAGCCTACAGCCTAATCGCCTTTCTAGGATTATTCATACTTAAGCGCTTAAGTATTAGAAAATTAGCCAAAAGTCAAAGCGAGTCTTCTCCGCTCGCAGCCACCGCTTATCAGCGGCAGCTACCTTTCGCCCTGCTTCGCAGCTGCGCATCTTCTCTGGTGCCTCTTTCTCCCTCCGCGCCTGTGAGGACACAGGCTACTACACGAGCTTCGCACCCTAATCTCTAATCCCTAATGAAACTCTTCACATCCCCCATCACACCCCTATAAATCGCCGCCACTTGAGTCCCCACCACTTCCGGCCGACACGATTCCTCATACCTCTGGCGGGCACGCTGTTTGAATTGTTCGAGTTCCGATTCCGTCATCTGCGCGAACCGCTCCATGGCCACGAGAATCTGCTCCGCCGACGCCGGCTTGATCACCATGCCTTCGACACCATCCCGCACCAACTCCGGCGATGCGCCGACATCCGACACGATGCACGGCACCCCGCACATCAGCGCCTCCACAATCGACACCGGCATCGCATCATCGAGCCCTGGGTGGACGAAGACATCTAAGTTCTTGAGAATGTCAACGGCCGTCGTGACCGGCACAATATGAACTCCAGCACAATCTTTCAGAAAAGAATTTTGAACAGAAGCACACGAAGCACGCAAAGGATTTGTTTCTGCCTCGCATCCGGCAGAAAAACAATTCCCCACCTCCGTGATCTTCGTGGGCTTCTGTTCAATACTCTTCTCTTTTGCCCCTTGCCCACTGTCCACTGCCCTCTGCCCGCCGCCCACTGCTTCTCTGATCTCTTCTTCCATCGGCCCTTGTCCGGCGAAGGTGAAATCTATAGCCCCATACTTCTCTTTGAAGAGCTCCAGTGCCTCGAGAATATAGGTAATGCCTTTCTGTTCAGTGAAGCGGCAGAGAATGCCGAAGCGGAGGCTTCGCACAGTGGACAGTTGGCAGCTTGCAGTAGGCAGAGAAGAAACGGCTGAAGAAGATGGCCCACGGCGTTCTACCCCCGCCCCACTGCCCTCTGCCCACTGCCCTCTGCCCTCTGCCCTCTGCTCCCTGCCCACTGCCCACTGCTCCCTGCCCACTGTCCACTGCTCCCTGCCCACTGTCCCCTGTCCTCTGATTTCATCCGGTGCCATCGTGTAGACCACGTCGATAGAGCGCTTGATGTTGAAAGAGAGCGCAAAGGTCTCGGCAATCCCCTTCCCCTGTACCAGTACCCTGGCAATTCGATTCAGAAACCGGCTAAAGGCCTCCGCCTCATAATCTTCCCACGATGGATCCCTGGTCCCCATGAGGGCATGCTGATAGATCGTGCATTCCGGAGGGAACACCGACCAGGCTTCGGTGATCAGGCGGCCTTTCACGTGGATAATGTCAGGCTTCTCCCGCTCAAGCATGCGCTTCAGCTCCTGCACAGCCAGCCGCTTGCGCCAGTAAGTGAGGAGGGAGGTGTAGTTATCGGTTATTAATTGTTGGTTATTGGTTTTACCGCTCTCGTCACTACCAGAACAACCCACAGCTTCCTTCGATTTCTTCCCCCTAATAACCAATAACCAATAATCAATAATTCGCTTCCCCGCCCACGGGAGGAAAGTGGACAGTGTCAATAAACGAGCCCGGGAGGCGACCTTCTCATACAGCGACTCAATCGGGATGCCACGTTCCCGCAAGGCCACAAGGAAACGATGCGGAACCTTTGGAAGCGGCTCAAAGACAATGATCCGGGGATCAAATCCCTGATGCCGGAGTTCTGTGGCATAATGCAGCAAATAGGCCTCAATCCCTGCCGGCAATTTGTAGCCAGCAGCGATGTACCAGACGGTGGGAGAGGGAGACGGGGGGGATGGAGGATTATTCATTGGGTTCATTCGAGGTGCGGTGCTAAATATCTTTCCGGCCTAGGTGGTTTCACAATCCAATTCTGCAATTCGATTCTGCAATTCAATTCTTTAATATAGCACCGATCTGTGATCGGTGGCTCCCAAAAACCGCACGCAGTGCGGTACTACATGTCGTTCCGGCCCCCCCCGTAGCCGCGCTCGCCAGAGCGTGGATTCTTTCTTCTCCTGCCGCATCCACGGTCTTGGCGGCCGCAGCTACAAAGATCGAAGCTCCCGCTTGCGGGACGAAGGCTGGTGGTGAAGCAACTCTTAATCCCATCCTGACCATCCTGAATATCCTGAATATCCATGTAGATTTCTCGTTTCGCAGCAGGATGGTGCACTTGGCGTTGCGGCTCATCCCTTACGTCTCACATCCCCTAGCAACCAACAACTGCCCCCCCGGGGCCTAGTATAGAAACCCGAACAGCCAGAGCGGGATCCGGTTACCAACACCAATCTCAACATCATCCACCGCCAGAAATGTGGCCTGCTGACCCCGAAGCTGGCGAAGGGTTTTGCTCCGTCCACCAACCTCGACCACGGTTCTTCCCTTGATCATAAAGTCACCTTTCTCGGCAGCGGTGACCGGACTGACGGCCGATACCATCCTGCAGAAGAAGGTCTCCCGAAGATTCCCAATATTGGCTTGTCCTGCTGTACAGAGCGCATAAATCTGGTTGGGATCCCCAAGGTATATCTTCTCAGTTTTTCCCATCGACCGAAGGCCGCTTGAAGCCCGGCGTAGGCTCATGATGAGCCCCGCATCCTCCAAATGCCCCAGGTAGGTTTTTAGCGTACGGTCATCAGCGATATCCAGAAGCCTCCTGAGCTCGGAAAAATCCGGTGTGAAGGGAACAGAAGCGGCAATCACAGCCAACAGCCGCTTGATTCGGGCGATACTACTCCCCGTAAGACTGGGATGCAGAGCGACCAGATCGCTCTCGATCGCCGTGTGCACATTTTGTTCCAGAGTCATCCTGAATAAATCAACATCCTGATACTCCAGAAAATACGGATAGTACCCGACTTGAAGATAATCACGGAAAAGAGCCAGCACCTTGGCCTCCTTCCCCTTCAGCCGCTCCACCACGTCCGCAGCGTGACGCTCATGCCCTTGGAGTACCTCATCCACGCCCAGCACGGGCAATTCCAGAGTCAACCTGAGCTCCAGATATTCCCGGAATGAGAATCCGTCCATCTTCCAGACAATAGCCCGGCGACTCAAGTCATGGCTGCCTTTATGGAGATGCAACATGGAACTTCCGGAGGCGACAATACGGAGGTCCGGGAATGTATCCAGGATGCTCTTCAGGCTTCGTGCCCAATCCCCCTGTTTATGGATTTCATCCAAGCACAGCAGCCGCCCCCCCCTATTGGCGAAATCACGTGCAATTTCATAGAGGGGTGTTTGAGCGACAACAAAATGATCCACCGGTACATACAGACAATCTCGCGATGTGGCAAAGTCCGGAAAGGCATCCACTAGATGCTGGACAACGGCCGTTGTTTTCCCCACCCCCCTCTGCCCGACCAAGATAGAGCATCGGCTCTGAAACGCTCGAGCATGTGAAACCTGTCGTCGGTACGGGCGCATTCTCATCCGGATCATGTGCCGACTGAGCTCAAATAAATCTTCAAACATACGTTCCTTTCATCAGGCAGGGAAATCCCCCCTTTTGTATATGATACGTAACGCATTACATATATATCAAGCATTTAATTGTAATGCGCTACATAGGAGGCAGGTTGCTAGGTCTATAGGCTGTTGGCAGAAAGATCAAGATATTCAGACAGAATTGACAAAATGGAACAGAATGAAGAGTTGGGGCTTGAACCCAAAACCATTCTGTAAATTCTGTTCATTCTGTCTAGACATCCGAAGTTGAATGGGAAAGAAAGACTTCACCACTAATCTTCACTGATTCGCACTGATCCAGAGGGGAAGGCTTCACCACTGATTAAAGAAATGAAAGAAATCCAGATTAAGAAAATACCAAGCATGTTGCGGCGTTTTTATGCGGCGAGCCCTTCGGCAGGCTCAGGGTAAATACTCCGCAGAAAAATGCCGCAACGGTGTTTCTGGGAATGGGGAATCAAATCAACTCCGGCTGCGCTTCGCACGTGCCCCATTACTTTTTCATTCCTCAGAAAACCGTTGCGGGATTTTCAGCTGAGGTACCCCGCAGATGAGAATACCGCAACATGAATTGATTTCTATGAGTCTGGATTTCTTTCATTTCCTCAATTTGTGGTGAAGTCTTTTCTTCTTCGGGGTCTTCGTGAGCTTCTGTTCAAACTCTTTTCTTGTCCAAATAATGGTTTTATTTATCCGAAGGGCATCGATAGCCTCGGTTTTCCCTCAAGGAACGGTGTTGTGGCAATTTTTTAATCGGCATAAATATTTTTCTGCAGCGTTCAGGCAAATTTTCCAGCACCTCATTTAGCTTTTGACCCAATTCCAACTCAATCATACTTTCTCTGTCCTCCATGTAAAACCGAAGTTCCTC
>JBBQNS010000060.1:0-22089 GCA_038330175.1 Kiritimatiellia bacterium
CACCGCCCTTTCGTGCGTTGCCGCTTCCCTTATTACCGGAATCCCGTATCGACAACCCTCCCAGTGTGGCCTGTCGCAGGTGTAAGTTGCGATCCTATGAGTGGTTCAAATAGGTCCCCATGCGCTCAGACAACATTTACATACAAAAACAGCAGCCCTCGGCACATAATCAACGGTGCTCGGCTCATAATTAGAATTGCTGCCCTCTGCCTTGCCTGCGAACCCATCCCTGCCCATCCACGACTGAGCCAAATGAGATCCCCTCATTGGAGGGGTTGAGGCTCTTGCGAAACCTCCAAAGAAGACGGTCGTGACGGAGCACGACCCTCCAGATGATAATGGAAACGAACTGTCTTGCAATATGGAGGGACGACCTCCGTGTCGTCCGCAGGGTTTTGCAAGTGACTCTATTGGGTTACGCCAATTTTCGAGCTAAATCAGCCGCAGAGGCGGCATCTGGCGCATAGCCGTCAGCGCCGATTTCATCGCAGAAAGCCTGGGTGACCGGTGCGCCCCCAATCATCACTTTAACCTTACCCGCAAGATCGGATTGCTTAAGGGCCTCCACCACACCCTTCATATTGGTCATAGTGGTTGTCAATAACGCCGAGGCTCCAATCAACGAGGCATTGTGGGTACGCGCCAATTCGATAAATTTACCCGCTTCGACATTAATCCCGGCATCAATCACCTTAAATCCACCGCCCTCAAGCATCATGCCGACAAGATTCTTGCCGATATCATGAAGATCGCCTTTAACCGTGCCTACGACCACAACTCCACGGGGTTCAACCTTAGCCGCCGCCAACGCCGGTTTCAGGATTTCCATGCCAGCCTTCATGGCGCGCGCAGCGATCAATACTTCAGGGACATAAACTTCATTCTTTTTAAAACGTTCGCCGATGATCCCCATTCCCGACAGCAAACCGTTATTCAATATTTCCGCAGCGCCAATCTTATCAGTCAACGCCTGCTGAACCAGCGTTTTAACATCATTGGCTTTACCCTTCATCAATGCTTCTTTGATTTGATCCAAAACGGCACTCATCACAGACTCCTTTAGTTGGTTGTAGAAAATTTCGCACCTCAAGAATGGGGTAAAATCTAGCAATACCCCCTTCGTTGGAATAGTTTATAATAACTAAAAATACAACATTCTTGCTGTTCAAGCATAATAAAATGAAAATATTAGTCTTGATAACTCGAAATCAACTTTGGATGATAAGAGGCTCTTGCAAAACTTCGTTTTGCAAGAGCAGAATCCAGAAGTCAGGAGTCAGAATTCAGAATGAAGGTCTTTCATCGTCTGTGTATTGCATTATACTGGCTTCTGAATTCTGAATTCTGAATTCCCTTTTGCAAAACTCCTTAAGGGGGTTTTGCAAGAGGCTCGATAAGTCGATAAATAAGACTTATGAGGCTCTTGTAGATGAATTTCAAGCGGGTTATTGGATTTAGCCGACCTAAGAAGATAATTTGATAAATACGCAATTATTGCCGCAATGCCTACTCTCTCTAAACGTCTTTTAAATGAGCTTTGCCGTGATGTCCGCCGACAAACGGGGGTACGCCCCTTCTTCATGGATCTCAATGGGTGTGCCGAACCGGGCGCGGACCCGTTCGGGATGAATATTCCGAAAATTAAAAGGCTTCGCACCTATGCCCTCCATGAAAGCGTCAACACGGGTCACCCCTGCTTTTTCGAGACGATGCCAGGGATGGGCGGTTGGATCGTAGCGCTCGAACATCGCAGGATTATTCATGGCGCCTTAATTGGGGAAGATATCCTCTATAAGGAAGGGCCGCCCTCTCCCTCGGACTGCACCCGCTACTTGAATTCGCTAGGCCTGTCGCCTTCAAGGGCAGATCACTTTTACGCCAGTCGTCCTGCCCTTTCCGCTTCTGAACGAACCGGAAGCGCCGCTTATCTCGAAGCCACCTTTTATCAAATGAGTGGGTGGAAGGCCATCCAGAGGGACGAAAACCGGCTTCGCATCGAGCAACAACAACAGATCGCCCAAGCCATCGAAGATCAACGACAGCGCGGCACTTCAGCCGCCTATCCTTTTGAAAAAGAGCGCATCCTCCTTTCTCATATTCGGGCAGGCGATCAAACCGGAGCCCGCCGGGTATTGAATGAAATGCTGGGCGCCATGTATCTCACCACGCCCAAACTGGTTGTGCTGCGGGCCCGCGCAATTGAATTGATGGGATACCTGACCCGTACCGCTGTGGAAGATAGCCCTGCCCTGGAATCCCTCATCGAACGTAATCATCAATGGATGGAACGTCTGATTCGTGCTCGTGATTTTGAAGCTTTGTCGCACGTTTTGTCAGATGCCTTAAATGACTTCATTGAGGGGATTTACCTGCATGGCTTTAATCGCTCCAATACCCAGGTCACCAAGGCGCTTGATTTTATAACCCGCAACTACATGAAGCCGCTTCGACTCAAGGACATTGCGCAGGAAGTGGGTTTAAGCCCCTACCGCCTCGCTCATGTGGTCAAGGAGCATAGCGGCAAAACACTTCTTCAGATCATTATCCATTCACGCGTTCAAAATGCACTGCAACTTTTGGGCAACACCCATAAGTCTTGTACGGAGATCGCCTATGAAGTCGGGTTTAATGATCAGAGCTATTTCATTAAGCACTTCAAGCGTCTAACCGGCATTACCCCTGCCCGTTACCGCCGCACCCGTAGCATCCCGGAGATGCGCCCTTTTTAGTTCGATATTTTTTGACCGTATATGCTTGAAGTCAGCGAATGACTCATGCAATTATATCGTGATTTTTTTAACGAGTTAAATTTTCATGTATTAGAGGAATTATTATGTCTGCTTCGGTAACACTTCATGGTCCCATCAATGTCCTCGTGGTTAATGCGGGGAGTTCATCGCTGAAATTCACCATGTTCGCAATGGATACTGAGAAAATTTTGGCGAAAGGTATTGTAGAACGAATCGGTCAGAATGAACCTTTTTTGAAGTATGAGCGCTTTGACGGCAGTTCTTTTAAGGAACAGGCATTCGTGTCCACTCACGCCGAGGCCTTGAAGTTGGTTTGCGCCAAACTGGTGGAAGCTGACGTGGGAGTTTTAAAAAGCCTGAATGACGTTGAGGCCATTGGTCATCGCGTGGTTCATGGCGGAGAAAATTTTCATGATTCAGTCATTGTTACCAATGAAGTCAAAAACAACATTCACGAATGTTCGGCACTCGCTCCGCTTCACAATCCCCCTAACCTAGGCGGGATCGAGGCTTGCGAATCAGTTTTTGCCGGGATCCCCAATGTGGCCGTCTTCGACACCGCTTTCCACCATTCCATGCCCGCTTCGTCCTACCTCTATGCCATCCCCTACGAATATTACGAGAAGTATGGTATCCGTAAATATGGCTTCCATGGGACGTCCCACAAATTCGTTTCTTATGCTACCGCCAGCCTTTTGAACGAGCCCTTGGGCGAGCTTAAACTGATTACCGCCCATCTTGGCAATGGCGCCAGTATTACCGCCGTCGAGCGCGGAAATGTGTTAGATACCAGTATGGGTATGACCCCCTTGAACGGCTTGGTCATGGGAACCCGCTGCGGCGACATTGATCCCGCCGTTGTCCTTTACCTGGCCCGCCGCGGGATGACGCCTGATGCCATCGACAAACTGCTGAATAAATGCAGCGGCTTGCTGGGGGTTTCGGGAATCGGAAGCGGTGATATGCGCGATAACATTGCGGCGGCCGAATCTGGCAATCTTCAGGCTCAGCGCGGCATCCGGATGTTTGTACAGCGCTTGGTCTCTTATATCGGCTCATACTTCACATTACTAAATGGCGCCGACGCCGTGGTCTTCACGGGAGGTATTGGAGAGAATAGTGCCTACGTCCGTGAACAAACGGTCCGAAAACTTGAGGCCCTGGGTTGTTATCTGGATCCGGAAAAGAACAATCAGGCGATTGGCCGCCCCGCTATCATCAGTACCCCGGACAGTAAATTGAAAGCGATCGTTATGCCGACAAATGAGGAACTAATGATTGCCCGGGAAACCGTTCGGTTGCTGTCCGTTCCCATCAAGTCCATCCTACCCTGCCCTGCCCTGCCTGCATAAAATAATTATCGAAAGGTTGCTTACTTATGTCACTTCTTGAATCACTCATTCCCAAAGCTCGCGCAGCGCAACGTACTATAATTCTGGCCGAAGGCCATGACCCCCGGGTCATGCATGCCGCCGTCAAAATTACGCAACAGAAAATCGCTAAAGTCATCATACTGGCAACTCCGGAAGAAGCGGCGAAAACGGCGGCGGGGATCTCTTTTACGGGGCTTCCTGTCACGCTGTTGGATTACCCTCGGTCCCCGGACTTCGAACGCCTTGCCGTGGCATTATTCGAGCTGCGGAAACATAAGGGGCTCACTCTTGAAAAAGCCCGTACACTCTTACTGGATCGCCTCTATTTCGGTGACATGATGGTGCGTCTGGGATTGGCTGACGGCCTTGTAGCGGGTAGCATTGCGTCAACTCCCGATATGGTGCGCGCGGCCTTCCAGTGTGTCGGCACGGCGGTCGGCATCAAAACCGGCAGCAGCTTCTTTGCCATGGAGCTTGCAAAACCAACCGCATCCGGCGATTCGGTCCTTCTCTATGCCGATTGTGGCGTAAATCCCGAGCCCACCGCCGAACAGTTGGTCGATATTGCGATATCAACCATTGCTTCGCACAAAGCGCTTATTGGAGGTCAGGCCCGCGTGGCGATGTTGTCATTTTCAACACGTGGAAGTGCACAGCATCCCTTGGTGGATAAAATGGTCAAAGCTACAGAGTTGACTCGGAAGCGAGTTGCCGAACTTGGGCTGGATGCCGTTGTGGATGGTGAACTTCAGGTTGATGCGGCCATCATGCCGGGCATTGCCGCTCAGAAATGTCCCGACAGCCCTTTAAAAGGAGCGGCTAACATTTTTATTTTTCCGGACTTGCAAGCGGGCAATATTGCTTACAAGATTACCGAACGGCTGGCTGGCGCCATCGCCTATGGTCCCGTTCTTCAAGGGTTGGCCAAACCTGTTAATGATCTTTCACGCGGCTGCACAGCAGACGACATCGTAGGGGTGGCCGCAATTACGATCTGCCAATCATTAAGTTAAGAGGGAACCCTTAACCCGGCATATCGGGAACCAAGAGGAAGATTTTGAACAGAAGCACGCAAAGCACGCAAAGACGCCAGCGGCGAGTACGCCGCAGGCGCAATATTTTTCCTTCGCGGTCTTCGCGAGCTTCTGTTCAAATTTCTCTCTCCCAAAATCATGATCCAAATGTGATTGATTCAAGTCGTAAGGAACTAATAAGGAGGTAGCAAGCCATGTTTTTTGATCCTATCTATTTTTTATTTATCGGGCCCGGCATGGTGCTCGCACTCATCGCAACCCTTAAGGTTAAAACCACCTTTGCCCGTTATTCACAAGTGATGGCGTCTTCCGGCATGACCGGCGCGCAAGCCGCCCAGCAAATGCTGGCCCGCAGCGGCATCACTAATGTCAAAATCGAGCGTGCCAGCGGGTTTTTAAGCGATCACTACGATCCCACTTCACGAACCCTGCGTTTGTCAGAGGGGGTTTATGATTCCCCTTCCCTGTCCGCGATCGGCGTGGCTTGTCATGAAGCAGGGCATGCTTTACAACATGCTTCGGCCTATGTCTGGCTGGGACTTCGAACGGCACTCGTTCCCACCACACAAATTGGCAGCTGGGGGTCCTATGTCTTCTTTTTGCTCGGCATGTTCATGCATAATCCGAAGATGATTTTGATCGGCGTCATCCTTTTCAGCGTCACGGTTGTCTTTTCCCTGATTACCCTTCCCGTCGAATGGGATGCCAGCGCGCGTGCCAAAAAGCTCATGGTTTCTACTGGCATCGTGAGTATCCGGGAGCAGGAAGACGCGGGACGCGTTTTGAATGCCGCCTTTTTGACTTATGTCGCTTCAGCCATTACCGCTTTGCTCACCCTCCTCTATTACCTCTACCGCGCGGGCCTGCTCGGCGGGCGGAGAAATGACTAAGGACCCCCTGCCTATGCCCACTGTTCTCATTCCTATCGCTAACGGCACCGAGGAAATGGAAGCGGTTATCATCATTGATATCCTGCGCCGTGCCCATTGGGACGTCACCGTGGCAGGTACTGAGCCAGGCCTCTTAACGGCCTCGCGAGGGGTTCGTTTGATGCCGGATAAGCCATGGAATGAAGTCGATCCAGCAACGTTCGATCTATTAATGATTCCCGGGGGAGGTCCTGGCGTAGAGCATTTTTTGAAATTTCAACCGCTAATTGACGCCATTCGGGATTTTTATGAGGCGAATAAATGGCTGGGTGCGGTTTGTGCGGCGCCCCTGACCTTGCAGGCAGCCGGTATTCTAGGCGGCAAAAAAGTAACGTGCCACCCCGGGGTCGCCTCCCGGCTAACCGTTACCCCACGACTGACCGCCTCGACCCTAGTGGATGGTCGTATTGTGACCAGTCAGGGCGCCGGAACCACTTTTGAGTTTGCTTTGACTTTGGTTCGCCTGCTTGACAGCCCTGTCAAAGCACAAGCGATTGCCGACAGCATTGGCCTCAAAATTTAATGGGCGCAAACACGTTATAGCCGGTTAGTTTCTCGCGCCCATTCAAGAAGCCGAGCTCAACCAGAAAATCAATCTCTTCAACCTTCCCGCCAGCGCGCTCAATGAGTTTTGCGGAAGCCAAGGCGGTTCCACCTGTAGCCAAAAGGTCATCCACCAAAACTACGGGTTCACCAGGCGAAAAGGCGTCAACATGGATCGCCAATGTAGCCGACCCATATTCAAGCTCATAGCTTTCCTCATAGGTTTGGTAGGGCAATTTCCCTTTTTTGCGGATGGGCACAACACCGGCTTTCAACTTATAGGCTAAAGCGGCCCCGAACAGGAAGCCACGGGCATCGACCACCGCAATCTTGCGGATCCCCTTGTCGCGGTGGCGTTTAGCGAACAAATCGACGGCGGTGCGGAATAACTTCGGATCCTTGAGTATGGGGGTGATATCCTTGAACATAACGCCTGGTTTTGGAAAATCAGGTACATCACGAATTTCTGCCTTTAATCTTCGCACGCTCATCGAAGCCTCCTCATAATTGAAAATTGCTGAAACCAGTCACCACCGTAACAGAAGCAAAAGCGTCAGTTCAAGAAGCATATCATTATGAGAGCGGTTGCCTTTTATCTTGAAAGCCTTGCCCCTCTCGTGATATGTATTCCCCCCATTAAAGAGAACTGAAACACCTTAGAAGGAGGCGTGACGGCCCATGGGTTGGTTTACCAAAACAAAAAAGACAGCCGCCAAACCAGATTCCCCTGCAAAAGAGGAAATCTGGATTCAATGTCCATCTTGCAAAGCCCACATTTACAAAGATGAGTGGGAAAAGAATCTCAGCGTTTGTGACCGATGCCAGTTCCATGAGCGCCTGACATGGGAAGAACGGGTCGATTTGTTGCTGGATCCGGGTACCTTTTCCGAATTGAACTCTAAAATCAGCTGGAATGATCCACTTAAATTTTCAGATTCAAAGGGGCCCTACGCCGAAAAAGCGGCAGATAATTGTCAAAAGACAGGCATGAAGGAGTCTGTCGTCACCGGCTCAGGCAAAATTAAAGGAATTAAAGTCTCTTTGGCCGTTATGGACTTTCGCTTCATGGGCGGCAGTTTAGCCAGCGGTACGGGTGAAAAAATCCTTCTGGCCGCGATGTATGCGGTCAAAAATAAGCTACCTTATATAATCGTGTCAGCTTCAGGTGGAGCGCGTATGCATGAAGGAATTGTTTCCTTGATGCAGATGCCCAAAACCTGCGCGGCCCTTGCGCAGTTGCGCGAGGCGAACCTGCCTTACATTTCGATTATGACTGACCCCACAACGGGTGGAGTATCAGCTAGTTACGCTATGGTTGGTGACATTCACATTGCTGAGCCCCGCGCCCTAATCGGGTTTGCTGGCCGGCGCGTGATTGAGGAGACCATCAAGCAGAAGCTTCCGGAGGACTTCCAAACCGCAGAATATCTCGTAGAGCACGGCTTTGTGGACATGATTGTGCATCGCAAAGACATGAAGGAGATGCTCTACAAGATTCTGAAATACGCCGGCTGCCGCTAAGCAACCACGGGCAGTTTGAACGCAAACTCGAAACCCCTAACAATTGGAGTAACGATGAGTCTGGATTTTGAAAAAGACGTCGCTGATATCGAGGCGAAAATTGAAGAATTTAAGGCTAAAAATCCTGAACCGACCGGCGCACTCGTCAAGGAGCTTAACAACCTTGAACATGAGCGGGCGGATAAGCTTAAGGAAACTTATGCCAACCTGACCCCCTGGCAAACGGTCCAAGTTGCCCGGCATCCAGATCGTCCTTTGATCCGTGATTTCATCAGCGGGCTCTGTTCAGAGTTTATTGAGCTCCATGGAGATCGCCTTTTTGGGGACGACCACGGGATGATCGGCGGATTTGCCATGATCGATGATCATCGCGTCATGGTCATCGGGCATCAAAAAGGCCGTGAACTGGAAGAGAAAATCAAGTGCAATTTCGGGCAAGCGTGCCCCGAAGGCTATCGCAAAGCCTTGCGCCTGATGAAGTTAGCCGAGAAATTCCATATTCCCGTTGTGACGTTCATCGATACGCCAGGCGCTTTCCCCGGCCGTGATGCCGAAGAACGCGGTCAGGCTGAGGCAATTGCCCGGAACCTTCTTGAGATGGCCGCCTTGAAAACGCCTGTCATCGCTTTGGTAACCGGTGAAGGCGGAAGCGGTGGCGCTATTGGAATCGGCGTAGGCGACGTGGTGCTGATGCTTTCCAACGCCGTGTATTCGGTCATTTCACCGGAGGGGTGTGCCTCTATTCTCTGGCGTGACGGCACCAAAGCGGGCGAAGCCGCTAATGCGCTTAAGATCACTGCCAAATCTTTGCTTCAATTGAAAATTATTGACGAGATCATTCCTGAACCAATGGGGGGTGCCCACCGGAATTATCCTGGGACCATGAAAGCCACCCGCAAGGTGATCCTCAAACACTTAAACAGTCTCAAGAAGGTATCCTCCAAAAAGCTGACCACCTGGCGATTTGAAAAATTCGCCGCGATGGGCCGGTTTAAATAATTTAGAAAGGAAAATTTATGCCTAAAAAAACAATAGTTTCAACTCAGGATATTATCCGCGACAGCGTCAACCATATTCCTTTACGCATTACGGACACCACGCTTCGTGATGCTCACCAATCCCTCTGGGCCACTCGGATGCGCACCAGCGACATCATGAAGATTATTGATGTCGTGGATAATGTGGGCTACTACTCGCTGGAAGTCTGGGGTGGCGCCACTTTTGATGTATGTTTGCGTTTTTTGCGAGAAGACCCGTGGGAGCGTCTGCGCCAAATTAAGGCGCACACCAAGAAAACGCCCCTCCAGATGTTGTTGCGTGGCCAAAACATCCTCGGTTACAAAAATTATGCCGATGATGTCGTAGACCGCTTTGTCGCCCTCGCGGTGGCCAACGGAATTGATATCTTCCGGATTTTCGATGCCCTGAATGACTCCCGTAATTTGGAGCAGGCGATCAAGTCTGTAAAAAAATACGGCGGACACGCCCAAGGCACGATTAGTTACACTGTCAGCCCTGTCCACACCGTTGAGCTCTACGTCAAAGTGGCAAAAGAGCAAATTGCGATGGGAATTGACTCGCTCTGCATCAAGGATATGGCGGGCATCCTGACGCCCATCGCTGCGGAACGGCTGGTATCGGCCCTGGTTCGTGAGACCAAGATCCCGATTCAAGTCCACTCCCACGCCACAAGCGGGATGGCGTCTTCCACCTACGTGGAAGCCGTCCGCGCTGGTGCGGGGGCGATCGACTGCGCGATTTCGCCCATGGCCGGGTTTTCATCTCAACCGCCTGTCGAAACCATGCTGGCGATTTTCTCCGAAACCCACTATAACGCGCACCTTGATCAGGATGCCCTGCGGAAGGTCTGCAAGTTCTTCGTTGATCTGGCCCCTTCACGCCAACTCAAGGCGCATGAGTCCAACAACATCATTGATCCTGAAGTTTTGCTCCATCATATCCCCGGAGGAATGATCTCCAACTTGCGCGGCCAGCTGGCCCAGCAAGGCGCTTTGGATAAACTGGACCTGGTGTTTGCCGAACTCCCGCGTGTCCGGGCCGACCTCGGGTATCCCCCCCTCGTCACCCCGACAAGCCAGATCATTGGCATTCAGGCCGTCATGAACATCCTTTCGGGCGAACGTTATTCCCTCGTTGCGCAAGAAGTGAAAGACTATGCCTTAGGGCTTTATGGCCGTTCGCCCGCGCCTATGGACAAGGCCGTAATGAAGAAAATTTTGGGCAACGAGAAGCCGATCACGGTTCGTCCGGCGGATCTTCTAGAGCCGATGCTGCCCGATGCCACTGAAGGGGTGGATCCCAAATTGATCAGCCAAGAAGAGGACATCATTTCATACTGTCTCTTCCCTGAAGTCGCGCTTGATTACTTCAAATGGCGCGCGCTCCCGCCAGAACAACGTCCGGCCATTCCTGCTGACGTCGAATTGGAGAAGCAGACAGCTGCGTCCAAGCCCGCGCCTGCCCCTGTTGCCGCAGCAGCCATTCCGTTCTTAGCGACTTCAGACTATGAGCAAATTGGCCAGCTGGTAGATAAAATCAGTGCGTTGAATTTTTCGCAGATCACGATCCAGCATGGCGGCAGTGTGATCAGCATCAATGCCACTGGCGTAACCTCTGGCCCCTTGGTAACGCCAATGGCTCCGTCAGCGCCTGTCTCAATCCCAACAGCCCCTAAGGCGTCCAGCTCTGCCCCTGCCGCACCAGCGCCGACCGCACCCGTGGTAGCCAAGCCCGCGCCTGCTGCCAGCCCAAGCATCAACGCGCCACTGAACGGCACCTTCTATCGTTCACCCGGCCCAGGAAAACCTGAGTTTGTTCAAGAAGGTGACCTTGTGGAAGTAGGCGCGACGGTTTGTATTGTTGAGGCTATGAAGCTCTTCAATCCCATTAAAGCCCCCTATAAATGCAAAATTGTCTCGTTGCTCATCCCGCACGGAACCCCCGTCAAAAAAGATGATCCGATGATCATTATTGAAAAGCTGTAATCCATATAGATAACTCATGAGCACCGGACTGTTTGAAATTGGCACCGAAGGAGTGGATTCACAGCGAATAATGGCTGAAATCCAGGAAACGGTAGCGGCCAAAATGCAGTCTGGCGCTTATGCAGGGGCCCAACTGGCCCGTGCCGAACGCTTTAACCTGATGAATATGAAGAAGGATGAGAACTTCTTCGATTTTTACATGGAAAGTCTACGGGAAGCTGTTTTTATTGATATCAATGATTTTGAAATTCGCGAACGCCGGGCTCTATTTGCTCCGCTTTTGGTCAAAATCAAGAAGGCCATTTGGGGGTTATTGAAATTTTACACGTATCGGCTCTGGTCACAACAGAACCAGGTCAATGGACTGCTGCTCTCTGCGACGGAGGAAGTTGACAGAAAATACCGTGATAAAATCAAAGCGCTTGAAGAGCGGCTTGCCAAATTGGAGTCGAAGCTCCCCCCCAGTTGATGTCTACCCCACCCCGCATAGCCTTTGTATCTCCCCGCTTCTCAGAGGGGCCGACCATCGGTGGAGCTGAAACACTCCTTCGCCAGCTTGCTGAGCGCCTCGTGCTTCGAGGCTGGCAAGTCGATTATTTAACCACCTGTGCTCGCAACCATTTCACCTGGGAGAACGAAATCCCACCTGGTTGCACTTCAATTTCCGGGATCACCGTCCATTACTTTCCCGTCGATTCCGAACGCGATCTCGACTCCTTCATTATTCTCCAAAACCGGATTAGCCGCTGTGCAGAGCTAACGCGTGATGAAGAACTATGCTGGCAACGGAATAACGTCAATAGTCAGGCGCTTTACAACCACCTTAAAGAAGAAGGCCACCGTTATGACCGCATTGTCATGAGCCCTTATCTTTTTGCCTTAATCTACTTCGCTAGCCAGATTCATCCCCAAAAAACGATGTTGCTTCCCTGCCTCCATGATGAATCCTTTGCTTACTTGAAAACGATCCAGGAAATGTTCCTGAACGTCAAAGGCTGGATCTTCAATTCCGAACCGGAACGTGATCTGGCAAAACGGCTCTACGGCCTCGATTTATCCAAAGCCCATGTTGTCGGAATGGGCCTGCTTCCATTCGCTACCCAGCCTGATGTCTTCCGCCAACGCCATAAGCTTTCAGCGCCGTATGTCATCTATTCCGGCCGGCGGGAACCAATGAAGGGAACCCCTATCTTGCTGGACTATCTGGAAGTCTTCCGGGAACGAACCGGAGTGGACCTGAAATTGGTTTTGACGGGAAGCGGTCCCTATGATCCACCCATTAAACTTGTCCCGCATATTCTGGATCTCGGATTCGTCTCGGAAGAGGACAAGCATGACGCCATGGCAGGGGCTGTCGCTTTTTGTCATCCTTCCGTTAATGAGAGTTTCAGTATCGTAATATTAGAATCTTGGCTGGCGGGCACCCCGGTATTGGTGCATGGTGCCGGAGAAGTAATGCCCGACCATTGCCGTAAATCAAATGGGGGTCTTTGGTTCAGGAACTATCCTGAATTTGAAGAATCGCTCACACTATTTCTTGAGAAACCCGCTCTACGGGAAGCGATGGGAAAATCAGGTCAACGTTATGTCCAACAACATTTCGATTGGCCTTCAGTAGAATCCCGGCTTTTAGAAGCCCTGAAATAGAGTTTCGGGTTTCGAGTTTAGAGTTTAGAGTTCCGGTGGGCTGAACCTGGCTACTTCACAAATCGGAGCAGAAAACACCACCGAGTTGCTCTATCTCAAAATAGCGGAGTGGGCTGCAAAGCCATCCAAAGATCATTCAACACAGCCGAAACTCAAAATTTGAAACTCGCAACCCTAAACCCGAAACTCGCAACTCGTAGCTCTAAACTTCCCGCTCGCCGGTTATGGTTTTGAATTCCCGGCGCTTCCTAATACTTCGGAAATACGCTGGAGTGAGCGTTGAATATTGCCGACTTCGCGCTCAATGACTTCAAAACGCAAGGCATTTTCAGTCCGGTTGGCTTCCAAATCATCCCGGCGCAAAGTGATATCCTTAACGTCCTCCTCTAGGTTCATGATGCGTTGTTGCGAATCGGAAATCACTTCACGCATGTGGATCAAGCGGACGGCCTTGTCAGCATCAGAACTGTCGATGTCGGACACTTCCATTCGCTCAGGAATAGGCACTGCGATTTTATTACTACAATCTGGACAGGTAATCGTCAATCCTGCGCCACGACAGTCAATGGCCAGACTTTTACCGCAAAACGGGCAATCGAAAACGATGTCCGAGTCACGAATCTCATTGGGGTCACTCGGTTCTTTAGCTTTTGTCATTGTCATAGCCTCCTGATATCTACATCCGTATCACTTTCGAGAACGAGAATCCATATAATTATGAGCCTCTTGCAAAATCCTGCGGACGACACGGAGGTCGTCCCTCCATATTGCAAGACAGGCCGTTTCCCGCATCTTTTGGAGGGTCGTGCTCCGTCACGACCATCTTCTCGGGGGGTTTTGCAAGAGGGAATTCAGAATTCAGGAGACAGAATAATTCTGGATTCTGTCTCCTGAATTCTGGATTCTGCTCTTATATAGCGCTAATTTCCAAACCGAGGTCTTGGATCATTTGCACATCATGTTTAGGTGCCCGCCCAGGCACGGTTAATAATGGACCAACCATAATGGAGGTGGCGCCAGCGGAGAACACCAGACTCTGAAGATCACGCAAATGACCTCGCCCTCCGCACACCCGAAGGTCTGCCTTTGGAGCCATCAACCGGAACATAACAACGACCTTGAGTATGTCCAAGGGCGTTAAGGGTGCTTGATTTTCTAGCGGAGTTCCTGGAATCGGCACTAAAAAATTTAAGGGTATTGAATCCACCTTTTCATCAGCCAATATCCGTGCAAACTCGACACGATTCTCAAGTGTCTCGCCAAGCCCCAGCAGGCCTCCACAACAGATTTCCAAGCCTACCGCTCGCGCCAATCGAAGCGTTTTCAAACGCTCTTCAAATGAATGGGTGGTACAAATTGAAGGGAAGAAAGCCGGCGCCGTCTCGAGATTATGGTGATAGCGACGCATCCCTGCCGCTTTTAGTGAGCGAAGTTGTGATTCATTTAAACCGCCAAGCGAAGCGCACCACCCCACCGGCCGGGAGGGAGTCTCCTGAATAGCCTTACAGACCTCTGCCACCTCGCTATCAGTCAAAACATCGCCACTTGTCACCACCCCATAACGGGCAATGGGGGCCTCCTCGCCTGCCTTTAGATAAGCAGCCCCTATCTGTTCGGCCGCTTTCAGGGGATAGATATCTACTTTTGTTTTATGGTGAACAGACTGCGCGCAATAAGAGCAATTCTCGCTGCAGGCACCACTGCGAGCATTGAGGATCGAGCATAAATTCACCTGATTCCCAAAATGGCGGGCACTAATTCGGGTGGCCGCATCCATCAAACGTGGCAAATCAGTGGGATCCGCTTTTAACACCGCTACAGCGGTGGCGTTATCAATAGGCGCCTCTTCCTCAACGACCTTTTTAATTTCAGTCCACTCTTGAACTCTCACAACGGTATCAACCTCTCTATGATCACGACCTTAAGCAACAGGTCACTTGAGGCTCTTGCAAAACCGCGTTTTGCAAGAGCAGAATCCAGGAGTCAGAATTCAGAATGAGAAACACTATAAGTCTTTCATCATCTGTGTATTGCATTATTCTGGCTCCTGAATGCTGAATTCTGAATTCCCTCTTGCAAAACCCCTTAAGGGGGTTTTGCAAGAGGCTCACTTATCCAGTGCTTTGCGCAGCACGGACACAAATACATCATGCTTATATGGTTTTTGTAAAAAGCCATCAACTTCCTTGTCAGAAAAATCATGCACTATATTTTCGACCATATAGCCGCTACACAAAATAATTTTTACGGTAGGCTCAATCTGGCGGATTAACACCGACGCCTCTTTCCCATCCAAATCCGGCATGGTCAAATCCAGCAGCACACATTTAATGTGGTCATGTTGTTGTTTGAAAATCGAAACAGCCTCATTACCATCGCAGGCCTCCAGGACGGTAAATCCAAGCCGTTCCAATATCCGTCGGGCCACCTCGCGAATCGCCGGTTCATCATCAGCCAACAGGACGGTCCCCTCGCCTTTCCAGCCCTGCACATTTTTATAGGGAGCAGGCTGCTCCTCCTTAAGTTTTCGGCGCCCCACAGGAAGAATAATTCGAAATTGGGTTCCTTTTTCTTTCTGGCTTGAAACATCAATGGTTCCATTATGCCCTTTTATGATCCCCAACACAGCCGCCAACCCCAGACCCCGCCCCGTAAACTTGGTGGTGAAAAAAGGATCGAAGATCCGTTTTAAGGTGTCTTCGTCCATGCCGTTCCCGGTATCAATGACATCCAGAAAAACATACTTTCCTTCCGCCAGTTCTTCTTTCAAACACATCGCGCAAAACTGCGCTCGGTCATAGTGAATGACGCCGGTCCTCAGCGTAATCGATCCGCTTTCCTTTACAATGGCCTCTTCCGCATTAATAACCAAATTCATCAGGACCTGCCGCAGTTGAGTCAAATCACCATCCACAACGGGAAGCTCCGGTTCAAGTTCATACACGAGCTGAGTTTGCTTTCCAAGCGACACCTTCAACATGCTTAGCATGTCGCGCACCATCTCATTTAGATCAATCCCATGAATACTTGAATGTCCTCTACCTGAGTAAATCAGCATTTGCCGGGCAAGATCAGCGGCTCGACAGGAAGCTTTATCAATATCCTCTAAATATTTATAAATAGGTGATCCCTCGGGTGTTTCTAAACGGGCGAGTTCTACGTTCCCCAGTACCGTCATCAGGATGTTATTGAAATCGTGCGCAATCCCACCCGCCATAAGCCCAAGACTTTCCAATTTTTGAGCCTGTTGCATCTTGTCCTGAAGCAGTCGCTGTTCACCCTCGATGCGTAACCGTTCGCTTATCTCGCGGGAAAGTTCGACATTTTTTTTAGACAAAGCTTCTGTTCGCTCACGTACTCTTATCTCCAGTTCATCGTGGGCTTTTCGAAGCGCTTCCTCCGCTCGCTTTCGCTCGTCATTAATCAACGCATGAACCATTTGATCTGACATTTCTTTGACAAATCGTATTTCATCAGTCAACCAGTTGCGGCAGCGGTGGGTATCAATGACTGAAAGCCAGCCAACCAACCCACCGGAGACTCGAACGGGAGCCACAATCACAGCGAGTGCCTCTGCGCCCCACTCCTCCTTGACGCGGGCAAATCGGCCGTCTAGTTGAAAATTCGATGAAAGTATCACTCGCCCTTCGTCCAATAATTTCAGAAACGGTCCCTCTTCAGTAAGATTAGTAGCTGGCCCTGTTTTGTGAGAACCCGAGCTCGCGCGAAACATTTCTTCAGCACGGAATAGTCCACCCTGCTTTTCTTTCAACCAAAGGTCTACCCGCTCGACACCCAGTACTTCGGCAGTCGCCTGAGCCACCTGACGGGCCACCATGAAAATATTTCCAGCAGTTAAATGTTCAGAATTCGATTGGGCGAGTAGGGCCGATTGTTGCCGATTCATTCGCACACTACTCGTAGCCCTAAACTGGGACTCCTCGATTTCCCGCTGCCACAATACCGAAAAGGACAACACGAGGAGGATGGCGCCCCCAGTCAGGAGTAAGCAGATCAAGCGCGCAAAGAAAATTACAGAAGCCAACTGTGAGCCCAGAGTATCAACACCTATAACCGCAATAACTTGATCGGTATAGGGGGATATAATGGGCGCAAAACCGGAAACAAAATACCCCCATTCGTCCTTATAGGGTTCGGAGACTTGCGCCTTCCCTGTTTTGAAAACTTCAGTAATTTCCGAAGGGATCTGCTCATAGACATCCCCCGGAATGGCATTGGGCTTGCCCAACTCCCCCATCAATCGCTTAGGTTCAGTATCAACCAAAAAAATCACTTGCTGTTGACGCTGTATCACGAGATACACATAGCGGAAACTCTGGTCAGCTTCACAAATCAACTGACATTGGGTCTTCAGACTTTGATAGTGTGGATTTTCGAGATCTGCCCGGGTTCCACCTAATTGAGAAATCTCATCGGTACTGATCACTGCCGCCATACCCCGTGACAAACTCATCAGGTGACGCTCGTAGTCGCGCCGCCAATGTTGCTCAACGTGTTCAACCAGCCCCCAGCCCACCACAACCATCACCCCTAAAACCGCTCCGGAAAACATGCGAAAATACTTCAAGCGCCAGGTATAGTCGGTAGGATAAGTGCGAGCTCGCCATCTTGAATATTCACTCCAAAACGATAAGGTTAAAACCCCCGCCAACAAACAACGCCAAGCTTGAATGGGGATGCCCGTATGCGCAAAAATCCAGCCTTCATTGAAGTGATTTACCGGCCAAAAATGAGCAGAAGGTATAATAAACCCGATACTGAGAGCATAAAGCCCTAGTGCAAGCGGCCCCACAACTGCGATCCATCGAGGCGAACTGTGATTGTGGTATTTAACGGATTGCCACAATGCCAAAGCAGCTAAAATTCCCGCAGGAAAGCCAAAATTAACACAAATCAAAGCCCAAATATCTTCCGGCCAAAGATGAACTCCTAGCAGAATCACACAAAGGCTCGGAAAGTAAGCCCAAACCCCAACCTTTTGACTCGAACTCCATAAAATGCTTTTTCGTCCGAACTCAAAAAGGCTTATGAAAGCACCAACTAGCAAGGTGTAACGGAGGACATTAAACCAGCTTTGCTCACACAGCACGGGAGTCAGAAGCTCCAACCAAACAGACAGCCCGTCCATAATCGCGAAAGCACAAAAGAAATGCCAAGCGGCCCCATTTGTTCGTCGCCGGATCATCGAACCCGCCGTCAGAGCGAGTGCAAAAAGGGTCAGTCCGTAAACAAGATAAATAAAATCGAGTTGTTCAGACAAAAAATTACTCACATTAGGCACACGTTTTCTTGAATATTACGTACAAGTTAAGCTGTCAAACGCCGCCAGCTTACGCTTTTTTCAGAGTTAGCCAAATAGTTTCGTCAATGAAGCGCCCGCTCCAGTTCTGCGAGGTTATGCTCCATAATATTGATATAGGCGTCAGGTGAGTTCGGCCCGGACACCACGGGGTCCAGCGTATAGATTTCGGCTCCTGTTTCCCGGGCAATTGAGGTCGCCACTTTGGCCGGATATTGGGGCTCAACAAAAAGCGTTTTTACTCCACTGGTTCTGATTTTCTGAATAAGCGAAGCCATCTCTGCAGCCGAAGGAGAAGCCCCGGGCTCTCGCTCAATAACCCCGGCTATCTTAAGGTGAAATTCTTCAGCAAAATACGGGAAAGCTTCGTGGAACGTAATGATCTCATGGCGCCGGAGCGCTTGCAGTTTCGAGTCCATTGCCGCTCGCAATGTTTCCAAACGACTAATGTAATTGGACGCATTTCTGGAATAGGAGCCCGCATGTGAGGGATCCCACACCGACAGCCCTTCCGCCATCGTTCGAACTTGTTGGATATGCCGACTTGGGCTGACCCAGACATGGGCATTCGTGCTTCCCTCAGACACAAGCAAATCGATTCCAGCGCTTGCATCGATGATCGTCAGGCCCGGTCGACTTTTGACAATCCCTTCAAGGAAGGATTCCAAGCCTGCTCCATTGGCGACCAATATTTCCGCCTTTGACAATATAGCCATATCCCGGGTGGTAAGCTGATAATCATGCAAACAGCCCGTTGCAGAATCCGCCAAAGAGACAAGGCGCACTCCGTCCACGCCGACTACAATATTCATCAGGGCAATACGAACGGGATAGAACGCAGCCACAATTGTCCGTTGGCCCTTGCTTTCTGCTGACTGCCCTGTTACTCCCAACAACAAAACCCACAACCATGCGATGACCGTCTTTTTCATGTCGTAGACTTTACTCGCAACAGGAATTGCTTGCCAAGTTATACCTTCATCAGGACAATGCCACTCAAAGGAGTCTTGGGCTCGCAAAGGCGATAAGGCTTTATGAATAACCTGAGTCCTGTGGGACGCTACTGTGACGACACACGCTTAAATCATGAATAAAATTCAACTCAATTCAGCCTTTACTGAGCATTCAGAACGCTTTATCCGTGAGTGGCAACAGCTTTTGCGATTTTCAAGTGTTAGCATCAGTGAAAAGCATCATCAGGATTGCGCAGAATGCGCGGACTGGCTACGCGCCCACCTAACAAACATGGGATTCAACACCCGGTTGATTCCGACCGCATCGCACCCGCTGGTATTTGCCGAACGCCAGGGAAAATCAGGTATCCCTTCTGTTTTGTTTTATGGACACTATGATGTTCAACCTGAAGATCCCGTGGCGCAGTGGAAGACTCCCCCCTTCGAACCCACCCTTATCAAGGGGCGTATGTATGGCCGCGGGGCTCAAGACAACAAAGGGCAACTCTTTGCCGCACTCAAAGCCATTGAGACTCTGATTCAAAACCACACGCTTCTGGGCACCATTAAAGTGTTGATCGAGGGGGATGAAGAAACCGGCAACATGCGCGCGCTCGAAGTGCTCAAGCAAGAATGTACCTTGCTTAAAGCCGACCTCGTTATGGCCGCCGATACCGGCACAGTGAGTTCAGGTGCCCCCACCATCACCATGGGACTGCGTGGAATCGCGCATATGACGTTGGTTGTGTCTGGCCCTCATCATGACTTGCATTCCGGCGTTCACGGTGGTCGTGCCCCCAATCCCGCCACCGCACTTTGCAAATTAATTGCCTCACTCCATTCCGAAAATGGACGTGTAGCCGTTGACGGTTTTTATGACACTATTCAACCGCCTTCAGACGAAGAACGGCAGCTCGCAAATGCCCATCCACTAGATTCCGCATGGTACCAATCGGTTGTTGGCGTACCGCCTGCGGCTGGCGAACTGGAATACACACCCATTGAGCGTACCGGGTTCCGCCCTGCCATTGACATCAATGGGCTGCTTTCCGGCTATGGCGGTGTGGGGAGCAAGACCATTATTCCGGCATGCGCCATGGCCAAACTATCCGCTCGGCTGGTTCCCGGTCAGGACTCAGGCCGCATTTTAAGGTTAATCACAGAGCACCTTCAAAAGCGCCTCCCCGCCGGCTTGAAATTAGAGATCACGGAACAAGGCATCGGGGGCCCCGCCTTTCGCGGTAATCTTTCATCGCCTCGCGTTCAAATTGCACGCCAGGTGCTGGGAGAGCTTTCAGAGTTACCCACCGCGTTTCTCTGGGAAGGAGCATCCGTTCCTATTTTATCCTATCTCCCTCAAATTGCCGGCGGGGAGGCGCTCCTGGTCGGTTTCGGAAGTGAAGAGGACAATATTCACGCCCCCAATGAATCGTTTTCACTTGATCAATTCCGTTTGGGCTTCCTCTATACCGGACTTTTCCTGTCCCGATTAGGAAAACCGTGTTAATCCAACTGGAAACCTCATGAATCCCTTGCGATCCGACCGTATCTATGAACGCCAGAGTGAGGTGTTAATCCATCTTCTTGAACAGGCGCTGACGGCTGTTCAAGCAGGAATGCCATTGGACTCACTGCTTTCTCGGTTTTATCGGGAACATGCCGAATTCGGCTCCCGCGATCGTCGCCTGTTTTCTGGCACGGCCTTCTCTTTTTTTCGCTGGAAAGGTTGGCTGGATATTGTTGCACCGGATTTAAAAGTAGCCGCCATATTTGCCCATCTATTGGATTCAGAGGAGCTCCATCCAGCACTAGCAAAACTAGCTGCCGGGTGCGGCCTGCCCGAAGCCCAACGGGCTCCTATGGGGACCCTGTCGCTGGAAAACAAAGCCCGGACACTCGCAGCCAGCACGGGCCGTTCCGTGAACGTCAATCAATTGGTACCAGCGTGGGCTTTCCCCATGCTTCCCCTTCCCCAGCAACAAATTATTGAGGCCTTCCAAACTTCACCACCCACTTGGCTTCGAGTGCGCCCTGAGGCCCGTGACTCCATTCTCATAGCGCTGAAGGAACTTCAGGCCGCTCCCATGCCACACCCCATGATCCGTTCGGCCATTGCCGTTACCCGGGGAATTAACCTCAGGTCGCTCCCGCGCGCCATACGAGAGAAAATCGACATCCAGGATCTGGCCTCACAAGTGACCACACGGGTCTGTCAGCCCGAACCAAACCAGACGTGGTGGGATGCCTGTGCTGGCTCGGGAGGTAAAACCCTGCATCTCGCCGAACTGTGCGGTGAATCCAGTTCGATTCTGGCAACCGACATCCGGCCCTCTGTGTTGGAAAATCTGGAACGAAGACTCGCCGAGACGGGAATCCGTTCAGTGACAGCCAAACAATGGGATGGCTTGAAAGACGCGCCTCCGCACGGACCTTTTGATGGCATTCTCCTAGATGCGCCGTGTTCCGGAATGGGGACTTGGCACCGCAACCCGGATGCCCGTTGGCGTATCACAGCAGAACGAGTGTCCGAATTAATGGCCCTTCAAGCCCATCTACTAAAGGTTTGTGCCACGCAATTGAAGCCAGGCGGCGTACTGGTCTATGCCACCTGCACGCTAACCCCGCTAGAAAATGATTCGCTTGTGAGCCGTTTCCTCGAAACGTCCTCAGAATTCATTTTAGATCCCTTTATCAACCCGCTTGATGAGAAACCTTGCTCCGGAAAACTTCAAATCATGCCGTGGACAGGGCCTTGCAACGGCATGTTCATGGCGCGGTTGAAGCGATGCGCTAGATAGACCCCATTCGAAAAGGTGTTTGAAAAAGAGGCCCTGAAAACTAAAGGGGGAGTTGAACTACGAAACACGCGAAAGACCGGCACAAGAATCAGAACACAGAGCCAAACGCCGGTGATCATGACCTGGCCTGAACAGGACAGAAAAAGAAAGGAGGAATAAGAGCAAATCCGAAACATCACGCAGCGGGGTGATGGTTTTCAACTGCCGCCGCCCTGG
>JBBQNS010000061.1:0-21199 GCA_038330175.1 Kiritimatiellia bacterium
ACCTCGCTGACAGACCACGGGGTCGTATTTCCAAGAATCTGCTGGTAAAGCAACGTGTCTTTCATGTTTTTCATGACCCCAGCTTACACGTAAGTCAGGCTTTTGACCGGAAAAATCCCCCCACAAACCCAGAAGCGCCATCTCGCCATACTCAGCTTTGTCTTCCCCATGTTGCTCAAACTCAACGATGTACAGGCCAACTAACCAATTTCGAACCACGAGATAACGGTCAACCGTGACCACGGCCCGACGCCGCAACCCCTCGTCCACATTATGAATCAGATCCACGAGTCCGTCGAAATTCATCCGTTCTTCATCCTTATCATTGGAATGCTTTCTCCAGTTTTTCATTCAGCACATCCGCCGGTGTTTCGCCTTGTCGGCGTGGCAGCAGGCTGAACTTGTTGATCCGCAAAAAGGTGTAGCCAAAACTCTCCAGTTCAAGTTGGCGCTGAACGTCGTATTCCAAGTACTCCTGATCGAAATTATGAGCGGTGACCCTATCGGGATTGTTCGTATGGAACTCGACACCATCGTACTCAATGATAAGCGACTTCTCCTTGCCGTTGCCGCCCAAGGTCATCAGGAAGTCCACCCGATAGGCCGGAATGTATCGATGAAACTCCTGCCGAATGTGTTTTCCGATCTCAAACTGCGCCATCAGTCGGCACTGCCCACGATGTGCCTGAAAGAAGCAGGTCTGTGTGAGCAGGCGGTACAGTTCTTTTTCGGCTGGCGAGTCGAAAACCGTCTCATCCGAGATGTAGACATCATGGGTGGCCGCCCGGATATTTGCATAGTGTTTCAGCGCGTCCCCCAGCCGGGTATCGGAATAGTCGGCTATGGGCATACTATGCACGAACACCATGGTGTCCTTGGCCCGGCTGAACCCGACGTTCAGGCGCTGCATTTTCAGACGCCGGATGTTGTCGGCTGTACCACCAATGATCGGATAGATTGAACGAAGGTCCGCGTTACCCAAACGCTTGTCCTGAACCAGTGAATAATAGACCAAATCCCGCTCCTCGCCCTGGACATCACCGACGAACCAGACCTGAAAACGATGATCACGTTCCAATTCGGTGTAGAAAGTGAGCTCCTTGCGAAGCAGTTCCTCCATACGGGCAGCCTGCTCTTTGAATGAACAGATCACACCGATGGTTTTGATTCCGCCGTACCCTGCCTCGTGAATGCGTATTAAATCCGCTTTGATGGCCTCGATCTCGTCCAGGTTGACGTTGTGGCCGGAATTCCCTTTCGTTTCCACAGGCAGAAACCGTAACACCTCCGCAATGGGTTTGGTGCGAATACGGTTGGGCACAAGGTCGATCTCGCTCTTGCGGTAGAAGAACTCATTCGAGTAACTGATGATCTCCGGGAAACTCCGAAAATGGATATTGAGCGAACCCGAGTAATTTTTAAGAGCTCTGGCGAATGAGAGCGTGGAGGTGCGGACACTAAACGTCTTGAGCCATTCCCGTGTGTTAGGGGCCACCACATATCTCGGGCTGGATTCCTCCTCTTCCTCAGTCTGGTTACGCGATACATCGCGTGCAATCTTGTCCCGTTCCTGGTCGGAGAGCGTCTCGTTCTTATCCAATGCAAAGTCGCGCAGGATGTCCTTGAAATACTGCTCGGCATACCGTTCAGAAATGTTGACAGCACCCACCGCCCCGTACTGGAGTTCGTCGCCGAACACGATAACCTGCTTGGCGCGCAACATCAGGGAAATCGAATCTGCAATGGACACTTGTGACGCCTCGTCGATGATGAGGTAATCCACCAAGTCTTCTGTCATGGGGAAATGCCTGGAAATGAGACTGGGCTCGGCAATTACGCAGGTGAGATTGCCGAACAACACACGGGCCTCCGCCTCAGAGATGCGGCGGCCAGACATGACAGAAATCATAATCCGCGCCACATCGCCGGAGAAGTTCTGGAACCCCTTGAAACGCCCGTCCATCTGGTGATCTAGGAGTTTATGGGTCTTGGCATAGAATTCGGAGATCGACTGGTGTGACGGCGCCCGCATGTCCGGGTGCTGGGACAGGCGGCCATGCAATTCAATGTAACGGATAACCTGAGCGGGCCGGCCTGTTGCGCCAGTCAGTGTGCCGAGTGATCGGAGGTCGTCTGGATTGGAGCCAGCAAGGCTGAGAATTGGGGCGTACACGCGGAAAAGATAGGCCAGCAAGATCAAGTCATCGTTAGTCAGGGCCGATAATAGGTTGGCCGCCGTGTTGAGGAAGGCATACAGAGTCGGAAGATCTCCGATGCCGATCCCGGCGACACGGGCGACGGATTCAAGCCCATCAGCAAGAGCGCGGTAGTCCTTCAACTGCTGGAGCGCGTCAAGTTTGACCTGAACATCCTGTAAAGGGACGTGGGCGAGGTCACGCTTAAATAGGGAGGCCAGCAGCGCCGTAATCCCGTGGAATTCCAGACTGCCAATCTTCTGGAGGTGTTCCTCAAGCAGGGCTGGCGGCTGTCCCTTGTGGCCGCTCACCAGATAGTCCGGTTTCACCCAGGGGAACCGTGCGCACGTGCTATCAACCCGCTCCTTCGCTTTGATGTAGTGGCCGACAACCTCTGCGGCCGATGACTCCTTTACCTGTGTGGACACGGGTGGGAAAAGGTTTTTCAAATCCTGCCGGAATTGTTCGACCTTCAGATCGCGTCGCAGGCGGCCCAGAAACTTGTGCTCATGAGCGGCGATGGCCTGCAGGGCATCAATGACGGCACAAAGATCACTGTAGGTCCGGAGACTGCCAAAGTTGCAGCAGGCATCGGATGGAATCGAAAGTGGATCGCCGTTGGCGGACGGAATCGGATGGTCTTCCCGACATGCCGCAGCCAATACCGCCAACAAATCAGTGAAGGCATCGACCGCATCAGGAATGGGAGTGGTGATGGTGAGCAGCCCCTCATCCGAAATGCCGCGAGTCTTATGGAGCTGGTTGCAACGCTCCAGTAGCGCGGTCATTTCATGGCGACGATCGGACAGGTAGGTCAGGGCTACAAGGGGGAGTTTGCATTGTGCGTGCGCGAGGATGGCCGCCATCTTGACGAGATGAGCGCCATTGATGGAATGTCCATGTTCGAGGCGGGGAATAACGACGTTATCCGCGTCAGTTCCGGCTCCGAAAAGAGTTCCGTGAAGGCTGGCCAGTTCGAACGTATCGCAAATCAAGGCCGGATAGGAGTCTGCGCTTTGCCAAAACGCATCATGACTGGTACTGATCTTACCCAGCAGGGATTCACGATCTTTTGTCACCGCGTCCGAGTTCCCATCCAAGAAACGCTGACTTGACGCACCGATAACCGGCGCCGACAAAGTATTCTGTATGTCATTCGGACTGCGCGGCCCATGGGCGGCGGGGGAGGTCATGCGCAGTATCGGTGGCTTGGCGCGTGGGTGTACGCTTCTGAACTGTTCGATCAGCGCATTATCGATGACATCCAAGGCTTGCTGCTTGTGCGAAGTGACCAGCACGCTCTTGCCCATAAGGGTGGCTTGGTAAATCAAAGCGGTGATCGTGTGGGACTTGCCGGTTCCGGGCGGACCATCAACCACAATGAAACGGTTGGTTGGATTTTCGGCCGCCAGCAGGATCCGCTTCTGCGGCTCATTCAGCGGCAAGGGTATCTGGCTTGCCGGGTGAAGCAGTCGGTTAACCGATTTATGGGGATAACGCTGACCATAGGACTGCGCCACGTCGTCGGTCGTATCCTTCACGTTACCGCTCACGTATTCGCCAACCATGTTAATGAACTTGCGGCCAGCTCCTTGATCAAGGCTGGTCAACAGACCTGAGTAGTCCAGAATACGGCGATCCTCATCCCCTACAATCTGGAGGGCCACGCGGAAACGGATTTCCGGCAATTTCTCTTTAACAAGAGGACTAAACCCATGGTTCAGGAGGAACGGCTCGGGCACGCTGTACTTGGACTGCAAAAACTGCTCAATCGGACGAAGCGCCTGCGTAGCCTCCTCGAATAAGCAAGCACGAGGAGTGGTCAAAACGTTCTCGAACTCGAAGCTGTTGACGGCCGGCGTATTCACCATGAACACGTCGCGAAGACTACGGAGAGTCACCGCATCATCGCTTGCGGACATCTCGACCTCTGCACAGAACAAGGGGTATCGTGATTGGTCTTCAGTGCCGATATCGTGGAAGAAAACATATACCGACTGCACGCCCACAGACTGCCAATAGGCGGTCAGAACCATGTGGAGATCGAACAGAATGAAGTCCCCAATAGACTCTTGCAGGTAATGTTGAACGGCGCCAATGTAATCCTCGGCGCGAGAATATTTCGTCGCCACCTGCTGCAGAGTGTCGAAAAATTTCTGCTCTTCCTGGCGAGCGTTCAAGGAAACGAAAGGAAAGGCATTGACCAAGCAAAGGGATGCGCGAATTTCGTCCTTTTTGGCCTGTTGCAAGTCGAGTAGGCACCGGGCGTATTCCTTACGCAAAAGAAGGTTTAACTGCCTGCACGACTCCAACCACGCCGTACGGCGATCAACGGGAAGGGAAAACAGGTCAGTCGGCGTCGTTCCATTCGGCTGGGGTTTCTCCTCAATATAAAAACCATACTCCCGGAGCAATGATTCGAGTGACGCCACGTTGCCATGTTCAGTCAAGAAGCCCCGAAGTTGCTCAGAGAGTTGACGCCCACTCAGGCGGATCGCGTACTCACCCTTCTGTACGCTGACATTGATAGGCTGATTGGCAGCAACGCAGTCCAGAATCCGGGCTTGAACAGCTGGGAAGACCGCCAAGTCCAGAACATCCATCGCATGATTCTGGTCATCCGCCCACTGATAGGCCAACCGCCTGGTCGCAAAACGGAACCGGGTCTCGGTGTACGTGGCGAAATAATTGAGGACACTTTTGGCGAAGTTCTTCATGCGGTTTTTGTTGGCCTAGTGTTCACCCATTGCCTCGTTTTTTTGTCAACGGCACATGCCCCAATAATGCGGGTGAGTATTGCACACCATTTCAGTATCAACAAGTGAAAGCATCAGCCCCAAATCCTCGCCTGAGGACGTTCCGACCACAATGGACTCGCATGATTCGCCCTGAATTGGAGATCTCAGGTAGACATCAGATTACTTAGACGAGAATTCGGAGCCCCTCTATTCAGTTGACTTTATCGCCCTAAGGCGTAATCAATATCCGCTTATTTACTGCAGGAGAATCTGATGAATGAAGTGAGTTTGATTGATATGATGATCAGGGGTTGGCCGGTTCTGGCCATCTTGCTGGTGATGTCCATTTTTTCGGTGACCATTATCGTAGACCGGGTACGCCTGATACGCCGCTTCAAGGTCAATGAGCGCTCGTTTATGGCGCGCTTGTTACGCCTTCTGGCCGAACAGGGGCATACCGCTGCCGTGGAATTCTGCCGCAAATACGATTTTCCTATTGCCGCCGTCTCCGCCGAGATCCTGTCGCAGGCGGGTGGTCGTGAAGCCAAGGAGCGGGCCATGCAGCATGGCATCCAAGCTCAAGTTCGAAAACTGGAGTCCATGGTTCCGGTACTCGGCACCGTGGCGGGGACAGCCCCTTTTGTCGGCTTGTTTGGTACCGTCATCGGGATCATCAAAGCCTTTGCTAGTATTGCCGCCAACAGCGGAGGCGGGCCAGAAGTGGTCTCCGCCGGTATCGCCGAAGCCTTAATCACCACCGCCTGCGGGCTGGTAGTCGCGATTCCCGCCCTGATCGGCTACAACTATTGCATTCACATGACGGAAGTCCTAATGACCGATGCGGAACTCCTGGCGTTCGATTTGATCGAAGTGTTATGCCCCGAACCTAAAATCGAGGGCAAGCCCGCGTGAAGACGCGCTCAAGGTCGTCCGGCAAAAATCGCATCATGGCGGAAATCAATATGATTCCGTTCATTGATATCACCCTCGTGTTGCTGCTGATCTTTATGATCATGACCCCGTTGATGGTCCGCTCACAGCTGAAGATCAACCTGCCCAGTACGAAAGATTCCCAGCAGGACCTAACCCGCAAGGAAACTATCCAGATTCAAGTCGACCGAACCGGCACCGCCTATCTTTCCGGAATGCCTGTCGCGCCCGACCTTCTTGAAAGCCGACTCCGACAATTATTGGCCGATCCCAATCAGCCCGTGGTGATTGAAGCCGATAAGGATGTTCCCTTTCAGCACGTTATTAGCGTCATGGATGCCGCAAAACGAATCGGTGCACTTAAGCTTGCCGTCTGCGTCAAAAAGCAGGGCAAGACCAAATAGAAGCGGGGCGTCCGATTTACAACTTCGTTTCCGTGAAGACGTACAGAATCGTTTTACGCTGAAGCAACGGCGCGATAAACCCACGTAATACGCCATACTCCATTGACGCAGGAGCAAAAACCAAGACCACCGCCGGCACCTCTGCTTTCGAGGTCAGCGCGGAAATCAGCTGATCGGCACGGGGTACAGAAATACGGGTTTCACTGAATGTGGGCACCGAGTCGTCTCCCTTCCACTCCATGTCGAGCAACACAACCATCCCCGTCGTGCCTCCGGAACCTGTCCCCAGATACAACTCCGAGGCTGCGGACGGACGATCCTCACGTTTACGAAATGGCTCGTTAGGAAGAAAGGTGCGAAAATAAGGATGCCCGTTCGGGGGCGCCTCCACTCGGATCCCCCGCTCCGTATCCAACCCATCCAGCAACCGCGCCACTTTCACCACTGAGGCGAGGGAAAGATGATCATCCGGCATAAAGGTTACAAAAGGCACCTGCTCCTCGACGGACAACCACTCCAGGCTCGCAAGGAATCCATTAAGCGTTCGATTGGTATTGACGGGTTGCCCTGCTTGGTCTTGCAACGAGTAAACCAACTCCGTCGAATGGGTGGAGGCGGCCCCGGGAGCCACAGTCAAAACACAGTTAAACTCGTGAGGGCGATTGTCCTTAAAATAAGGCTCCAGCGTGACCTCGATTAACTGATTCGACGGAAGCAAAAAGGCAGGATTGGGAACTTGGCAGGAATAGACGGAATTTTGACTGGCTCGCCGGGGAACATCCAATACCGTCGTGCTTTCATTGTAATACGCTACGATACAGTTAGGCGTAAAGGCATCCGCAGCATAAACCTTACTGGTGGCCGGTTCGGTAACGTCAATCCATTCGGACCCTGTAAAAACAAACCCATTTTCAGGAAGTGATTTTCCCGTGCGGGAATCTAGGGTCAGCCGGGCCGCTGGAACATGGATCTCATTTGTCGACCCAGGCTCTCGATAGTGAAACGTGATCGCCACCCGATCGCCCTTGGGCCAGAACTGGAGTCTTTCCGAATCCACGCCGTGGCCCGGCGTTAGGCCGATAAACTCCAGGGCATCATGAACATCCAAAGCCGAGGCGAAGGAGAGCGCATGGGCCTCATAGTCCTTGCCGCTGTTGGCGGTGATCAGCGGGAACTCAACCGGACTGCCACCGGGAAGTTTAATAGATTCCGCTGTCACCCGAACCACGCGTCCGGTTTTATCCGCCACCAGGCCGGGCCGCACTCTGAAATTTTCCTGTCCACTATACGCCTTGATCCGCTCCCTATCCAATGAGCGAACCTGAGCCAGATTCTTTTCCTTGGAGGTTAGTTCACCGGGCGTGTCGGGGGCGGCTGCCAAAACACATGCCGCAGCGAACGCTGAAAAGGCACAAATCGAGACTACAGAGGCTCTTGCAAAATCTCCAGAGAAGATGGTCGTGACGGAGCACGCCCCTCCAGAAGATGATGGAAACGGCCTGCCTTGCAATATGGAGGGACGACCTCCGCGTCGTCCGCAGGGTTTTGCAAGAGCCTCTATAAAAGAAATGGGCTTCATAGCGGCACATCACCCAGCCAATCGGCATACATGGATTGCCCCTGTTTGTGGGTGTGATCTCCACCCCCGACGGGCACGGCGCAAAAAGAAAGCGCGTCGATCTGACGGGCGAGCTTGATCACCAGACGTTTGGGCGTTGGGCCCACATTCATCGGCCCAGCGTAGCCATCCTGTATCGACACGTCTCTCGGTTGTTCCCGACGGACCAGTTCCTTGCCATCGAACCAGACTGCCAAGGGAGCACTCGACGTGATATGAAAGGCGGCATCGCGGGGTTCCTCGGCGACCAATTCGCGTACCAGATAGAAACAGGCCTGACCACGGAATCCAGCGATTTGGGTACCCTCCAGATAGTCTTCTCCCGCCTGAATCTGCTCGGGCAGTTCTTCAGGGATATCTTCCTTGAGCAGACGCGCCTCATCGAGATAGGGATGATCCAATCGGGCATAATGATTCCAGGAATCGCCAGAATGTGGGAATGTAAAAATCCCGTCATGGCTGTAAGGACAAACGGTATTCTTTGCAGTATCCCACATGTCAAAATAGGGGCCGTAGACGCGCCAGAGACGGGCACCCCCAAGTCCGAACTTATAGGTGCGGCCACCGCCCTCCTTACCCTCCCAGTGAAGGATGAGCAAATTCTTATCCCAGAGCGGCCCCGCCTGGGGTGCCACCTGAAGCTCCACCGCAACACTTTCGCCGGGCGCCAGCGATAGCGTGCCGTCTGTACAAGAACAGGTTAGTCGTGCGGGCGCCTCCAGGCGCCAGGTGCCCACCTGGGGAGTGGCGGCCGTGTTCTTAAATTGGAGACGTATCGGCGTGTTCTGTTCGGCTCGTAGCCAGGGATCGGCAGGATAGGTAGCTCCCATTTTAACGCCCGGCTCGGGGCGGGGGCGCAACTGGATTTTCGGTGCGTGGAGAATCTCGACCTGATCACCGCGAAGGTGGGCAATCTCAACACCTAACTGGGCCGTTTCGTCGGTAAGGGCTTCAAATGTAGCGTGCTTATGTTTGATTTCAATTCCGCAGGCGAGTGTCTTCCCCATTTTATCAACCCATTCTTTAGGGAAAATGGAGGACCCATGCATGATCCCCAGCAGCGCGCCCGCCGTGGCGGCGCTACAGTCGGTATCCCAGCCACTGTTAACGGCCAGGCGCATGGTTTCAGAAAAATTACCACGGCCCAGGATAAGCGCCATGATCGCGATGGCTTGATTCATCATCGCCTTCGAGGCGTCGCGATCACCAAAACGGCGCACCAGCAAACGCCAGGCGTCATCGAATTGCGGATGGGCGACGCAAATGGCACGCGTTTCGTTAACGAGGTAGTGAACGACACTGCCATCAGGAATCTCGGCTAGACCGGCATCCAGAACACGATCCAGATCATCATCAAAAAAAGCCGCCGCGGCCGCCGCAGACAGGAACATCTCGCAGAGTTCGCTAGCCCCACCATGATCCAGCTGCGCATCCTTGCGGGCGTACTCGGCGGCAAGCCGGGGATTTCCAGGACAGACCAATCCCCAAATTTCACTGCGGATGGGGCATCCTTCAGATTCAACAAAGAAACGGTTATTCCAAGTACCGGAGAGAGGCGGATGGATGCCACGTTGCCAATTATTGAGAAAGACCCCGTATTCGCAGAAATTGTACCAACAGCGGTCCTTCCAGAATTCGGCCAAATCATCGGACTCAATCCAAATGCCACGCTCCTGCAGGGCTTCCAACCAAACGATCTGGATGTCCATATCATCATTCGGCATGATGACTTCAGGCCAGAGCGCCTCATGCGTTAAATTCATGCGGGTCTTGTGGTTTTCCATGCGGGCACCAATAGTGCCCCCAAGGCTTTTGCCCATCCAACCTGCGTATATTTTGGCCCGGTACTCGTTGTAATCCAGTTTCAGTTTCATGATAGTCCTTATTTTAAATCACAAAATTTTTAAAAATCAAAAGCGAAAACCATCATGCGGGAGAGTAATTAACCGAGTCAATAGCGAACCAGCCATATATTTTATACAAAATGGCATTATATTAAAAACATCGACTCGACAAATTCAGTCTTCTTTGAGTTAATCGAGGCCGACTGATTATGACTGTTGTAAAGAAAGACCCTCGTTACGCCGCACCCGCCGTAGATCACATGCTGGAGATTTCTTTGCCAATGCGGCCCACCATCCAAGCAAATAAACTATGAATTTTCATGACTCACTTTATACCGATTACGCACCACGGCTGGCAGCATGGCGGCAGGAATGCGCCCAACGCCAACGGCCCAAACAGTTTGCCGCCCAAATTATCACCTCTATCGCGCGATCGCTCCGCGCCTCGGAATCGTTGCCAATCCAGTTACGTCGCGGACTTTGTACCCGTGACGTCCTGCGCTTCCTTGAGTTCGAACTGAACGACTCGGCCTTGCTCATGGGGGTCCCCGCCTGGCCCTCGCTCCATACGGAAAGTCCGGAGTTCCAAGCCGCCAGCGCTTACCTCGGCTCGATACCGCCTGCACCCGGACAGACCGGCCATTGCGAACTCGATCTCTCCCGCTTACACGAGCTCGGGATTGATGGGTTACGCCAGGATCTCCTCCGGCGTCAAGCGAACGCCAACAAGGAGCAGAAGGACGTTTATCAATCGTTCCTATACGTGCTCGAAGGGTTCTCCGCCCTGTGCGCCAAGGCGGCGGCCACCGCACTCGCCGCCATCCCTGCCGCCAGTGAATCGCGTCGGGCCGAACTAAAAGCCATTTATGAATCCTGTCAGCGCCTCGCGCATCAGCCGCCCGTTACGTTCCGCGACGCTCTGCAACTCTGCTGGTTCGGTATTCTGGGTACTATGACGGAAAACGTGGGATTGGTCGTTCCCGGTCGCCTCGACATCCGGCTGATCTCTTTTTATCAACGGGATATTGCGGCGGGTCACATTATCCCCTCCCAGGCGCTCATGTTGCTCGAGAATTTATATCTCATTATCAACGAAGTCATTCCTGAAGGCCTTGCCGTGTCGGTCATGGTGGGGGGACGCGATGCCCAGGGGCGCGATGCCACTAACGAGTTATCTTATCTTTGCGTTGAAGCCGTTCGGCGTACAAAATTGGTTTACCCCACTGTCGGGGTTTGCTGGCACGAAGAAACCCCCGAGGCGCTCACCAACCTGACCGTGGAACTAATCGGGAAAGGTTACTCCACGCCTGCTTTTTTTGGCGATGAAACAATCCAGCGCGGCCTCAAGCATTACGGGGTTCCTCCCGCCGAATCTTGCGATTACATCAACTCGACCTGCGTTGAAATCACTCCCTGCGGTAGCAGCAACGTCTGGGTGGCGTCCCCTTATTTTTCAACTTGTCATTTTCTCGTTGAAGAGATCCGCGCCCAGGCGGAAACACCGCCCGCGACGTTTGAGGGGTTCCTCAAGGCTTATCAGTATCGACTCGCGGAAAAAATCAGAGAAGGCGTTACTGAAGAAAACAGACGCCGCGTCCTCCGCCAACTTAATGGGCGTAAACCCTTCCAAAGTCTCTTTACCAAAGACTGCCTTGAGCGAGGGCGTGATATTGATGATGGGGGCGCACGCTATAATTGGGTTGAGTGCTCCTTCGTAGGCCTTGCGAACCTCGCCGATTCGCTTTATGTCATTCAAGAGGAAGTCTATCACCAACACACGATGTCGATGCCGGAGTTGCTCGCCCTTCTGGATTCCAATTTCGAAGGCCACGAACCCGAACGGCTGCGACTGCTCAAGAAACACCCCAAATATGGCATCAACACCGAGGCCGTAGATCATTTTGTGCGCGATACCGTCGCGTTTGTGACAAAGGAATGTGCCCAATACAAGATGTTGCCTGATGACAGTCATTTCATTCCGGGCGCGTTTTGTTGGATTATGCACGAATTACTGGGTCGCGAAAGTGGCGCCACGCCGGATGGTCGCAAAGCCGGATTTCCGTTTGCCGATGGCGCGGGCCCCGCCCAAGGCCGCGAGATCAATGGCCCTACGGCGGCCATTCTATCCACAACATCATGGGATGCCTCCTCCTTCATCGGGGGCGTCGCCTTCAACATGAAATTCAATAGCAGTCTCTTTACCTCGCCTGAGACGTTCCAGCGACTGCGCGATCTAATCGTCACCTACTTACGCCGTGGCGGTTTCGAAACGCAAGTCAATGTGGTGGACCATGCCATGCTTCTCAAAGCGAAAGAGAACCCCGACGCCTATCGCGATCTGGTTGTGCGTATCGGTGGCTATACAGATTATTTTACGCGCCTCTCTCCAGAGATGCAGACCGAGGTGATGTTGCGTACAGAATACCAAGCGGTTTAATTATGAACGGACGTATTTTCCAAATTCAACGCTTCTCGATTCAGGACGGACCCGGAATCCGCACCACAGTATTCCTGAAAGGCTGCCCGCTACACTGCCTCTGGTGCCACAATCCGGAAAGTGTCAGCCCGGCGCCACACACTTTCTTTTCACCCGCCCAATGTATTGGCTGTGGCTACTGCGTTGAAAACTGCCCGGAACAGGCCCACAAAACAGTTAACGGGGTCCACATATTGGATCGCACCCTTTGCAAGGAATGTGGCAAATGCGCCCAAGGCTGCTATTCGGGTGCGCTAGAGGTGGTGGGGCGCGAAGCCTCGGTTGAGGAAGTGATTGCCGAAGTCCTTAAGGATCTTCCTTTCTACAAAACCTCTGGGGGTGGTATGACGCTTTCTGGTGGCGAGCCGCTCGCCCAGTATGAATTTTCACTTGAGCTACTTACCGCTGCGCGCAAGCACGATCTGAACACTTGTCTGGAAACCTCAGGGTTCGCGCCATTCGAGCGGCTCGCCGCGCTTGTCAACTTAGTGGACTTTTTTTATTTCGACTGCAAGGAAACGGATCCTGCACGCCACTTGGAATACACGGGAGCGCCCCTCGCACTGATTATGGAGAACCTGACCCGCTTGGACGCCCTTGGCGCCACCCTCGTACTCCGATGTCCCATCATTCCCGGCCTCAATGCCCGGGACGAACATTTTCAAGCCATCGCCAAACTGGCCAACCGCCTTCAGCATGTGAAAGAAGTACAGATTTTGCCGTATCATCCTTTGGGCCGATCCAAACTTGAGCGGTTGGGGAAAAAGGATTTGAACCCGGACTGGAGTTTTCCTGAAAAAGCCGAAGTCGAAAGGTGGATTGCTGAAGTGGCCCGGACCTGCAGGGTCCCGGTTCTACAAGGCTGAGATTGTCAATCTTATGAACACAACTAACTCATTACCCGCCCCTACACTCCTGATGGCCGCCGGAGAGCCTTTTGCCGCAGGTTTTTGCGAATGCCCAGACGCCACCCCTACCGAGCGTTACGCCCGGGCTTATCTTCGCTGGTTCGAACACGGGCCGCTCCACTCCTATAGCGGCGGACAACTTTATCCTGGTGGCCTTACGCCCAAGTCTTCCACCATCATGGTGCCGATGTATTCCTACACCTTCACTTGGAATCAACCTCTTTTCGACCAACGTCTGCCACAGCTTGATGAAGTTTCAAAACAGACCTTTCAAGATTTGAAGCGTATAGCGGATGAGGAACAAGCCAAGCTGAGCTGTCTATTTCAGGGCCACCCCGAACACCTTGTAGGCGGAGGTGGCTACACCCACGGAATTGTAAATTTTAGGCAGGTACTGGCAGAAGGCCTTGACGCCTACGAAGCACGGATCCGTTCCGGCCTAGCTCGGACTAACGACGCCCCCGCGCGGTCATTTTATACTAGCCTGCTCGATTTGCTGGCGGGGATCCGTGCCTGGCATGCTCGCTCACTGGAGCTCCTGCGGCAAAGCCCGGCCTCCAATCCGCAGCGCGATCCGCTGATAGCTGCACTGTCTCGTGTGCCGTTCAAGCCTGCCCGCTCTTTTTATGAAGCGATGGTTGCACATAACTTCATTTATTATCTAGACGATTGCGATAATCCCGGACGTCTGGATGCCGTGCTGGGACCTTATTATCAAGCTGCGCCGGACCGCGCCGCAGCCATCGCCTTGCTAAGCGAATTCTCCGACAACGTCAGCGCCAATACCGGCTGGAGTACCGCCCTGGGTGGGTCACACGCCGATGGCACCCCCGCCTATCAGGAGATGACCGAGATCGTGCTCGCCGCAACCCACGGACGCTTTCGCCCCACCCTGGAACTGCGGGTGCGTCCGGATATGCCGGATGCCCTTTGGCAAGCCGCCTTTGATTCGCTCGCCTCAGGAAACGGTCAACCGGCTTTCTACAACGAAGTTCAATACCTCGCCGGCCTGCGCGAATCGAATCTTGGCCTCACCGAAGAAGATCTCGTGCAGTGGAATGGGGGTGGTTGCACCGAGACCATGATCCAAGGGTGCTCCAATGTGGGCTCACTCGATGCCGGATTCAACCTTGCGCTTATCATGGCAAACACGCTTCGCCGAATGCTCGTCAACGAGACCGTGACGTTTGAAGAGGTATTGAGCGCTTTCAAAGCCGACCTAAAGAAAATCATCCACGAGGTTTTGGGCCAACAGATGAATCCTTTCTTTATTGCCCGAGCGCGTTATCGACCGCAACCAGTCAGGTCTTTGCTGATGGACGATTGCATCGATCGGGGGCAGGACTTCAATGCGGGCGGGGCACGCTATAACTGGTCGATCGTCAATGTGGCGGGATTGGCGAATATCGCAGATTCTCTAGAAGCGCTACACACCGTCGTTTTTACCGATAAAGTGGTAACACCCAGCCAACTGCAAAGTGCTCTGGACCGCAATTTTGAAGGTCATGAACCCCTTCGTCTGAGACTGGCTGCAGCCCCTAAATTTGGCAATGATCTAAAGGGGGTCGATGCACTGGCATCCGACTTAGCTGACTTTGTCTATCGCGAAATCCGTGCCTTTCCGTGTGCTCGAGGCGGACCGTTCATCCCGTCGCACATCATGTTCGAAACTTACACAGGAGCCGGTTCGCCCGTGGGCGCGACTCCAGATGGCCGTCGCGCAGGAGAACCTTTAGCGGATTCAACCGGACCCATGCAAGGCCGTGACACGAAAGGGCCCACTGCCATGTTGCGCAGTGTGGCGCGCCTTCCGTTGCGACTAGCGGTCGGAACCCCCGTGCTCAATATGCGCTTTCAAAAGTCGACCCTAGCGAACCCGGACGCGCGCCGTCGGCTCCGCACCCTGATTGAAACCTACTTTCAACTTGGCGGAATGCAGTTGCAGATCACGATCGTGGATCGCGCGGAACTCGAGGACGCCCTGCTCCATCCGGAGCTGCACGAGAATCTTATCGTGCGCATTGGCGGCTATTCCACTTACTTCAATCGCCTTTCGCTGGAATTGAAACAAGAGGTCCTCAAGCGCACCGAATACGCTTGAGGACCTTACGACTTGAATCAATCAAATTATGGTCGTGATTTGGACAAGAAAAGAGTTTGAACAGAAGCTCGCGAAGACCGCAAAGGAGGGAATGTTTACGCCTTCGGCGAAAATGCCAGGTGTTTGAATTCCAAAAATAATGCGGTTGCGGCGTACTCGCCACAGCCGCCTTTGCGTGCTTTGCGTGCTTCTGTTCAAAATCTTCCTCTTGGTTCCGGCTAAGCTGGGTTAGGGTTAGGGCGGCGAGCAAACGGTCGCTCCATCCGCTTCAGAAGTCGAGCGTGGCTCGGGCGGGATTCTAAATGGACGGGTGACACGCTTTTCGATGTCTTTCTGCCGCGCGGCCAAGACGGTGTTGATGTCTTGCCGCGAAGCTTCAATAAAATCAACATACTCATCCATTGAAAGATGAGGCGGCAGGTTGGATGAGAGGCGAGGGGTTCCGCTCATTCTCGTAACGCCTCTACTTGATTGCGGATGAGAGCATAGGCCTGGTCTGTTCCAAACTTATCGCAAAGAGGACGGACGTCCGTTTCCAGATCCAAGTCGTGAAGCGAAACCAAGTAGGCGATATCGGGCAAGTCTTTTCCCTGTCGGCGGGCGGTGTTTCCGGAGAGAGAAAATATTTTCATGGCAATCAGGTCTCTGAGAGAGGGAACCTTAATCTCATGGCCGCGAAGTTTGGCCACTACAGCATTTTTCAAAAGGGCTTGCATGGTGCCGGCATCGGTGCGCAGAAAGTCGACACGAAACGAAGACCCCGGCTGATTGAAGAATGCCACATTGTCCTGGATTGTGATGTTGAAGAATCCCGCTTGGGTCATCACACACTTAACCGACTCAAGGTGGTCCCCAAGAATCATGAAATCCATATCCAGGGTATTGCGGGTATAGCCATAATAATTGACGGCATACCCGCCGATCAGAAGGCAGTCAATACCCGCTTTCGGCAGTCGGGTGGATACAATTTCAAGAATAGTCTCCGTATTTGTCATCGAAGAACCATATTGCTTCTGAAGGTCCGATTTCTCAAGAAGCAAATCGGCACCATATGAGCCTCTTGCAAAGCACCCTTAAGGTTGCTTCTCGATCTGCTCGGCCGCGTATCCGACGCGATTGGTAAACCGATTGACCTTGGCCTCGAATGTGATTTTGGCTTTCTCGCCAACGGCCATGACCCAGCCGGCAGGCAAGCGCTTTGTATTTCTACCAAAATCAAATTTAACGATCTGACCTTTTGGCAGCTTCACCTTAACACCCGAGGACCCTGTCTCGACAATCTCGACGATCACCGGACTGGTCAGGTTGGCAATTGTCGAAGGGCCGGCTTTAACCATCGTCAGTTTATCGACGGCCAACACCACATCGCCTCGTTTGTTCGGCGTCGCGGTAAAGGCCACCTTGACTTCATCCCCCTCATTGGGACGCCATGTAGTAGGCTCATAAACCGTTTTTGAGTGCGATAGGTTGAACTGACGTAGCGTCCCTTTTTCATCCAGTTTAAATGACCCAAACCCCGTGTCGGCAATGCGGCCGGCGGCTTCATCAGCAAAGCTAACGACACTGCCCACCAAAATCATCATACCCCATACCATCCACACCTTGAATAAACGCGTCATAGTCGGCTTCCTTTCTGTTGACATCCCTCGGGAACGAGTGCAAATTTAGCGCCTTTCTTTAATAAAACGCAAGGTCACAATAATGAGTTTGATTGCCAAAGCAACGCAGCGCTGCCTGTCGGACCTGAACCGGATCCCGGAAGGGGCCTGGCTGGCCACGTTTGTCTTCCCACCCGATTACGTCGGATTTCAGGGGCATTTCCCAGGCAATCCGGTTCTTCCCGGGGTTTGCATGGTGGAAGCGGCACTGGCAATGCTCGCCGCGACGGGGCTCGGAGCCGTACGTCTCATGCAAATGGTATCAGCCAAATGGTTTGCTCCTGTACGGCCTGGCGAAACGTTGACGTTCCGCGCCACTTTCTCAAATGATGAAACCGAAGGCGAACGCAAGGTGCGATTCCGCATCACACGCCAAGAGGCAAAGGTTGCCGAACTGAGCCTGATCGTCACCACCACGCCGGACAAAACGGAAGCCGCCTCATGAGTCACCGCGGTCGGAAACCCCACTTTCCCACCGAGGCCGGCGCTCCTTCCCCCTTGCGGTTCCGCGTCACTCGCCGGGTTCGATTCAACGAAACCGACCCCATGGGTATTGTCTGGTTCGGCCGCTACCCGCTTTTCATTGAGGAGGGCGCCGACGAACTAGGACGCCGGTGTGGCTTATCTTACAGCGACTTCCTTGAAGCCGGACTTCAGGGGCCCGTCGCGCAATATCATGTGGATTACCTGAAGCCGCTAACCTTAAACGAAGAGTTCACCATCGTCGCCTCCCTCATCTGGAATGAAGGCGCACGACTGAACACGGAATATGAGTTAATTAAAACCGACGGAACCCTTGCCGCACGCGCCTGGACCGTGCAGGTGTTCACCGAGGCCCAAACCGGGCAGGTGTGTTTCGCAAGTCCGCCCATGCTTGAACGGTGCCGGGCCCGCTGGCGTGCAGGCGAATTCAAGGGCCTGCAACTATGAGCCCCGTGGTGGTTCAAGCGGACATCGTAACGGCGTGGGGCCTGGGAACCACCCCCTGCTGGAATGGACTTCTGACCGGACGGTCCGCTTTTTCATTGATAGATCGGTTTAATACCCAGACGTTTCAGACACATAATGCCGCCTTAATCCCGGGGCTAACCCCTACCGCCGACACATCGCTCGTGATGCAAATGTTGCGTCCACTCCTCGCCCCGCTGGCCGGGACCCTTCCGAAAAAAACACTCGTAATCCTTGCCTCTACCACCGGCGAAGTAGAGCTGCTTGAACGTCATTGTCTGGGCGCCAATATCGACGCCAGTGAAAGTCATTTGACCCAGCTTTTGGGGCGAGTGACTGGACTTCTGGGGGTATCCGATGGGTGCGTCATCTCGGCGGCCTGCGTCTCCTCCTCTGCCGCCATCGCCCAGGGCGCGGCCTTGCTCGCATCGGGCGAACGCGAGGCGGTACTCATTGTAGCGTGCGATGCCGTCACTGAATTCGTGTTTGCCGGATTTTCCTCCTTAATGGCCCTTGACCCTGAGGGCGCACGGCCATTCGATAGAAGTCGCAAAGGACTGACCGTCGGCGAAGCCGCAGGCACGATATTACTGATGAGCGAGATGGCGGCGGCATCGGCCCATCGCCCTATTCTGGGGCGGATTGCCGGTTGGGGCTTGAGCGGGGATGCCAACCACATGACCGGTCCTTCGCGTGACGGCAGTGGTTTGGTGCGAGCCATCGAGCAGGCGTTATCCAAAGCCAGCATGGCACCGGAGGCCATCGGGTCCATCTCTGCACACGGCACGGGAACGCTCTACAACGATTCCATGGAGTTGAAGGCATTTAACCGGGTTTTTGCGAATTCAGTGCGCCCGGTCTATTCAGTAAAGGGGTCGATTGGTCACACGATGGGGGCAGCAGGCCTTGTGGAAACCATTATCGCACTGGAATCCCTGAAGGCGGCGGTCATTCCCCCGTCCGCCAACTTAAACGACATTGATCCCGAGGCAGAAGGCTGGGTTCACAGGGAGGCCATTCCGGCTCCGGCCATGAATGTCGTCTTGTCCACCAATTCCGGGTTTGGAGGCGTCAATTCGGCATTGATTATCACGCCATGAAAACAACAGATTCCCTACATATTCGCGGAGTTGGCTGGCTCAACGCATCCGCTTGGGGCGGCGGTCTTTGCGGCGAAGGCGAATCCGGGCCCGCCTCTTGGGACGGGTTGTGGAAGCGCAATGAGATTTTCAGTAACCCGGTCAAAAACACAGGTCGATTCGATGTGGCTACCCGACAGACTCTGGTCGCGGTGGCACTCGCATTGCGGGACGCCAGCCGTTGCGGGAACGCCTCTCGGGGGCGCGGAACGGCACTGGTGGGCGTCAGCCATGCCGGAAGCACGGCCTCCAATCTGGCCTATTTCAATGATTATCTGGGGGCAGGACGGATCTTGGCACGAGGCAACCTTTTCATCTATACTTTGCCATCAAGTCCATTAGCGGAAACTGCGATTCATTTCGGATTTGAGGGGGCGATGGTTTATGCAGGATTCACGGGAAACGAAACAGCCTCTCTCCTGCTAACGGCACGCACATTGCTGGTGGATGGGGCCCCTGATGTCATGGCGATTCGCGTAACCGGGGAGGAGGCCATCGCTTTTTGGATGAGCCATACGGATGTGGCCTCTGGTTTAAATTTATCGCTAGACGAAATAATGGCACGAAATGGATCGGATGAGCCGGCGGAAACAGTGGCCCTCCGGTTGCACCAATTAATGAAAGGAAACGGCAACCTATGCGCATGAAGCTGATTTATCCTCGCTGGCCTAAACTCAAAAACCAGCCGGAATTCCATTTACCCCCCCACGGTCCTGTGTGCTTTGCCGCCACGGTGCCCTCCGCAGTTGAACTAACCTTCTGCGACGAGCATGTCCAGAAGCTGGACTTGGACGATTCCCCGGATCTGGTAGCTCTCTCCGTAATGTTAACCTGCCAGATGCCACGAGCGTGGGAGATTGCAGACCATTATCGCGCACGAAAGATTCCCGTGATTTTCGGGGGTATCGCCACCATGCTGCATCAGGAAGAAACCGCACACCATGCCGATGCTGTGTTCCTAGGCGAAGCGGAAGGGCGTTTCGAAACCGTGCTAGCCGATTTCGCCGCCGGCCGGATGAAACCCCTCTACAATTTCTTGGGCGACCACCCGGACACCCGCCTGATCGGGCCTGCCCGGCGCAGCATTCTCCATCGCGAAAGTTACAATTTCCGAGGCGTTCAGATGGTGGATTTAATCCATGCCTCCCGCGGTTGCCGATTCAACTGCTTCCCCTGCTGCACTCCTTATCTGGGAGGACGCCGCTTCCGACCGCGCCCGGTGAAAAATGTGATTGAGGAAATGGCTGCCATCGAAAACAACCGACTATTCATTGTGGATAATTCACTGGCCCAAGATGATGCTTGGGAAAAAGAATTATTCCGCGCCATGATTCCATTAAAGAAAAAATGGGTATCACATCCGATCAAAGACGATGACGAGATTCTCGACCTAGCGGCTAAGGCAGGCTGCTGGTATGTCTATCAAGCCGTAGTGGATACCTCCGACTGCATCCGACAGCGTGTAAAGCGATTAAAAGACCGGGGCATCGGGGTTGAAGGCACGATCATCTTGGGGATGGATGACCACGACGAAGATTACATCAAGCGGATGGTGGACTTCCTGCTGGAGATCGACCTCGACCTTGCCGAATTCACCGTGCTGACGCCGTTCCTGCATTCCTCCATCCGAACCACTCTTGAAGAGCAAGGGCGCATTCTTCACAACCGCTGGGCGGAATACACTGGCGGGGATGTGGTCTTCAAGCCCGCACGCATGAGCCCTGACAAACTCCAGGAAATGTACGAGTACGCCTGGAGCGCCTTCTATCACGATGCCTCAAAAGAAGTAAAAATGGGCCGACTTTACATGAAAGTAATCGAGAAGGAACAGGCCGATGGCACCTACCAATCCATCCGATTGAGACAAGATCGGAAATGGGCGAAAAATGCCGCTCCCGAGACAACATGAAAATCCTCCTCATCTCCTCTAATATCGCGGAAACTCCTTATGCTGTTTATCCACTCGGCATGAGCATGGTGGCCGCCTCGCTTCGGCAGGCCGGACATGAAGTTGCCTTGTTCGATTTTCTGCATCGCGGGCAATCTTTCGACGCAGTCCGGGAGCAGGTGCGACAGTTTCAGCCAGAGCTTGTCGGGGTATCCATCCGAAATGTAGATAACGTCAACCTCCTGAATGAAAAGCGATACATCGACACCGTCCGGGCCATTGTGACCGTCGTACGAGAAGAAACGTCGGTTAAAATCGTCTTAGGCGGATCGGGATTTTCCGTCATGCCGGG